>CALLYK010000543.1 GCA_937858365.1 uncultured Isosphaeraceae bacterium | reverse complement strand
CCAAGAGCTACATCGACTGGCTCGCCGAAAAGCGCGACTGGTGCGTCAGCCGCCAACTATGGTGGGGCCACCGCATCCCGATCTGGTACGCGCACTGCGACGAGGAAGACCTGCGCCGGGCCTTCGGCGAGCGCGACGACGTTTGCTGGCGGCGTTCCGAATCGGGCGGCTGGCTCGTTTGCGCGGAGCAAGACTTGCCTGCCGACGCGCTCGGTACCGACCACACCCTCGAACGCGACCCCGACGTGCTCGACACCTGGTTCAGCTCGGCCCTATGGCCCCATTCCACGCTGGGCTGGCCCGAGGAGACGCCGGAACTGGCCCGCTTCTATCCCACGAGCGTCCTCTCGACGGCCCGCGACATCATCACGCTTTGGGTCGCCCGCATGGTGATCTTCGGCCAGTTTAACCGCGGCGAAGTCCCCTTCCGCGATGTTTACATCCACTCCGTCATCCTCGACGGCAAGGGGGAGCGAATGTCGAAATCGAAGGGGAACGGCGTGGACCCCGTGGACATCATCGACCTTTACGGCGCCGATGCGCTGCGCTTCGGTCTGGCCTCGCTGGCCACCGAGACACAAGACATTCGCATGCCCGTGGAGATCGTAAGACTTGCCGATGGACGTGAAGTGAACACGTCGGAGCGATTTGAATTGGCGAGGCCGTTCGCCAACAAGCTCTGGAACGCGGCGCGCTTCGCCCTGATGAACTTGGAGGGACACACGCCCGGGTCGATCGACCCGGCGGCATTGCCGGTGGAGGACCGCTGGCTGCTCAGCCGCCTTTCGCAAACGGCCGCCGAGACGACCGCCGACCTGGAGCGGTTCGCCTTCGCCGACGTCTCCCGGAAGCTGCGTGACTTCACCTGGAACGACTTCTGCGACTGGTACCTGGAGTTCCTGAAGGGGCGCCTGCGCGACCCGGAGTCCAGACCGCTCGCCCAGCGCGTGCTGGCGACGGCGCTTGACGGCCTCTGCCGCCTTTTGCACCCGATCATGCCCTTTGTGACGGAGCAAATCTGGCAGGCGCTCAATGGGACGGCGCCGAACCGTGATGGCAGCGTCGCGGCCGAGAGCGTTTGCATCGCCCCGTGGCCTGAGTATCCGAAGTCGTGGGAGGACCCGCGTGCCGAGGCGATCGTGGGCCGCTGGCAAGAGGTGACGGCGGCGATCCGCAACTTGCGCGCGGAGCGCAACGTGCCCTCGGCGACCAAGGTCGCGCCGATCGTCGTGGCGGGCGACGACGTGGCCGAAACGCTCCGCCCGGGCCTGGCGTTTATCAAGTCGTTGACGAACGCGGAATCGCTGACGCTGACGTCCCGGGCCGATCGTCCCGCCGATAGCGCCGTGGCCGTCCTGGCCGACGCCGAGGTGATCTTGCCGCTGTCGGGGCTGATCGACGTGGAGGCGGAGCGGGCCAGGCACACGAAGGCCCTTGGCGACCTGGCGAAGCAACTGGCGAGCGTCCGTGCCAAGCTCGGGAACGAATCGTTCGTGAGCCGGGCGCCCGCGGAGGTGGTCGCGTCTCAGCGAGCGAAGCTCTCGGAATTGGAGGCGCAGGAGACCTCGTTGCGGGCCTTGTTGGCGGGGCTGGGCGCGACTCGTTGACGCCCCGCGCCGGCGTCCCTATCATCGAAAGGAGAGGAACGAGATGCCTGCGATGAAGGCGATCGAGTCCGGGGTGAAAGGGGCGTCAACGTGGACGTGCAGATGGAGTTGACCCGGATCATCATCAGCGAGAACCAAGAACAACAGGTGATTTATCTCAAAGAAGTGAACGGTGAACGTTCGTTTCCGATCGTGATTGGGATCTTCGAGGCGACCAGCATCGACCGGCGCGTACGGGGTCAATCCTCGCCGCGCCCTCTGACGCACGACCTGCTGGCCCACTCGATTGAGGCGTTGGGCGGGGAGTTGCAAGACGTGGTGATCAGCGAGTTGAAGCAGCACACATATTTCGCGAAGTTGCGTATCAAACATGAAGGAGAGATGCTGGAAGTGGACGCGCGGCCCAGCGATGCGATCGCGGTGGCGGTGACGGTGGACGCGCCGATTTATGTGTCGGACGAGGTCTTGGACGAAGTGGCCCCGAGGACGGAGGAAGAGTGAGGGTCGATCGGAGGGGTGCCGGAGTGGACGATCGGGACGGTCTTGAAAACCGTAGAAGGTGAAAGCCTTCCGTGGGTTCGAATCCCACCCCCTCCGCTTTTTTCCGCTGGTTTGTGAGGTCTCGGGGTCGCGTCTGTGGGTCGAGAGAGACGCGGTCGGGGGTCGTCCTCAGCATCTCCAAAAGATGACCTAGAGTATTGAGGGAGGAGTTTGATCGAACGTCAGGGAACGTCGCTGAGGACTTCCCGAGGGTTTGTCATTGAGGGACGAAGGCCATGGATCTCCGACGAAGGGGACTCTTCAACCGTGGCGGCTGCGGCGGCGCGGAACGTCGCGCGACTTGCCGATATGTGCCGGCCAATCGTGATGTGACCATGGGGTGGTGGAAAGATGGCGTCTATCATGCGGAGCCGTGTCTGTTGTTGGACTTCAGCATGGGTGGCATGGGGATCAAGAGCGCCGTCGAGCCGACTGGGGCCGCGGAGGTCGGGATCAAGACGGGCCTGGGGGACGACTCCGACCAGGACTGGCAAGCGCTGGAAGTCGTCCATGTGCGACCGCTTGGTCGCAAGGGGCCTTACAAGGTCCATCTCCGCTTCCGAGACTCGTGCCCTTACGACCTTTTCAAAAGAGTGATGGCCGGCGAGTTCGTCGAGGCGAGGCCCACGAACGCCGCGCCCGAGTTCGACGCCCGCTACTGGCGCTGAGGCGCGACGCGGACCCTCTCGGCGAACGCGGGCGAGGCGCGCAAGGCCCGCAGTCGCGGGTCGGCGCGGAGTTGGTGGACGTTGTCGAGGCCGCCCGCGATGGCTTCTTGAAGGGCTTGGAAGGCCCTCTCCTCGTTGGCCCTCTCGTCGGTCAATTCACCTTGGACCGCCGAGGCGCAGGCCAGTTCGTACATGAAGGTCGGCTCGATCCTCGCGAGGTCCGCGCAGAGGGCGACGGCCTGTCCGGCCGCGTCGCGGTCGCCTTCGAGTCGGGCGCGGGTCTCCCAAGCGAAGGCCCTTGTCGCTCGCAGGCGAGGGTCTCCGTCCTCTTCGGTGGACGGCCCCTTCAAGAGATCGAAGGCCCCTTCCAGGGTCGAGCGCGCCTCGTCGCGGTCGGGCGAGAGAGACGCGAGTTCGACCATCGCGCGCGCCGCGTCCATGCGCGCGCTGAGATTGTCCGGCCGCCTCTCCGCATCAAGGCGGGCCTCACGGGCCTCTTCGCGCCGGATGGCGAGGACCTCGCCGGCATCGGTCGCGGCGGCCAGCGCGAAGAGTCGCTTGCCCCGGACCTCGAGGATCGTGCGCGGGCCGTCCCGGAGGACGTTGGAGCGGTCGTGGTCGCGCAGGGCCTGGTCGAGTTGGCTCGCTAACTCCTCGCGTTCCTCCGCTCCAACGGGACCGCGAGCCAGCTTGGCCTGGAAGCGGTCCACGATCCCTCGTAGCAGCGCGAGCCGGCCGCGCCGGGTGCGACGGGCCTCCGGGACCTCCTCGATGAGCTCGATCGAATCCGTGAACAGTGAGATGGCGGCGCTCGAGCCCCGGGCCTCGGCCTCGCGGGCGAGGCCCTGCTTGGCGATGACCAACCAGTAGCGCGGTTCGAAGGACTCGGGGACCTCGGTCACGATCTCGTCAAGCAAGTCCCGGGCCACTTCGAGTCGCTCGCGGGCCTCGGTGTATCGGCCGGTGTCTTCCAGGGCCACCCCGAGGCGCGTGAGGGCCTGGCCCCGTTCCAGGCGATCACGGCGCGAAGGGGTCGAGCGTCCTTGGACCTCGATCAGGATCCCGAGAGACTCCTCCAGGGCCTGGATGCGGGCGAGGCGTTCGCCTCGGTGATCGCATTGCTCGGCCAGGTTCGCCAGAGACGCGGCGAGCCAGCGCGCGGGGGACGGGTCGTCGGGTGCGAGTTCGCGGGCCCGCCGCAGGGTCTCCACCCCCTTCGCCGCGGACTTGCGGGCGCCGGCGAAGACCCCCGCGTTCTCGGCCCTCATCGCGACCACGTCGTAACAGCGGCCCAGCAGAAGCAGGTACTCCGGGTCCGCGGGCGCCTCGGCGATCAGGGGGCGCATCAGGTCGAGGGCGGGATGGTCCTCCTTGAGGATCAGGTTGGCATTCATCGTGTGCCACTGGTAGAGGTAATCGCTGAGTCGCAAATCATCTTCCATCTCCAGGTAGCAGCGGACGACGCGCAAGGCCGCTTCAGGTCCTCCCGGGGCCTCGCGGCGGAGTTCTTCCAGAAGGTTGCGCGCGCGGATGTACTGGCTGTGGGCCACGGCCTCCTCGCCCAGCTCGCTCGAAAGGCGGGCCGAACGCTGATAGCTCAAGGCCAACTCGAGGCGCAGGGTCTTGTCGTCCGCATGCTGACGCTGGAACGACTGGTACGTCTCCCGCGCGAGCGTCAGAAGCCCCTGGCGTAGGGGCAACATCCGGGGTTGTTCGAGCAGTTCCTCCTCGCTGACCAGGGTGCAGAATCGATTCACGGTCTCCAGGCCGTCGTGGAGACTGCTGAGGGCCCGGGCCTCGTTCGTTCGCGATTGATCGCGCGCGACCAAGGCCACGCGCCACTGCCAGGTGACGCCCGCGAAGCCAACAACGATCGCCGCCGCCAGCGAGGCGACCAGGGCCGCGATCGCCGGCTTGCGTCGGGCCCATTTGAACAGACGCTCGATCGGGCCGACCTCGCGGGCCTTGATCGGCCGATCGGCGAGGAAGAGCTCCAGGTCTTCGGCGAGTCTCTCCGCGGTCGCGTAGCGATGTTCGGGCTCGCGCTCGATCGCCTTGAGGATGATCGTCTCCAGGTCGCGGGGGACCTCGGGATCGAGTGCGCGCGGGCGCGGCGGGACCTCGGTGGTGACCTGATGGATCAGACGATCGCGCTCGGTCTCGTTGAAGGCGGGGCGCAGGGTCAGGAGTTCGTAGAGGGTCAGGCCCAGGGCGTAGAGGTCGCTACGCTCGTCGGCCTCGCCGCGAAAGCGTTCGGGGGCCATGTAGCGCAGGGTGCCCACGATGTCCCCTTCGTGGGTCAGGTCGTCGCGATCGGCGAGTGCCTTGGCCAGACCGAAATCGGCGACCCAAAGTGTACCCTCCACGTCGAGGAGCAGGTTCGACGGTTTGATGTCGCGATGCAGGACCCCCTGGTTGTGGGCATGGGCCAAAGCGCCCGCGACCTGAAGGCCCAGCCGCGCGACCTCTTTGGCGAAGTCGCGGCCGGGGCCGCTGGAGAGGATCGCGCTGTGGCCGAAGACCTCGGCGGATGGCGCGGCCGGCGGCCCATCTCTTCGGGGAGCGTCGGCGGTCGCCTCGGCGGGGTCGGTCTCGGTCTCGGCGAACCGGCCCGTGAGCATTCCCTGGGCGAGTCCGCGGGCCCGATCGGTCGGGGCCGACTTGGGTTTCGTGTCGGGGCTTGCGTGCGCGGGGGCCTTGGCCGCCGCTCGGATGCGTTTGAGTTCCTCGACGACGTCATTGAGTCCCGAGCCGGTGATGAACTGCATCACGTAGTAATGCAGGCCGTCGGTCTCGCCCACGCCGAAGACCGGCACGATGTTGGTGTGGTGGAGCTTCGCGGCGGCCTTGGCCTCGCGGCGGAAGCGTAGGAGGTGGCTCGGATTGAGCAGCGCGTGCGAGGGGAGGACCTTGAGGGCGACGTGTCGTCCCAGCGATTCCTGCTCGGCCTCGAAGACGATCCCCATGCCACCGCGGCCGACCTCGCGGAGGATGCGGAAGTCGCCGAGTTGGGCGGGGACCTCGCCGGGTCGCGGCGCCTTGGCGCTTACGAAATCGCCGGTGACGTCGTCGTCGTCGGGCTTGAGGCGCTCCATCAAGGCGAGCGCGGGGAACAGGTCGCGGATCTCCCCTTCGAGTTCGGGGAAGCGCTGGACGAATTCGGAAAGAGGAGGGTGTTCGCCGCGCCGCCGGCGTTCCAGGAACTCTTCGGCGAGCCGTTCGACGGGGTTGCGATCATCGCTGGAATTGGGTCCCGGCATGGTGGCAAGCTCCCGACTCTTCTGGAGGGGCGTATCTCATGAGACCTCGCGAGGACGCGCGGAGGACGCTAATCGCGCCCCGCGGCGACCACGAAAAGGCGGGCCCCCTCTCCATGTGGGGCGTTGTTCAATACGCCCCCGTGTTGATGATTTCGCCACCGTTTCTCGTGTGCAACCTCTGATAGACCCCCATCTCGAACCCCGGCCCGAACTGATAGAGCACGGGGCTGCCTCCCTGGCTCAAACCCGGAGGCAGGTTAGTGGCGGGGTCAATCGTCCAGCTATTCACTGTGTCCTTGATGAACCGGACCGAGCCGTCGAGCATCGCGAAGTTCGCCCCGCCGGGATGCATGCTCGACGCCGAACTCGCGTAGTAGAGCGAGTTGGTGAAGGGGAGTGAACCGTCCTTGAGACGCTTTTGAGGGTTGAGGGGGAAGAGCGACGTGTACATCGTGTCGCCGATGCCGCCGTCGGCCCACCAACTGAAGTTGTAGGCCGTGTCTTTCGTCAACAGGGCGTGGGCCCGTTCCCCCAGGGCGATCGTGTGGCTCGTCCCGTCCGTCACTTCCGCCGGCCGGACGGATGTGATCGGAAAGAAAAGGCCGTTGTTCTGGCTCAGGCGGATTCGATTCAGCGTGAAGTGGACCCAGGTCCCGGCGCTGAGCACGTAACTTGTCAAATAGATGTGGTTGTTCGACGTTTCGAAAAGGTCGGAGACTTCGTACTTGTTCGCGGTGTTGTCGGCAGGACACCACAGGGTCTTGACGCCCGTCTCGAAGATGGTCGTGTTCGCGGCGATGTACAGGCTGCGGTCGAAGTTCATCGCCTGGAAGAGGGCGTTTTGTTCCAACTGCGGCAGCATCGCCAGAAAGGGGCCGTGGTCCACGCACTGACCCGCGAAGACCTCGCAGGCCGCGGTGTGCGTCCCCATCGGCAAGGCGCCGTACACGTCTGCGTAGTTGTTCAAGGCGAGGGAGAGTTGCTTCAAGTTGTTCGTACACTGCATGCGCCGGGCCGCTTCGCGGGCCATCTGCACGGCCGGCAGAAGAAGGCCGATCAAGACACCGATGATGGCGATCACCACCAGGAGCTCGATCAGGGTGAACCCCCGTCTAGGCGACATGGGACTTCGGTCGGTCATGACTTCTTCTCCCCGATCAGGTCTTTCGGCGATCGGATGTTCTCATCCCGGCCCTTGCGCGACTTCTTCGACGCCTTGACGGCCGGGTCGGCATCGGCCCCCTGAAGGCCCTTCAGGTCCTCTCGCTTGGCCGAGATGGTCCCGGCCTGGTTGTCCTCGCAGCCAGTCGCCACGGCCAATGCGAACGCCAAGATCGGCCCGGCGCGGACGATCGTGTCCCAACGGCTCATCAGGGGCCTCCGGTCGAAGGTTGGTCTTCACCCGGTAGGAACTGCGAGGCGCCCCGGCGCGTCCACAGCCCCGCGCGATTTTCTTCGGACCGGCGGGCCGAGTCAAACGTCAAATCTCGAACTTTTCGGGGTCGGCTTGGAGGAGGTCCTTCAGGCGTTTCAAGGCCCGAATGTAGCGATTGCTGGCGGCCGATTTCCCAAGTCCCAAGACCTCGGCGGTCTCCGCGTTGGAGAGTTCCTCGAAATGGCGCAAGGCCAGGACTTCGCGATCGATCGGGTCCATGCCGTTGAGGACGACCTGCAAACGTGTTTGGAGCTCGGCGCGAATCGCGGCCTGACTGGCGGAACCGAACCGCCCGACCAGGTGTTCGGCCAACGAGTAGGACGTGGCCCGGGGGATGGCGCCGCGATGCAGGGAGACCTCGCGACCGGCGTCCCGCATTCGGGCCCCCAGGTGTTGGCGGTGCATCGCCATGAGCCTTTGGGCGGTCAGGAAGCGGAGCCAGAGGAAGGGGGGCATCGCCGGGTTGGCGAGATACTCCTCGGCCCGGCGCGCGATGTCCAGATAGGCCTCTTGGAGCACGTCGGAAGGGTCCACGCGGCCGAGCAGCCTGCGGTCCAGTCGCAGGCGGACCATCCGGCGGAGGCGGTCGCGATGCTTGAGAAAGAGCGCGGTGAGGGCCTCCGCGTCGCGCGGCTCACTAGGTCGAGCCTCACTGTTGTCTTCCGCCATGGGAGGCACCATAGGGTGGGAACTGCGAGCGATCGCCGTTCGTCCACTCAAGTCGTCCGGGAGAGGCGTTGGGGATGGACCCCTTCGACGCGGGCCAGTTCGCGGAAGTGTTCGACGACGAGGGCTCGCGCAAGGGCTACTGCCTCTACAAGGTCGGCTGCCGCGGACCGACGACCTACAACGCCTGCTC
>CALLYK010000542.1 GCA_937858365.1 uncultured Isosphaeraceae bacterium | reverse complement strand
TAAACATTTTTTTCCATGCGCAGCGGGATCGACCCCAGTTCCTGGATGTTGGGGACGGTCGCGTTGTTGGCCACCATCGGCATCGAGTCGCGGATGTAAACGTTGCCGGCGGGGACCACCGTGTTCCCCTGCGACAAGGCCCCCACGATGTCCTGTGGTCGCAGGTTGTAGTTGCGCATCTTGTCGGGGTCGACCATCACGACGATCGACCGCATGTTGGGACCGAACGGGGAGATCGCCACCGTCCCAGGAACATATTTTTGCACGAGCGGTCGAATGATGTTCTGCGCGAGGTCGCCCATCTTGCCCAGCGACGTCTCTTCACTCTCCATCACGAGGTAGCCGACGGGCACGCTGCCGGAGTCCATGCGCATGATCATGGGCGGCAAGGTCCCCTTGGGCATCCACGACATCGCCCGGTCGGACATCGCCACTACCTGGGCCATCGCCTGACCCATGTCGGTGCCGGGGAAGAACGAGATTTCACAGAGAGAGACTTGCTGGATGTTCTTGGTGTCGATGTCCTCAATGCCGTCCACGTATTGGAAAAACAGTTCGAGTTGATTGACCATGAAGCCTTCCATCTGGTCGGGTGCCATGCCGACATAATCCAGGAAGACGTAGATCTTAGGTGTGTTCAGCGATGGGAAGATGTCCACTCGCATCTTATTCAGGGCCAGCACGCCGCCGGAAATCAGCGCCACGACCAGCATCAGGGTCGTGATCGGGTGGCGCATGGCGAAGACGATCGGGTTCATGGACGGTCCCTCGGGGGCGTGTCCCCCGCCTCAGTCGCCGCGTTCGCACCGCAGGCACAATTTGGTCCCTCCGATTCGAGGGACCTCGGCCAATCGAGCGTATGAAATTCAGGGGCCGGGTCACAAGCCATACCTGACCTTATTCATGTGGGTTCGTTGGGCCTTACCGGCCGAGGCGGGCCCCAAGCGGGCGATGAGGATTCGAGAAAATCGTGTACATTTGAAGGTCGCGATGCGTCGAGCCCGCAGGACCGAAGGGGCCTTGCCATGCCGGAACTCCCCGACGTGACGATCTATGTCGAGGCCCTTCAGAGAAGGGTCGTGGGCGAGGTCCTCACCGCAGCGCGGGTCCGGGGCCCCTTTCTACTGCGGACGTTCGACCCGCCCCTGGAAGCGTCACACGGGAAAACGGTGCGTGATGTCCGGCGCATGGGGAAGCGGATCGTCCTTGGGCTGGATGACGATCTCTGGATGATCCTTCATCTCATGATCGCGGGTCGCCTGCATTGGAAGTCGCCTGGTGTGAGACTCACCGCCAAGAGTTCGCTGGCCGCGTTCGATTTCCATCATGGGTCGCTCCTGCTCACCGAGGCGGGCGGCAAGCATCGGGCCTCGCTCACCGTTTTGCGCGGACCAGAAGCCTGGAAGGCCCACGACCCAGGCGGGCTGGAGGTCGAAGCGGCCACGCTCGCCGAGTTCCGCGCCGTCTTGCTCCGGGAAAACCACACCCTCAAAAGGGCACTTGCCGACCCGCACTCCTTCAGCGGGATCGGCAACGCTTACTCCGATGAAACCTTGCACCGCGCTGGGTTATCTCCCCTGACCTTGACACGCAAGCTGACCGAAGTCGAAATCGAGCGGCTTTTCGCTGCGACACGCGATGTCCTTCGCGAATGGACCGAACGGCTCAGGGTGGAGGCGGGCGACGCCTTTCCGGAAGGCGTGACGGCCTTCCGGTCGGACATGGCCGTGCATGGCCGATTCGGCCGGCCGTGTCCCGTCTGCGAGGCCCCCGTCCAGCGAATCCGCTACGCCGCCCGCGAGACGAACTACTGCGCGCGTTGCCAAACCGGCGGAAAGGTGCTCGCCGACCGCTCTCTCTCACGCCTGCTCAAGGACGACTGGCCCAAGCACATCGACGAACTGTAGCAACGGTCTTCGATACGGGCCGACTTCTGAGGACATCAAACACGCCGACGATTGTCCTCGGGATACGGGTACTCCATGTACCGCGCGGTGGCCCGCGCGATCGCCTCGCCATGGTCGCGCCCGACCAAACGCAAGGCCATGTCGACCCCCGCGGAGATGCCCGCCGAAGTGATCAGGTCTCCATCCTCAACGACGTGTTCGTCATCGACCACCTTGGTTTCGGGGAAGAGCTCCCGCATCCAATCCAGGACCATCCAATGCGTGGTGGCCCGCTTCCCCTGAAGGTAGCCGGCCTTGCCCAGAAGGAGCGAGCCCGTGCAAACCGAGGCCATCGTCCTCGCTCGTTGCGCGGCGATCCAGCCGATGAGGCGATCATTGCTCAATTCGCGACGCACGCCCCAGCCGCCAGGCACAACGAGCATGTCGAGCGGCGGGCAATCGGCGATGCCGTGATCGGCCACCACTTTCAAACCGCCGGTCGCCCGGACGATCCCGGGCGCCTCGGCGATCAGTTGGACGTCGTAGGGCGAGGGCGTTTCACGACGTGTCGCCTCGTCCAACCGCGCAACGGAAAAGACCTCGAAGGGGCCACAGAAATCGAGCACCTCGACCTCGGGGAAAACGAGGATGCCCACTTGGCGACGATTCATCGAAGGTCCCTTCGAGGCCGATGGAACAGAAGTCACTTGAGCAGTTTCACCGAGATGTTGCGGAAGGCCACCGGATCGTTATGTCCGGCGAAACCGAAGAAGCCCGATGTCCGGTCTTTCCCAGGGTGCGGGCTGTTGGCCATATACTCGATCAATTTGCTCAGGTCCGTGTCGAGGATGACGGTCCCGTTGAGTTCGACCTTGATCTTCGACCCTTGCACCGTGACTTCCTGGAAGTTCCACTCGCCTACGGGCCGCTGAAAACCGCGATGCGCGGCGGCCATGCCGTAGGCCGAGCCGTGATACTGCCGCGCGTCGAGCTTGGCGTACTTCGCCGACGTATCATCGAGCACTTGAAGTTCGCACATGCCCACATAGGCGGTGTCGCCTTGGCCGGGGTAGCGAATCGCGAGGCCGTTGTTGCCGCCTTCAGGGACCTTGAACTCCAACCTCGCGACGAAGTCCGTGAGTTCCTTCTCGTGATAGATCGTCCCGCCCTTGCCGGCTTTGCATCGGATCGCGCCGTCCACGACCTCATAATTCGCGACCGGCCCGGCCCATCCGTCGAGCGACTTGCCGTCGAAGAGAGAAGAGAAGCCCGCGCTCGCCTTGGACGCGAGGACCTTGTTGGCCTCATCAGCGGGGATTTCCCGGAGGAAGATGTTCCGCCAGCGAATCTCGCCGCCGTGGGTCTGAAGGATGATCGGCCCCTTCGCGAAGATCGGCAGTTTGCGGTCGTAGTAGTTCTCAAGGATCGCGTGGTCCACCACGAGTTTATCGTTGAGATAAATGGTCGTTCGCGCACCGATTTGAATGATCCGGAAACTGTTCCATTCGCCGAAGGGCTTGTCGGCCAGAACCAGCGGGTCTTTACCTGGGGCGCCAGGACTGTTATTCCAAAGTCCGCCAGACCCCTTGTCGGCGCCGATGTTCCACTTGCCGCCGGCCTCGGTGTAGTCCCAAATTTGGACCTGCGGCACGCCGCGGAGGTAGATGCCGCTATCGGCCTTGGGGACGGTCTTGTACTCGATCAGAAGTTCGATGTCGCCGTAGTCTCTCGCGGTGGCGAGATAGGCGCCGTTGCCGTCGTTCACGAGTTCACCGTTCTGGATCGACCAGTGTTTCAGGGCGTCCTCGGTCCATGTGGCGATCTTGGCATCGCGTTCGGACTTTTCGAGTGCGATGAACTTGTCGTAATTAGGACTATGTGGGTTCAGGCCCTGCCAGCCGGCGGTGTCCTTACCGTTGAAGATGGCGGTGAAGCCGGAGGGGGCCGGCTTGACCTGGGCGGTCGCTTCCAGTGCGAACGCGCAAAGCGAGGCCAAGCTCGCGGCGATGAACAGGCGAGAACGAGACATTGAAGGTGTGCTCCGAAGGAGAGTGGGGCGGGTCAAGACGGGCGGGACGCACGCCGCGATTGTAACGTGACGGTCTCCTGGGCGCGGTCCCCCTGTCGGCATTTCCTCGACTTCTTCCCGCCGCCTCAAGCGAAGGGGGCCCCAATCGTTACTGTTGGCACGAGGTCTGTCTGCCCGGGCATGAGGCCAGAACGTCATGATTAGGTATACATCAATCCTTGGAGTAGACGAACTTCTTGGGATGGCCTTCCAGCGGGCCCCCCGCCTCCGGACGCCATGTGGCATGTTGCTCGATCAGCCGGGCCAACGCGAAGTCCTTGTCGGTGATGCCACCGGCCGAGTGCGTGCGCAGCTTGACCCAGAGCTTGCCCCAGGTGATCGATAGGTCCGCATGGTGCCAGGCCGCCTCACACAGGAAACCGATCGCGTTGGTCAGCATCAAAGTGGTCGGCCAGCCCTCCGTGAGAAACTTGCGGCGTATCCAGCCATCTTCGTAATACCAGCCCGCGGGCCCTTCAGCCGCCAACTTGGCCTCGACTTCTTCTTGCGAGTAAACTCTCGGTCTAACTTGCTGGGACATGGATGGGCCCCCTTATGACATGCCTCGATAACGGCGCAGTTCATGGGGCAAGGGCGGCGAGACGCCCGGCGGCGGACCGTGTTTGAAGGTCGCGTCCGGCTCACCTCGGTAAAGACGCGGAATGTAGGGAAAATCATCCGTGAGCACATAATAATACGTTCCGTCCGGATATTCGGTCGTGGGGCCCGTTCGACCGTTGCACTCGTCCAGGTCGCCGTGGCCCGGTTGATACTCGTAGTCCTCGACGAACGTTCCGTCGAAGCGTCCGCCCGGGCCGCTCGCGCGACGCCCGGAACGCAGTCGATAGCTTGACCGGAGCCGCTTGATCGGACTGGCCAAATCGTCGCTCGACGAGGACGCATCGGGCCCGTAGATCGGAAAGCCGTCGGCCGCATGACCGAGCAGTTGCATCGGCCGCGACGGCCCTTGTCGCCGGAGTTCCCACAAGAGTCCCGTCGGCATGCCGTGATAGTGGTACATGCCCCGGCCTTGCGTGTGGGCATTATTGACGTCGATCCCAAGGGCGAGCGCATTGCCCGGGCACATCACTTCGAACTGCCAGCCGCTGGAGCCATCGCCCGCCCAGAAGGGGCCCGATGGGTCGAAGGGCACCCCGTTCAGGGCCACGCCAAAATGCCACATCGCCAGCGGGCGCGTCCTGTCCGCTACCTTTGGGACGGCCGGCATCTCGTAGTGGAGACTCTGAGCGCTCAGCGTGACCGGATCATGGCTGTTGGGGAAGTCGCCGACGGGATGGTTCGGGACCGAATTGGATTCAATGATCCGTCGCTCACCCACGATCGTCTCGCGCACGACCGATTCAGGCAGCGCGCCTCGCTGTCGACGACGTCGTCGCCAGACGACGTAAGACCCGGCGGCCCCAGCGGGCGCCGCAAGGGCGCCGGTCAACCAAACACGTCGCGACATTCTCATCTCAGACGACTCCCCAGCTCGGGCCCGTTTCACGACCCGCATGCGCGCGGAGGCGTAAGGACGGCCCCAACGGCGGACGGCTCCATCGTAACGCGGACCTTCGGCCAGGGGCCAGCGCCCGGTCTTGCCTTCAACCTGGGGGCCTCCTACAAATTGCTGGAAAGAACGAGTGACCACAGGGAGTGTACACATGGCGAAGGCGACGTTTGGCGCGGGCTGTTTCTGGGGCGTGGAAGAGGCGTTTCGGCGAGTGCCGGGCGTCCTCGAGACGGCCGTCGGCTACGAAGGAGGCGCGGTCGAAAACCCGACGTACCGCGACGTATGCTCCGACCGCACGGGGCACGCCGAAGTCGTGGAAGTCGAATTTGACCCGGCGATCGTGAGCTACCAACAACTTTTGGACATGTTCTTTCAGCTTCATGACCCGACTCAGCTGAACCGTCAAGGCCCCGACTTCGGCCGGCAGTACCGCTCCGTCATCTTCACGCACGGCGATGAGCAAGCCGCCGCCGCCCAAGCAACGATCGAGCGATTGGTGAAGGAGGGGCGCTTTCACCGACCGATCGTCACGCAAGTGACCCCGGCGACCACTTTCTGGCGCGCCGAGGAGTATCACCAAAAGTACGTTCAGAAGACCGGTCGCGGGGCTTGTCACATCTGAGAAGCGAACGTGACCCGTCCCACGAGACGCGGGACGCGCTTCAAGACCGACGGTCGAGGACGCCCTTCACGACGTCTCCATGGACGTCCGTTAAACGGTACTGACGTCCTTGATAGCGGAAGGTCAGTCGGGTGTGGTCGATACCACAAAGGTGCAGGACCGTCGCCTGCATGTCGTGGACGTGGACCGGGTCGGCCGTGATGTTCCAGGCGAAATCATCGGTGGCGCCATACACGGTGCCCGGCTTGACACCGCCTCCCGCGAGCCACCAACTGTACGCCTTGCCGAAGTGGTCGCGCCCCGTTGGCTTCGCCGGGTCCCCTTGCCCGAAGGGAGTGCGACCAAACTCGCCTCCCCAGATCACTAATGTGTCGTCAAGCATCCCACGTTCTTTCAGGTCGCGCACCAGGGCCGCTGAAGGGCCTTCGGTGTCCTTGCATTGCTGTTCGAGCTGCGTGTGGAGATTGCCGTGCTGGTCCCAGCCGGAGTGCATCAACTGCACAAAGCGAACGCCGCGTTCCAGTAAGCGACGGGCGATGAGGCAATTGTTCGCGTAAGTCCCTTTCACGAGCGCGTCGGGGCCGTAGCGTTCGGTCGTGGCCTTCGATTCTTGGGAGAAGTCGACCAGGTCCGGGACGCTCGTTTGCATCCGAAACGCCATCTCGTACTGGGCGATCCGCGTGTCGATCTCGGGGTCGCCGTAATCGGCCAAGTGGGCCGCGTTCAACTCGGCTAGGTCGTCGAGCAAGGCCCGACGCGACCCAGGCCCCATGCCGGCCGGGTTGGCGAGGTAAGGGACCAGGTCCCCCGTGTTGCGGAACCGGACCCCTTGGAAACGGCTCGGCAAGAAACCGCTCCCCCAATAGTAATCAAAGAACAATTGACCGCATGTCTTCCCTTTGTCACTGGAAGTCATCACCACAAACGTCGGTAGATTGTCCGTCTCGCTGCCCAGACCGTAGGCGAGCCAGGCCCCCATGCTGGGTCGGCCCGGCACCTGCGAGCCCGTCATGAACAGGGTGACGCCGGGCGCGTGATTGACGGCCTCGGTGTGCATGCTGCGAACCAGACAAATCTCGTCGGCCAAGGCCCCAACGTTGGGCAGCATCGAACTCATCTCGATGCCCGATTCCCCGTACCTCTGAAACGGCTTGATCGCGGGCAACGTCGGCCATCGCGCATAGCCGCTCGACATCGTGGACAGCCGCGTCGTCCCGCGAACGCTATCGGGGACGTCCTTGCCCGCCATCTCCCTCATGACCGGTTTGGGGTCGAACAGATCAACGTGGGAAGGGCCCCCACCTTGCCAGAAGACGACCACGCGATTCGCCTTGGGCGGGAAGTGCGGCATTGCGTCCGGCCCCGACTCGACCGCCCCGAGTGTTTTCCTCCCGCCCACGAGGGAAGCCAAGGCCGCCAATCCAACACCACTCGCCGCCGACCCAAAGAACTGACGGCGATTCACACGAGCGATATTTTCACGTTGAAGTTCGTTCATGGTTCTTGGTCTTTTCGAGAATGGGAGACCGGTTCACTCGCGCGTCAGCGCCTCGTCAAGGTTGAGGACCGCCAGGCAAACCGCGGTGAGCGCCGCGTGTTCGCTCGCGTCCAGCGTGGCGTCTCGTTTCGCTTGGCCCACGGAAAGCAGCGCCTTGGCCGCTTCGATGTCTTCCCGATAGATACGCGATTGCTTCTCGAACGCGCGGCGAAGCAAGTTCAAGTCCGACTCCGTGGGGGGGCGGCATACGACCTGACGGAAGCCCAAGGACAAACGCGCATCCGGGTCCTTCACCGCCTTCATGCTCCGTTCGGCGAGCACCCGCGCGGCCTCGACCCACGTTGGGTCGTTCAGCGTCGTGAGCGCATGGAGGGGCGTGCTCGTCGTAGACGTCCGCACGCGGCAAGTCTGACGATTGGAAGCGTCGAACATGTTGGCCGGTCCGACCGTTCGGCGCCAAAACGTGTAGATGCTTCGCCGATACAGGTCATTTCCGGATGAGGCTGGATACGTGAAATCACGCTCTTTCGTGATTGCGAGTGGTTCCCAGATCGCGTCCGGCTGATAAGGGTAAACTGGACGACCGCCGATGGTCGGGTCGAGCAGGCCCGAAGCGCCCAGCGCCCAGTCACGCAAGACCAGGGAAGGGGCCCGGAACCGAGCACCTCGCCCGTACAAACGGTTCTCCGAGTCCCGGGCACGAAGCTCTGAGGTCACGCGGCTCGTTTGGCGATACGTGGCACTCGTCACGATCAGCCGATGCAGTTTCTTGACGCC
>CALLYK010000541.1 GCA_937858365.1 uncultured Isosphaeraceae bacterium | reverse complement strand
GGTCAGATCGCCATAGGCGCGAATCGTGGCGGACTCGAAGACTCCGTGTTCGTCTTCGAGCGCCGTCGGCGGCCGCACGGCGACGGCGCCGCGCTCCGTGGCCAGCGCGAACGACGCGCGCACGTCATCCACTTCCAAGGCGATGTCCTGCACGCCGTCGCCATGTTGAACGAGGCGCTGGCTTTCCGGATGGTCCGGGCCGAGCGGCGACGCGAGGACGAACGTGATGTCGCCTTGGCGCAGCACATAGCCCGCCTCATGTCGGAGCCGCGTTTCCAGGCCGGCGTAAGCGACCACGTCGAAGCCGAAGGCGTTACGATAAAAGTAGGCCGACTGCCGGGCGTTGCCGACGAACAAACGGACGTGGTCGATACGCCGCAGCGGTAATTCGTCGCGGGCCATGCTTTGCCTCCTCAACTAGGCATCCTCGGATTGACCTCGGTGACGCCGTTCAAGCGATCGCGCTCTAAGCCGGTCCAAAAGACGGCGATTGCTGCCAAGATCTCGCGTGCCCCTTGGAAAAATCTCTCAGCCGAAAAGTCTGGATCGAAGAAAACGTTTTCCAACTCTTCGAGCGTATGGCCGGCGTGTTGGGCCTCGACACGGTTGTGCCAGGTGAAGAAAGCGAGCTTTAAGTTCGGATGGCGCGATTCTTTGATGCGATACAGACCGTCTTCGAGTTCCTGCCAGAAACCAGCCGCCGCCCAGTTTTCGACCGCGAAGCTGGCCCCTTCCGCGAGTTGGCCGTCCTCGGCGCCGTAGAGGCGTCGGAGTTCGTCGCAGAAGTGCAGTGTGTAGGGACGGCCGTTCCGGCGTTTGCCCAGGTCATCGAAGCCCAGGCCGATCGCTTCGCCCACGCTGAGCAACCATTCGAAATGGGCCGCGCGGTGGCGATAGGTGCCGCCGTCCACGGTCCCTTCAGTGCTCACCAAGTCAGGGTCTCCTTCGCGGTCCTTGGCGTCTTCGCTCAGATTGCCTGCGGTCCCGGGGCCCGCGTCTTGGCGGAGATAGATCACACCCAACTCGTTGATGAGGATTTCCTTCGCCGCGTGCGCCTGGTCGAGCGAGGGAGCGTTGATCACGCGGAGCAAGGCGGCCACGAGGAACTGGTTCGAGAAGACCGAGAACTGCTGGACGAAATGGCGGAGTTCGTCGTCGGTCGCCGTGCCCTGTTGGAACCAATCGGTATAAGGGTTGTGGGCGATGATCCGATGTTGTAGCAAATCGCGATCGACGTCCGCTAGAAAATCGCGGAAGGCATGCACTTCGGCCTTGGTTAGGTCGCCGCGTCGGAGGCGATCTTCGATCCGAGGCGAGACGGCGGTCAGTTCCGCTCGGGTGGCCACAGCCATCGCAGACCTCCAAGATTCGGAGAGAGGACCTTGGGAAGGGTCATCGAGTATTCTAACGGCCGGCCCCCAACCGCGACACTCTCCACTCCGAATGAGGAAGGACCGAAATGGTCACATTACCCCGCATCGTCGCCGACGGCCCCCTTGACGCCGTCGTGACCGGCCTTCTGGAAGGACACGTGCTGATCGAGCCCTGGTCGCTCGCCCAAACGGGCGACACCGGACCAATCTCGGGGGTCTACACGTATGGTCATCCACTCGTCGATGGGGCGATGATGGACCGCCTGCCTGGACTGAAGGTCATCAGCAACTACGGAGTCGGCGTCGATCACATCCGTCTCGACGATGCCCATGCGCGCGGCATCTTGGTGGGGAACACGCCTGGCGTTTTGGAAGGGGCCACTGCTGACCTCGGCTTCGCGCTCTTGCTCGCGGCCGCGCGACGGATCGTTGAAGGAGACCGTTACGCACGCTCGGCTGCGTTCACGCGTTACGACCCCGGTTACATGCTGGGACGAGAGGCCCATCACGCGACGCTCGGCATTGTCGGGATGGGTAACATCGGATACCAGGTCGCCAAGCGTGCGCGGGCCTTTGACATGACCGTGCTCTACCACAATCGCAGGCGCCGGCCGGACGCCGAGGCCGGCGTCGATGCGCGGTTCGTCACGTTGGACGAACTCCTGGGTCAATCCGACTACGTCATGCTCTGCGTGCCCCTCACCTCGGAAACACACGGGATGTTCGGGGCGGCGCAATTCGCCTTGATGAGGCCCACGGCCACTCTCATCAACATCGCGCGCGGCCCCGTGGTCCAGATGAAGGCCCTTCACGATGCGCTGTCCTCTCGGACGATCTCCAGTGCGGCCATCGACGTGACCGACCCAGAGCCCTTGCCACGTGACCATCCCCTGCTCCGCCTCTCGAACCTGGTGATTACGCCACACCTCGGCAGCGCGACGATCGAAACACGACGAAAGATGGCCGAGCGATCGGTGGCGAACCTCCTGGCAGGACTCCGCGGCGAGCCCCTACCGAGTCGAGTGGCCTGAAGGGGACCGCAAGGGGCCAAGATCTCTGGTGCCGTTGATCTTGCTGGGCGGATCGATGATGTTCGCGCCGTAGTTGCCGCCGTCGGCCCCGTGACCGCCGCCGCGAGCGCGGCCGTCTTCTGGACTTCGCGCGCATCCGCTCAGAAGAACAAGGAGAAGGCAGAGCACTCGAGCAATCATGTTTGATGGAGCAAGAAGAAGCGTCCCGGCATCATGACGATTGCATACCTCAACGCGAACCCGGCGAACAGGGCGAATGCGGCTGATAAAGTCGAGGCGCCACGAGTTTGAACAAAGGCGAGGGCCAAGGGGAGCACCACCCCAAAAGGCGCGACGACTGCAACGATCAAGAAACCAGGCCATCGTCCGAAGGCGTCCCATCTCAGATCTCCGAGGGCCCATGCAAACGTCACCAGCATCGCCCCTTCAAGCACGACGGCCCAGAGGTCAACCAGCTCCAGTTTCTTCGCCACTTCGTGGTTGATGTTGCGGAACCAACCTCGATTGAGAAGCAGGATCGAGGCCGCGCCCGTCGAGGCCGATGAGGCGAGGAACAGGGCCGAGAGCCAACTCGTGTCGGCCCAGACGGGCTGGTTGGTCGCCGTGATGAGCGTCCCGGTGTATGCGCCGAGAAAGAAGGCAGAAAGTGTGCCGCCGATCTCGAAAATCCGGCCGACCAAAGCTCTCCCGAGTCGCCGCGCGAGAGGCGCTAGGCGGCCGAGTCCTAGGTGGCCGTCCTCGGCGCAGACACCGAGGAACGAGGCAAAACTGAAGGCGCCGAAAATGGCCAGGCCCCAGGCCCCCGCCGACATCGGCGACCACCACTTTAGCATGGGATGGCCCGTCCGCGATTGAATGAGCATGTGCCAGAAGCGATCGGGTCGGCCTAGGTCGATCGTGAGAAAGAGGCCGCAGAGATTGACGATTGGGAAGGCGATGTAGAAGGCGGCTCGCGTGCCGCGGCGATCGGCCTCGGTGCCAAAGAGGGCCGCCATCGACGCGATCGCATAAGCACCGGCTGCGATCCCGCCCAAATAGAAATACCAGACAATCCAGCCGTGCCATTCCGGGTCGGTCACGAAGCGGTTCATGACTCGACTGCCTCGGTCCGCGACACGGCCTCTTTACGCCTGCCGAACGCGAGGAAGGCCCCCAACGCCATCACCAGGGACGCGGCGATGCTGCGGATGGACGAAGGCCAAACCGAGCGGCTCGGCAAACGCGCTACCACTTTCGTCGGCAGGTGGTAGACCTCGGGTTTGTCCATTAACAAATAGAAGGCATTCAGGCCGCCCAGGATTTCATCATCCGCCCCGTATAGATAGGCGTCGAACTCACCTTGTCCGTGCAACCGACGAACCCGTTCTTCAGCTCGTCGCTTCATTTCGTCGATGGGTCCGAACTGGATCGACCGCGTCGGACACGCCTGCGCGCAGGCCGGCACCAGACCCGCCTTCAGGCGGTCGTAGCAGAAGGTGCATTTACGGGCGATATGTTCCGTCTCGCTGACGTGAATGACTCCGAATGGGCACGCTGAGATGCAGTCGCGGCAGCCGTTGCACACCGGTTCCTGAATATAGACCGTGTCGAATTCCGTGCGGACGATCGCGCCGGTGGGGCACACCTCCAAACAAGGCGCGTTGACGCAGTGCTTGCAGACGTCCGACATCATCAGCCAACGCGCCCGCGATCGATCAGGGCTGAATTGCTCGATGAAGCGAACGTGGCGCCAGTCCAGGTCGGACAAATGGACCGTGTTGTCGTAGCTTAAGCCGCTGAGTGGCACCGCGCCGCCGCCGCGCGCGGGCAAAGCGTTCCATTGGTGGCAGGCCACTTCACACGCCTTGCAGCCGATGCAAACGGTCGTGTCCGTGTAAAAGCCCACGGTCTGAGTCATGACGGGCGGTCCCCGAGGTCCCAAGTCGGACGACTTCGTCCGTTGTACCGGTTGCGCAGGGCCTTGTCAGGACCATCTCGCTCCTGAAGCCTGAGAGAAAAAGGTCCAGAGCGAGTCGAATCGACTTCGCGCCGGACCTCGGCGGTGGGATTGGGTCGGCCGTCCGAATGGGATGAATTCGATGAAATTCAGGCCGAGAACGCCCGAAGCCGCCGGATGAGAGTTCGGATCAGGACCACCCCCGTACCCATGAGGAGGAGGCTCGTCGGCTCGGGGACCGCGCGGATGGAGCCAAAGAGGCCGTTCGTCTCGTTGTTGATGCCCGCTGCGAAGTAAAGCGTGTTCGTGGCGAAGCCCTGTGCGCCTGTGCCGAAGGCGATACCCCATAGGCCCGTGTTCGCGATCGGGACGTTGTTGGCGTCAAGCAACTGGCCGGCGAACGTTGGGACGGGGGTCGAGATATCGAAGGCGCTGATGCGGCCATTCTTCTTGTTGCCGATCAGAAGGTCGCCCCCGAATTGGCCGAAACTCAAGGGGGCGACCACCACTCCCCAAGGATCATCCAGAACGCCCCCGGAGGCGTTCGCGGCGATTCGGCGCAGGAAGTTCCCGTTCAGGTCGAACGCGTTCACCACTCCGCCGCCAAGCGAGCGGTTCTCGTAAGTGACGTAGAGCGTGTTGCCAATCGTTTGCACGTTATAAGGTACGAACCCCGAAGGCAGGTTCGGGTCGGTGAAGGAGCCGGCCAGCGTGGTCCGGGCCCACAGGCCGTTGATGACGTCCACCTTGCCCCCGCGCGCGTCGGCCGCGTAGAGGAAGTTGCCCGTCCCGTTATTCCCAATCGCCAGGCCCGTGTATACCGTCGGGACCGTGGACGTGACTTTCAGTTCGGCGGCCGTACCAGCGTTCCAGCCGGAGATGGACCCGTCGAGGTTGCTGAAAATGAAGTTCGCCTTATTGCCGTTGACCAGGCGGAAGTCAGTCGCGGACGGGTTGAAGACCTGACCGGTCGGCCCTGCGGGGGGCGTCGTGCTTTGGGGGACCGTCACGACCAAAGCCAGGGGCGTCCCCGAGCCGTTGTAGAGAGTGGAATTCCCAGTGACTTGGTTCGAGACCCAGAAGGGACTCGTGGCACTGAACGAAACGCCCCAAGGGTTCTTGAGATTGGCGTCCGTGTTGGCGGCGAGGCCTGGAACGTCCGACACTAGGTTGGTCTGGATGAACACGTCGGCCGACGTTGACGTGGCGAGGGCGACGAGTACCATAGGACCCACGGCGAGGACGTATTTCGTCCGCCCGAGTCTGTAGGTACAGCGATGATGGACCATGATCGTCTCCTGTCCATATGAGGAGTCGTTGGGGATGTAGCGAGATGAAAGATGGAAAAGACGTGATCAGTGACAGGAGGGGGCCGGTCCCGGCAGCACTGCGGCCGACTCTTGCGATTCGACCTTGTCCACCCGATGGACGGGCGATGGGCGCCAATGGACCCAGGCTGAAGCGGCGGCCCCACTCGCAAGCAAGACCACCACACCCAGCGCGAGCAGTCCGACCGGCCAAGAAAGCCCCAGAGGGAAGACTCCGCGCCAACTTATCAAGTCGGGCGGCGCCGCCATGCGACGAGCGGTGGACTCGGCCAAGGCGACCGGCACAGCTGGCGCCTCTTCGGTGAGGAGGAACATCAGGAGCAATCCGCCCACGGCGACGCCACGCCGGCGGAGCCGTGAACGCAAGACCTCTCGCCCCTTGCTTAGGCGGCCTTTGAGTGTCCCGAGTGGGCAGCCTATTGCTTTTGCGGCAGCCTCATGCGTGAGGCCTTCCATGTAGCAAAGGACAATGGCCGAGCGCAGGCGTGAGGGCAGACGATCGATCTCCTCGTGGAGGATCGGGCGAGCTTCCAATTCGGCTGGGTCGTCCGCCGCGGACCGCATCGGCAGCACCTCCACCGGCACCTCGGCGGTGGTGCGCGAGGTGCGTCTTCGTTCCTGGACCCGGGCCCGCACCGAGACGCGACGGGCCACCCCATAAAGCCAGCGACCAAGGCGCGACGGGTCGCGAATCCGGTCCGATCGACGCGCCAAGACGAGAAAGGTCGCCTGGAAGGCATCTTCCGCGGCATGGGGGTCGCCCAACACGTCTCGGCAGACTCGAAGGACCATGGGACCATGCAGGGCCACGATCCGCTCAAAGGCCCGAGGGTTCGCACGCGAGCGGAACTCGGTCAGGAGTTGTTCGTCGGACATCCTCATCGTCTCCACCGGGGCCGCGGGGCTTGGGGCGTCGCGAACCAGCCGGTCGTCCGCATCGTTCCAATACAAGAGTGCGGGGTCGGCGCTCGACGGATCGTTTTTTTTACGATCGGACCAATGATTCTTGGACGGGGCCCCGTTTTTCAACGCGACAAACGAACACTTTCGCTTCATGAATCGTGACGTTCGGGTCGCCCACCAGGGCCGTCAAGTCGTTCACGACGTCCCCCGTGACGACCCCCTTATAGCCCCAATGCCAAGGCATGCCGACATGATGGATGGTCCTGCCGTCGATGAGAAACGGTCGGACGCGAGGCGTGACCAGGGCCTTGGCGTGGATGGTGCCGCGTGGCGTCGAGATCGAGACCCATTCCAGGTTCGAGGCGTTCAGTTCCGACGAGTGCTCGGGACTGATCTCCACGAAGAGTTCGGGTTGGAGGCTGCTCAGCCAAGGAAGCCAGCGACTCATGGAACCGCTCAAATGGTGTTCAGTCAACCGATAGGTCGAGAGGACACACGGCCACTCCGGCGAGCCTGGCGCGGCGTAGTCGTTCCCGGCGACTCGGTAGAGCTTCGTGACCGGATTGACCTGACGCTCAGGATAAAGCGAGTTGATGACGGGCGACTCGAACGGCTCATAATGCGTCGGTAAGGGGCCGTCGACCAGGCCGACGGGGACGAAGAGCCAACCCTTGCCGTCGGCCTTGAGGATGAACGGACTCGCGCCGTCGTGAAAAGCCATGCCAAGGCCGTTCGGATCGGAGAGTCTGTCGGGGGCCTTCTCCAAAGGGAAATCCGGAACGTCCATGCCCGACCATTTCCTCGCCCGTTCGTCCCAGAAAACGTAGCCATCCGCGCGACCGTCCCCGAGCTTGCGGGCCAGGCGCCCCTCTTTGGCCCAGGGTCGGCCGGCTGGGTCGGCTGAGGCCCGATTGTAGAGAATCCGTCGGTTCGCGGGCCAGGCGAAGCCCCAACCGCTGGCCACCCAGTTGTCGCCGACGCGGTTCGCGGCGTGGTTGTGCCCCTGAGGAGATTCCGATGTCGGTGCGAAAACGCCACTGTAAATCCAGGCCCCGCAGGCGGTCGTGCCGTCGGCCTTGAGGTCGCCGGCCGAACGAATCGGCATTCCGTCCGCCGTGAACGTGCCGTTGATTTCCTTTAACACGCGTAGCGCCGATGGTTCGTCCTTGATCCGCCAGTGGTCATTCTCATCGGGACCTAGGTAGTCCCAGGTGAGGGCCTGAATGGGCCGATCGCGGCGACAGCGAGTTTCCGCCCGGTTCGGAGGACGGCGCATCGGCCCCGGCGGACATATCGAAAAACGTTCCTTGACGGCGATAGCCGGGCGTATTGATGTTCGCGAGGTTCTCGGAAACGGCTTCGTGATTACGCGCCGCGACTTCCAATGTGCCGGCAACAGAGTAGAGTCCGCGGAGCATGGCGTCCTTCCTTGGCGGTGCCGCGTGCGACGGGGGATCGGCCCCGGACAATTCTCCTTAGCACACCGGATGCCAATCCGCGAAGCTTCGCGGACCGGCGTGGTTTGACTTGTGATTTCAAGGCCTTATGGCAAATTCAGCCGAAGCGTGCCGGCAAGACGAGAAGCCGCCATCGGAAGTTCTTTCGCGGCGAGGGCGAAATGTTTTCGTCGCCGCCGCGAAATGGACATGTGCGACGACTTAAACGGTCAATTCGAGCATGTGATCGGTTCCCAATGGCGCAATTGCGCCGCGTGCTTCCAGCGTGACGGCCGGCTCGCGCGCCGCTTCGAACCCATCGAGCAACGTCCGTAAAACCTTTCGGGCGGAGTCGATCTTTGCCTCGTCCCCTTGAGCGAGACAGTGCGACGCGAATTCGTACAGACGCAAGAAAGTAACGGACGTTTCATCGGGAGCGGCAGCGACTCCGCCGGCCAATGCCGCGATGACCGTCTGCGATCGCGAAAGCAGGGAC
>CALLYK010000540.1 GCA_937858365.1 uncultured Isosphaeraceae bacterium | reverse complement strand
GCGAGCGTCGCATGGCCGGCGGGACCGGATGCGAGCAGGGCCTCGGCGGCGGGAAAGTCGCCGCGCGCCGTGGCCAACTCGGCCCGAGCGGCGCGCACGTCGGCGTCCTCCACGTCGAGACCGCCGAGCACTTTTTCGGCCGCTTCATACTTGCCGAGCCGTCGATACGCGTCGGCCAGCGCGATGCGCGACCGCACGTCTTTCGGGTCGTTGGCGACGAACTCCTCCAGGTCACGCAAGACTTCGGTCGGCGCGCCAATCAGGTCGCGACTCGAACACCAGTCACGCACCAGGTCCAACGTGACGTCACCATGAGCGGCCAGGAACGCGAATTGCTCCATGAGTTCGCGGCGGCGTTGCTGGATCCCATATAAATAGACGTAAGACTTGCGTATTTCTTTTAAAGTCGGGTCGAGTGCCAGCCCTTTGTCGAGGGCCTCTTCGGCGGCCCGAGCGTGACGGCGTTGGATCTCGATTTGTCCGATGAGGCAGGCCGCCTGGGCGCCTACGGTCCCTTCCAGAGGCACGTGCCTGAGTTGTTCGAGCGCGGCCTCGGGCTTGTTCAGGGCCCTGGAAACCTGCGCCCAAAGGACCCAGTCCGTTGGGTTCGGGTCGCTCAGGCGTGCCAGGAGCTGGTCGGCCTCGTCCCATCGACCCGATTGGGCCGCGGCCCTCGCTTGGAGGCGCAGGCCCTCGGAGGATGGGGCCGATTCACCACAACCGACCAGGAAGAACACGAGGGGAGAAAGCACGAGGAGTCGAACCGAGCGACGGCCGACAGGGCCCCAAAATGGCACGACGCCCCAACCCGGTGGCGGGTGGGGCGTCGCTCGTGAGCAGGCCCAGATGAGGCCCAAGGGCCTCACTTGGAAGGTGTGATCAGTAGGCGTCAGAACTGATGACCTCGTTCCCGGCGCGGGTGGAGAGGGCTTGCAAGATGCCGAAGCGGGCCGTGGGGCCCATGGTGTAGACCGAGCCGTTGTAGGTCAAGCCGATGGGCACGCCGGTGGTGGCGTCGCGCGGCCAGCTCTGGATCGTGTCCTTGAGGAACTTGACCGAGCCGTCCAGCATGGCGACGTTGGCGCCGCCGGGGTGCTTGCTGGAGAAGGCCTCGACGTAGGCGCTGGCGCTGTTGCCGCCCAGGTCCTTCACGCGGGTCTGGGGGTTGAGGGGCCAGTAGGTGGTGTTCAGGGTGTCACCATAGTTGCCCGAGGTCCACCAGTGCCAGTCGGACTGGGACGCCTGCGACATGATCGAGTGGGCGTGCTCGCCGAAGACCATCGTGTTGCTGGTGCCGTCGGTGACGTCGGCCAGGCGTGTGTTGGAAAGCGAGGCGAAGATACCGTTCATGTTGGCGATCGACGTCTGGCTGAACTGGTAGGTGAACCAGGTGCCGCTGTTGCCGCCGTAGCTCTGGTAACGCATCGGGTACGACGGGGAGAAGCCGGTCAGCACATAGCCGATGGTCCGGGGAAGGTTCACGCCGATGTCCGAAGGGCACCACTGGGTGGCGAAGCCCGACGCGTTGATCGTCGTGTTCTCGTAGTCGTAAATTTTGACGTTGAAGTTGATGGCGTTGAAGAGGGCCGTTTGCTCGACATACTGGGT
Organism: uncultured Isosphaeraceae bacterium; assembly: GCA_937858365.1. Taxonomy (GTDB): domain Bacteria; phylum Planctomycetota; class Planctomycetia; order Isosphaerales; family Isosphaeraceae; genus CALLYK01. Next base: position 5,319 of record CALLYK010000540.1, on the reverse strand, counting down.
GAGCGAAACGAAGGGGCCGGCGTTCGTCCAAAGGCCCGACGTGGGAGCACGGGCCGACAATTGGAACGACATGCCCATCGGATAGGCGCCCACGCTCGACTCGTAGTTCGCGGCGCCGAGGGCCCATTGCTTGAGATTGTTCGTACATTGGATTCGGCGGGCCGCCTCGCGGGCCTGTTGCACCGCGGGCAAGAGGAGGGCGATCAAAACGCCGATGATGGCGATCACCACCAACAGCTCGATGAGCGTGAACCCCGGACGTAACTTCGTTCGTGTCATGCGGCGAGACTCCCGAAGACGGAGACGAGAGATAAGGAAGAGAACGAGACCGGCCCGAGCTCGGGCCGGTGGCCATGCCGCGACCAACGCCGCATGGCCGCACGGCGAGAATCAACTCTTGGTTTCCGCACCCTCACCACTGGGACGCGTGTCTTTGATGCTCTTGACCTTGGGTTGGCCTTTGGCCGGGCCGCCGCCCTCGGCGCCCTTGTTCTTCAGGTCCTTGGGGATGTCGAGGACGGGTGTCTCCGGCTCGCAGCCCGCGGCGCCCACGGCGCCCAGGACCAACGAAAGCAGGAAGGCCCGACTTCGGTTCCGAAACAACGTCATGCGCAAGCTCCCGGAGATGATGCGGAATTCGACGTGCGCCGGCGAAACCGATCTTTCGACACCGCTGTCTTCACCCGCGAACGATTTGTGATGATGGAGTGAGGGACGAATCGGAAAAAGATGGATTCAAGGGGCGTCACATTCACCAAGAAACCGTCGGTGGGATGGTGGAGAGGTGAAGAAACTGGTTTCCACCGACCTGTGATCGGACCGTGACGGTCGCGGGTGATTTCGAACTGAATGTGATAGTGGGTTGCGTGTTGGGTTCGATCGTAAGCGCCAAGAACGAGGGAATCTAGCAGTTAGTCTCAGGAGAAGTCAACCCCTCGCTTTTTTCTTTTTGGGTCTCGTTGTCCGAGAGAAACGGTCCACGCCGTCGGGGGGGGCCATCACCCCCCATTCTCTGATTCTTCATCGATTGGTCGTGTTGTCGGGTGATTGCACACACTTACGCGGTCGCCCTCGTGATTGTGACGACCTTACGCGGTGGTTGAGAAAAGTCCCAGCAAGAGCCGTTCCACTTGGTGCTCCGCGCAGGGGCCGGCCGCGCTGGGCGGGTCGGACGAGACGAGCACCCCCAGATAGTCGGGGCCGGGGGGCGGGCCCCCAAGGGAGCCTTGGACCTGGTCCTCGCGTGTGGGTCCCAGCTCGCTCGTTCGCATGAGGCCGAGGTGGTCCGTGGCGGGTCGTTCCTTCGGGGTGGACCACCAATCGGGGGCGAACCAGGCGTCGGGCTGGGCGACCAGGACGACGTCCCCGGTTCGTGGGTGGTCGATTCCCAGGAGCACTTTTTGTCGCCCGCTGGTGATCACTCCGGCCATCCCTTCCAGCGACTCGCTGGCGAAGGCGGAGGCCACGACCCCCATCTGAGATCGCTCACTGAGATAGATATGACAGAGTTGATCGTCGGTGACCGCGAACGCGGCGCTTGCCTCAAGGTCAACCTCCATGCCTCCTCCCGCTGACGCCCGCAATTCGAGCAGTCCCAGATCACGAAGGACCAAGTTGGGGCGAATGACGGTGTTCACCGGGGTGACCAGGGTCTCGGTCGCGGCGAAGACCGCCACGTCCTTGCCCAGCTTGTCGAGAAAGGGGGCGAGACCCTCTTCCAACTCGCGGACGGCGCGACCGGCTTGACGGCCATCGGGCCCATACCGTCGAGCGATCTGACCCATGTACGGAACGCGCACGATCGCCAAGTCGGGCTTGTTCTCCGCGATCACCAGGGCCGCCGAGCGCAGCATCCAGAGGTTCGCCGCCAGTCGCTGCGGTTCTTGCCCGGGACTCGTCATGGGGAAGGGGCCGATGCGTGATTCCAGTTCTTCACCCAGCGGCCCGGGACGGGTCCGGAGGCGGCCATCCCCTTCCAACCAGGCCCCGAAATCGACGTCGCCACCGATCCCCGTGGGCGGGAACCAGAGCATGGTCCGAGCATTGGGTTTGGCCTCGCGCAGGCGGCGCCAGACGGGCGGGGCCTCCACGGCCGAGTCGGGGATGGGGGCCTTCACCATTTCCTGGCGTTCGCGATCGTAGTAGCGAGTGCCGAGGATGCCGTGCTGGTTGGCGCCCACGCCCGTCACGAGGGTGGTGAAGGCCGACGCCGCGAGGCCGGGGAATGCCAGCTCCATCGAAGTCGTCCCGCCGCGCCGGGCGACCCGTTCCAGCGAGGCCAGCCCGCCGGGAGTGACGTGGCGGCCTTGGAGCTGGGGCACCGACAACAAGACCGCCCGCTCTCCCATCCTGTCAGGCCCCCTTCACGCGACCCGGTCCCACCAGCATGGGTCGCAGGAACGCCGCCGAGGCGCGAACGGCCTCGACGGCGGCATGGCTGTGTCGGCTGAGTTCCACATGCAGCCCGCCAGTGTAACCAACTTCCGCCAAGGCCGCGAGGACCGGCGGAAAGTCGATCGTCCCCTCGCCGAACATCAAGTGCTCGTGGACGCCACGCGCCATGTCCTCGATATGGACGTTTCGGATGCGAGGTCCCCAAGAGCGGACGTGGTCGGCCACGTTTCCGTCTTCAATGCAATGGACGTGCCCCACATCGACGGTCAACTGAAACAGGGGATGACGAAGGCGATCATCAAGGGCCGCGAATCGGGCGAACGTATCGATGAACATGCCGGGCTCGGGCTCGAAGGCCAATGTGATGCAACGCGCCTCGGCGTCATCGATCAGGGGACGAAGCTCTGATGCCAGGCGGTCGAGCGCTTGATCGTCGGAGACCGCGTTGGGCAAGGCCCCCGACCAGAGCGAGATGGCCTCCGCGTCGAGGTCCGCCGCGATGACGCCGGCGCGTCGGAGAAAGTCGGCGCGAAGGGCCCGACGTTTGGGGTCCGGGTCGAGAAGCGTGGGGTCGTGCTTCTTGCGGGGATTGAGCAGATAGCGGGCGCCGGTCTCGACCACGCGGTGCAATCCGAGTCGATCCAGGGTATCGCGTGTCCTGGCGACTTGCCGGGAGAGGTCCTGGGAGTAAGGGTCGAGGGCGCCGGCGTCCAGTGTGATCGCGACGCTCTCATACCCCTCTTCCGCGAGGAGGACGAGGGCGTCCTCAAGGCGATGGTGGGCCAGGCCGTTGGTGTTGTACCCGAGCAGCATGGGGCCTCAACGGTTGGAGAGGACGTGCTCATTCACCGCTTGCCGAGTCGGCCGGCCGCCGAGCCGGCCGATGGAGTCGCGGTCTTCCACGGAGAGCAGAGGGGCTTGGAGCCGGACGAGGCCCTGATCGTCCTTGAAGAGGAGGTCGCCGTTGCCAAGGAGGTCTTCCGCCCCGTTCCGCTGGAGGAGCATGCGCGATTCGATCGACTTGGCCATCTTCAGTCCCACGCGGGCCAAGATGTTCGCGTCGAGCACTCCACTCAGGGTCTTCCGGCTTGGTTGTTGCGTGGCCAACACGAGATGGATCCCCGCCGAACGGGCCTTCGCCCCGAGTTTCGTGATGCGCTGTTCGATTTCCTTGACCTGCTTGTTGTCTCCTTGAACGAGGTCGAAGTACTCGTCACAGATGCAAACGATGCGGGGCATGGGCCTCTCGGTCTCGCGAACATGTTGGACCAGGTCGTCGGTCCCTGTTTCGGCGAATTGGCGATAGCGTTCTTCCATGATGTCAATCAGTTCGGAAAGCACGTCGGTTGGCGCGGTCTCGTCGGTGAAGACGATCGGTCGGAGCAGAAAGGGACTCTCGCGAAGCCAACCGAAGGCCGTTCGTTTGGGGTCGATCAACAGGAATCGCAGGTCCTCGGGGGTGTTGCCCAGCACGAGGCCCGCGATGGCCGTGCGCAGCCACTCGCTTTTGCCGCTGCCCGTGGTGCCGGCGACGAGGAAGTGGGCGTGGTCGTTTCGGGCGAGGTCCGCCTGCCTCAAGCGACCGTCGAGGCCCACGCCGATCGGCATCCGGGGGTTCCCCAAGATGCCGCGCGGCGGGTCGATCTGGTCGCGAACGTCGGCGAACGGGACAAGCCGGCGCGGCGTGCGCTCGATGTCGAAGGCGATTGCCCCTTCCGTGATGGTGAGGATCGGGTCGGCCCCGAGTTCCAGGCGCATGCGGACCTCGCGGGTCCTTTGTTCGAGCGCGGCGACCTTCACGCCATGACCCGGCTCGACCTCGAAGCGTATGTAGGTGGGACCAACGCGAGGCTCCCCGGCGAACTTGGCCGTGACGCCGTACTCACGAAGGACCGTGAGTAATCGCTCGCCGAGGGACCGGACCTCGTCGGCCGGGAACTCAAAGGGACGCGCCTCGGGCGAAACGTCTTTGTTGTTTGGGACTTCGTGGGGCAAGACGTCCGCGAGTTTGCCGATCAAGGCCATGAAGGCGGGCCGCGCGGAGAGGGCCTCCGCAGCCGGGACGAGGACCTCCTCGCGTTCGGGTCGGAAGCGGACAAGGGCCAAAGCGCCTGAAGGGTCATGCTCGGGCGCCAGGGCAAGATGATAGAGGGCCGCTTGGGCGAGGTCGGCATGAGGTCGCGACCGCCCCAGTTTCAGCTCGACCACGCACCATCGACCGGTCGAGGGATGTCGGAAGAGGCCATCGGCCGCACCGGTGAGGCGCACGCTATCGCGCCAGCCGGGCTCGCGCAAGTCGATGGACACGGGGACTTCGGTCGAAGCGCCGGCGGCGGGTCCCAGGTCGATCATCCAATCGCAGAGGGCCTCGATCGCGTCCCAACACGAGACGACCTCGGGGGCCGACGTGCTGAGGGAAGGGCCGTCGCGCGACAAGCGAGGTCCAACGACGCGCTCGTAGGCCAACGCCCTGAGTTGATAGCTGCTCAAGGAGACCCTGTGTGAAGTGCAATCCGGCGGTCGGGGCCGCCGCCGATCCGAGTTGGTCCCCATACACGGTCTGGTATCGCTCTGGATCACCGCCATAGCCGTGGATGTACGGTGGAAGTGGGAGCCGGCCGAGCGCCAACACCGTCGCATCAACATCAACGCTGGCCGTGACGCCTCGAACCCTGAACTGAACCACGCGCCCGCCCGCCGGGGTGAATTTGATGGCATTGCCCACCAGGTTGAGCACGATCTGGCGCACCATGCGGGGCGCCGCGATCAGGCGCTGATCCGCATCCGCCCATTCTTCTTCCAGCGCGACGCCATGTTTTTGGCCTAGCGCGGTCAGCATCACCAGCGCGGTGGAGAGCGAGGGCGCGAGCATGAAGTCCTCGGCTTCATCCAAGGTCAGTTTTCCGGCCTCGATTTTGGCCAGAT
>CALLYK010000539.1 GCA_937858365.1 uncultured Isosphaeraceae bacterium | reverse complement strand
TCGTTTCCGGTGAGTCTATTCAACTCACCCTGCAAAATCCTTGGTGAACGGGCCTCAAGACTCAACTACCATCGCAGACACTCGAATCCCACGAGGGGGACTTGGTGTCGGATTTAGTTTTGATCTGTCAAAAAACCACATATCGCATGAAAATTATATACAATACTAAAACTAGATCTTACACGGAGTTCTCCGCGCTGAGCAAACTCAAATTCTGTGTCCGCTTGACCGCCGTGCATGCGCGCCGGCCGAATCGAAGCTGGTGCACCATCGCACGGGTCATGTCGATTGTGACGGCTTCGAAGAGGTCGCGTTCCGAATCGAAGCTGGTGTACCATCGCACGGGTCATGCCGGAGGTAAGGGCCCCGGTGGTCCCCTCCGAATCGAAGCTGGCGTACCATCCCAAGGATCGTGACGATCGCGCGGGCGGTTGCGGGCCCTTCCATCCCTTCGAGCGCCTTAGTCGCCGGGTAACTCCACTCGACCTGGCAGACCGTTCCACGTGGAACGTTTCGGTCGACCAGGTTGAGTTTCGGGGCGGGATCCTGGACCCCTGCGATCGGGTCCCTGGAGTTCCGGGTTTTCTTTCTCAGCCCCGCGGGGGCGACCGTCTTTGGCCGGGGGTGGGCGTGGCGAACCCCTGGTTTCGAGCGATCCGATTCCCTTGCCGGGTGCCCCGCGGGTTGCGGGGCAAGGCGTGGGACCGCGGGACATGTGCTCGGGAGAGACGACCGAGCCCTGGAGTCGTTCCCCCTGGGGGCCGTCTTGGCCAAGGGGGGGTTCGTCAAGGGAGGGGTAGGGACCACCTTCCCGACACTCGGCAAGCGACGCACGGCCCGTTCCTGGATCGTTCGGCGACACGGCCAGTCCGGTGCGTCCCTCGACCGACTTGCGTGGACCGTCGAAGACCGCGAAACTGATCGTCCGCGCGGGGCACGCGAGAACCGGGACCAGACCCATCATGGCGAATGCCGTCGAAAGCAAGGGGGCCACGCATGAGATCATCGGTCGAGCGCAAGACCGTCGACCTGGGGGCCTATCCCGACCTCGTGGTCATCTACCTCGGCATGAGAGTGCGGACGTTGAAGGGGCTCTGGACCGTGATGAGGCTCGGACCGCAAATCGATCGGGCGGGCGCCGATCGCCCCGACGGCCTGCTCCATTACGAGAACAACTTGATCTTCGGTTTCTTCCCACTGCATGTCGGCATGCGCTGGTATTGGAAGGACTTCGAGTCGATGGAAGCCTGGGCGCGCTCGGAAACTCACCGGGACTGGTGGCGGAAGTTCCTTCGCGACTCGGGCGGCACCGGTTTCTGGCACGAGACCTACTTCATGCGCGGCGGCATGGAGGCGGTTTACGACGACGTTGCCGGCAAACCCGTCGGGTTTCAGGCGTTCGCCCCGAGCCTTGCTGCTCGGGGCCCCATGTTCTCCGCGCGGGGGCGTCTGCTCGGGGGAGGCGACACGCCGCCCCAGCCGGCGGGGGTGGCAGAGGACGAGTTGGGTTGAGTGTTCGAGTCGGAGACGGCGGCCGCCCAACCATGATGATTGGTGTCGGCTCGCGCGGACCCACGCCGAGACAGATCGCGATCGATGAGGTGCCCGTGCCCGAACACGCTCGAGTCGCCCAGCCATCCGCCTGGCACGATGCTCGCCGCCTTGGTTCGCGGTATCATGGCGACCGGAGGGGTAACAAGCGCGGGCCTGTCCTCGGGAGTCGGTCCGCCCGGTTGAGACGGTGATCGACGTGAGCAACTGGCCAACTTACGACAAGGCCCCCGCACTGGCCTTCCTCGACGTGGACGGCACCCTTTTGGCCGAGACCACCACGTACCTCTTCGCCGGCATCTTGCGGCGTCGGGGCCTTCTACGGCGGTCGTTCGTCCTCCGCGCCATGTATCATGGTCTTCAGCATAAGTTCGGCCGACTCGATTACGGCAGACTCATCGCGTTCGGCCTGCGGAGCATCGCCTCGATCCCCGTCGCCGAGTTGGAGGCCATCGCGCGCGAGAACTTCGACCACCATGTTCGGCCCCGTCTGTACGAGGGGGTCGTGGAGCATTTCCACGGCCTGCGCGACGCGGGCACCCAACTTGTTCTCGTTTCTTCCTCCCCTGGTCTGGTGTTGGAGCCTCTGAGGCAGTACCTTGGCTGCGTTGATACCCTGACCACCCCGGTCCGCACCGAAGGGGGAATCTTGGTGGGCGTGGGCGAAGGTCCCGTCTGCTATGGGGAGGGCAAGCTGTACTGGGCCAGGCAATGGGCGGGGGCCCGTGGGTTCCGCATGGACGAATCGGCCGCCTACGCCGATAATTGGAGCGATCGGGCCCTGCTCGACGAGGCTGGGCGGGCCGTCGTGGTCCATCCTCGTGGGCGGCTGCGTCGTCTGGCTGAGGAGCGGGGTTGGACCATCGTTCGTCCCAGGCGTCCCCACCGACGGGCGCGGCGGGGCGGCGGTCGGCATCGCCCCCCCTCTTGATCTCTCCAGAATCCGTCCACCCCGGCGACATCCCGGGGTCGACTCGCGTCCTATGATGAACAGAAAGCCGGCCGGGGCAAGTGCCAATCAAGGGCCGGCGGGAGTCGCTTCAAGATGCCGTCCGAAACCAAGGAACAACCGCAAGGGGCCCCCAATCGTCCGGGCGGATACCGCGCCAGCGCGACCACGATGGCCCTGGTCATCGGCCTCGCCGCGATCACCGCACAAGCGGCCGAGTCCGACCTCATCCACGACATCCAGCGCTATTGCGCCGTCTGCTGGCGGAACGCCAGACTCGACCCCATCCTGTGGGACGACTGCACACAAGAGGTTTGCTGCCGCCTCCTCACGAAGGCACGCGCGGGCGAACTCGACCTCAACCGCGTCTTGGCGGAGGACACCACCGAACGCCGGGAACTCGTGCGTGCGATCGACATGGTCCGGAAGCGCGTGCAACGATCCAAGCGACTTCAGGCCATCGACGAGCATGTCGTGACCGGCCCCGATGTTGACCGGCAGGTCAGGCACCAGCAAGAACTCGGTGAAGTGCTGGAGGCGGCCCGCGCGGCCGTGCTGAGTCCTCGACAAGACGAGATCGTCGAACTCTGGACGCACGGCTGGACCGTCCCCGAGATCGCCGACAAGCTCGGCATGGCCCACGCTCGCGTGAGCGACGAGAAATACAAGGCCCTGAGAAAGCTGGAGCGCCACCTGGCCGACCAGCGTGACGAGCTCTATCCAGGGCACGATGTCGAGCCCGTGCGACGAGTCGGTTAGGCCGCTCTTGCACAGGCACGGCCCGCTGCTATGATGGACTCGTCCTCTGCCATGTTCGCGAGAGGTGTTTCTTTTGGCGAACCAACGTGAACCCCATGGGGACCAACCTATTTCGGGCGCGCTCGGCTGGTCCGTCGTTCCCTAGGTCCCCAACCTATTAATTGCGGGTTCTCAAAAGCGTCTCAGACGGCATTGCGGTGGAGGACTCGATTGACCCGCTTCATCGTTCGCGATGGCGCGGGTCAATCGCGTTTGATGGGGCCTCTTCACCACTCCGCCGACGGCCCAGAAAGGGTCGAACCAAGTCGGCCGATTGGTCCGTCCAGGCCCGCATCTTGACCGTTTGACGCGCGGGGAGCCAGGGCTCGTCGGCGACCTTTTCAAGCCGGTCGAGGTCTTCAACTCGCCGCGCCACGACCGCCCAAATGGATGGTTGCCGGCCCTGCTTCTTCGCGTCGGCCGAGACCCGCACATCGCGCCGGACCAGGCACCTCCAGCCTTTTTCGCGGGCCATCGCCGCCACGACCGACTCCAAATCGAGATAGCGGTTCGTCAGGTTGATGGCGATCAGGCCGGAAGGGGCCAACCGAGCCTCGTACACGGCGAACGCCTCCAACGTGAGCAGGTGGACGGGCGGCGCGTCGGAACTGAAGGCGTCGAGGACGATCAGATCGAATCGGGGCCCGGCCTCGCGCAGGCGCAAGCGTGCGTCGCCGAGAAATAGCTGATGCTCGCCAAGAGCTTTGTCCCAATACGTGAAGAAACGCGCATCGGCCGCCACGCGGGCGACGGCCGGGTCAATCTCGTAGAAGTCCCAGCGCTCGTTCGGTCCCTGATAAGCGGCCAGCGAGCCGACGCCGAGACCCACCACGGCGACCGCGCGTTCGGGGTCCGCCGTGGCCGTCGTGATGTCGCCGACGGGCCCCTCGCGCGTGAAATACGTGGATGGCTCGGCGGGCCGCTCGTGGTCTTGCTCGCCGTGAAGCGTGCTGCCGTGGAAGAGGCGGTACGTGGGGCCCGAGCGCGTCACCGTGAGCACGCCGAAGAAGTCGCGCTCGCGATGGACGACCTCGCCGCCCAGGTTGGGTATCCAGTATGAGGCCAGCAAGATCGCCCCCACGCCGAGCGCGAACCGCAAGCGCTCGCGACGGGCCCGATAGGCGACCAGCAAACTCAGGCCGGTCGCCATGATGATGAGCGGAATGGCGGCGGCCGTGCTCGCGAACCCGCCTGGATTGGCGAACAAGAGCGAGAGCAAGACAAGCAAGAAGGCCGGCACCAAGGCCGAGCGACGCCAGTTCGTGGCCTGTCGACCGTCGACGAAGACCCCCGCGAGCGTCGCCAGAAATAGGCCGATCGGGTATTCGGCCACACGGTCGAAAAGCAGAGGCGACACGATCGCGTTGAGCAAACCGCCGATCACGCCACCAACCGCCAGTGCCAGATAGAAGCTGGTCAAGCGCTCGGCGGGCGGCCGTCGTCGGGCGACCTCGGCATGGACCATCCAAGCCCCGAGGAAAAAGGTGAGCAAGTGGAGCGGCACCCAAACGCTCCAGGTCCAACCGGCGAGCAAGACCGGCACAAGACATGAGACCGAGAAGGCGAACCAGGACGACAACCGGGCCCCCGAAGCGAGTGGTTTCCGCGCGAACGCGAGCACGAACGAAAGCAGATACAAGGCCAGCGGAACGACCCAAAGCAAAGGCACAGGGGCGATGTCGGTGGTGATGAAAAGGGTCGCGCTGAGCATGAGGCTGGAAGGCACGATCGCCAGCGCCACCCAGCCGAGCCATTCAGGGAGTCGAAAAACGCCAGGTAAAGGAACGGCATCCGGGCCACTCGCGCGGAGACGCGCGACCCCGCAAACGACCACCGCCGCCGCGAGCAATCCGAAGCCTGCCGACCAACCGCGAGCTTGCTGACTCAACGGCCATAGGGGCTCGATCGCCAGTGGATAGGCCAGAAGTGCCCCGAGACTGCCGAGGTTTCCGGCCGCGTAGAGCGGATACGGGTCCACGGGGATCGACCGTCGAGCGGCGAACCAAAACTGAAGCAAGGGCGCGGTGGCCGCGACCGCCACGAAAGGCAGACCCACCGACACAAGCAAGCGGCCCAAGAGCCAGCCTTGAGGGGCGCCGATCCGCGCGTCATCAACCGCGCCGACAGCGTCGATGGGCAAGAGAAGGAACGACGCGCCCAGGATCAAGGCATGGACGACGATTTGGGTCCTCAGGGACCATCGAGTGAGTTGATGAGCATAGAGATAGCCAAGAAGCAAGGCGGCCTGAAAGAAGAGTTGGGCGGTGATCCAAACGGCGGGCGAGCCCCCCAGCCAGGGAAGCAGTTGTCGGGCGACCATCGGTTGGACAAGGAAGACCAGACTGCCCGACAGGAACAGTGTGAAAGGGAAAGCGAGGTCCCACGGCCGCGCGGGTCCAAGTTGAGGGGAAGGGGGCATGAAACGGACCTTGGAGGGCGAGTCGGTGGGACGGTCCGCTCGATCTTATCCGGAAATCACCGGACCCGCGCAATTCCAGGGAAAAGGTCCACCCCGCGGCCGTCCCCGATCGATTCGTATCCCGGACCTTCAACCGACGAGACGATCCAACAGGTGGGGCAGGTCGGCGACGCTCTCGATCACGTGATCGGCCCCCATGCCGAGAAACTCGGCCTCGATCTTCATTAGCCGCGTGGACAGCTCTCTCGCTCCCAGTGCCTCGACCTCTTCGGCCGTGAGCCCCAGGGCGTTCCCGGTCCGTGAGACGGCCACCGTAATCGCCCCCGCGTTTCGCCCCGCTTCGATCCCCACGGGCGTGTCGTCCACCACGACCACGGCCCCCATGTCCCGGACGCCAAGGAGTTCGGCCCCTTTCAGGTTCAAGTCGGGCCAGGGCCGGCCACGCTCCACGTCGTCGGCGCAGAGGACCACGTCGGGCTCGTAGCCTCCTCGCGCCGCGATCGGCGCCACCACCTCCATCAGCTCCCGCGTGTAACCCGTGCTTGACCCGATCTTGAGACCGCGCCTTCGGAGCTCCGCGATCGCTTCGGGCACACCCGCGATCACGTTGGAATTCGTCGCCAGCGTGGCTTTCTGAAGGGGCAGGAAGTCGTCGTACATCGTTTGGACGTCGTGGTCGGTCGGCGCCAGGCCGTGCTTGAGGCGCCAGGCTTCGGCCACGCGCGGCAGGGCGACGATCGCGGCGATGTGGTCGCGCTTGGCGCGCCCCATCGGACCGCGCGCCTCGGCCACCGTGATCGGCACGTCGCACCGCTCGAAGACTTCGAGGAAGACCTTCGTCGGCGCCAGGCTGCCGTGGTCGACGGTCGTCCCGGCCCAGTCCAGCATCACCGCCCGCAACGTTCGCTTCATGATGACCAGCGCTCCCAATCCTCTTCGGCCAGGCCGAACGACATCGTCATGCCGGCCCCTCCCGTCCCCGTCCGGATGAAGACCCCGGGCACCGGCTCGATCGCGTACACGAGCGCGGTTGGGTGCTTCGCGTAGGTACCATGCCAGCGCTCCGCGATCGTCCAGTCCGGGAGCTGAATCACCTTGCGCAGCTCGCGCAGGATGAGTTCGTCGATGACCGCCTTGTCGAACGGTTCGATGGCGTCCTTGTACTCGTGCGAGTCGCCGAGGAGGACCTCGCCCGCCTCGTTTTGCGAGGCCATCACATGGATGCCGAAACGATCGAGCTCGGGTGTCTCCCTCGCGACGCGTTCCCTGAGCGCGCCCAAACTGGCGCAGACCTCAAAGATGCGGTAGTGGCGCAAGGTCAGGCCGCTGGCTAGGTGCGTCCCAAGCCGCCAGTCGTTCGGTTGCGGGCGCGTCTTGAGCATCTGCAACTTGCAGGTCCTCAAGCCCAGACCCGCGAAGACGTCGGGAAAGAGTGTTCGGAAGTCATCGCCGCCGCAAACGATCACGCGGTCGAACGTGTGCGAGGCGCCGTTCGCCGTCCGAACTCGGCCGCGATCAACGTCCACGACCGCCGTCTCGAAATGGAAGTGGACCGCGTAGGTCTCGCTCAGCCAGGCGGGCATGGCCCGAACCACGAGCGGCGGATTGACGCACGCCTCATGCGGACTGAAGAGGCCCCCAAGCAGGCCGTCCGGGTTCGCGGCCGTTGTACGTCGCCGGACCTCGTCGGGACCGAGCAACTCACAGGCGACGCCCAGGTCCCGCGCTCGGTCGCGGAACTCGTTCAAGACGGCCCATTCGTCGTCGCGGTGGGCCAGATGGATCGACCCGCAGGGTGCCAGCCAGACCTTCGCGTGGTTGGCGAACTTGCTCCAACGCTCTCGGCTTTTCAGGGCGAGTTCGTACGGCCCGCCGGCCGGTTGACCGATCGGCCAGACCATGCCGAAGTTGCGGATCGAGGCCCCGCTCGCGCGTCGCGAACGTTCGAAGACGGTCACGCGATGACCGCGCTCGGCCGCCGACCAAGCATGGGCCAGGCCGACAATCCCAGCCCCCACAATGCCGACGTCCAGCCGACTCATGAAGCGACCCCATCGAACGATTGTGCCGCCATGCGCACCAGGGCCATGAAATGCTCCAGCGGCGGCGTCTCCATCAAGGGGTCCTTGGCGGTGTCGTCCCAGCGCCTCAGGGAGACGGCCGCCTTGTGGTGGGGGTCGGCCTCGAACGCCCGCGCTTCCGCTTCGGTCATCGGCCCTCCTTGGAGTTTCAGGCTGATCACCGAAGGTTGACTGAGCCCCGCGAAGTAATCGGGCTCAGTGGCGCAAAGATAGCGCTTCGCGGCGACGTGGAGCCGGACGGGCACTACCACTTCGGGCGGGAAGCGTTTGGCCAGCCAACGCGCTCCGAGGTCCTCGTGGTGGTCGTCCACGCCGCGTTCGGGGGCGTCGTCGTCGAGGTCGTGCAGGAGGTGGCCGAGGTCGTGCAGCAAGGCCGCCGCGATCAGAGTGGGCGTGGCCCCTTCACGCTCCGCCAGCGTGGCCGCTTGCAAACCGTGCTCGATCTGACTGACGGCCTCGCCGCCGTATTGGGAGGCCCCTCGCTCGCGAAAAAGACGCAAGACCTCCTCGGCCGCGCGCTGGGATGGACTCATGGTTTTCCGTGCCTCATCAGACCTTCATTCGGGAAGACGACGGCGTGATTATACTGACTCCGACTCGCGGGTGATCGTCCTTGTTCCCCATCTCCACGGTGTCTTCATGAATCTCAGCGAAGGGCGTGGGCGCGAACTCTTTTGGTCGGCATGGGCGGTGGTGGCGGCCTTCGGCGCCTACTTCTGCATGTACGCCTTCCGCAAGCCGTTCACGGCCGCCGGCTATAGCGACACGACCCTTTGGGGGCTCAGCTTCAAGGCCGTGCTGGTCACATCACAAGTGGCCGGTTACATGGTCTCCAAGTTCGTTGGGATCAAGGTCATCGCGGAGATGCCGCCCTCGCGGCGAGCGCTCGGAATCCTCTGGCTGGTCCTCGCCGCCGAAGCGGCCCTCGTGCTTTTCGGCCTTCTGCCGAGGCCCTGGAACGCACTCGCCCTCTTCCTGAACGGCTTGCCGTTGGGGATGGTCTTCGGCCTCGTCTTGGGCACGCTGGAAGGCCGGCGTTTCACGGAGGCGCTCGCGGCCGGCCTCTGCGCGAGCTTCATCCTGGCCGACGGCGTGACGAAGTCGGTAGGCGCCTGGCTGCTCGCCCAGGGCGTGTCGGAAGACTGGATGCCGAGCGTCGCGGGCGCCTTCTTCCTGCCGGCCTTGGGCGTCTCGGTGGCGATGCTCGCGCGCGTGCCGCCGCCCAACCATCACGACCTCGCCGCGCGTTCCGAACGATCCACCATGGACGCGAATGATCGCTGGTCCTTCTTTGTCCGCCACGCGGTCGGCCTGGTCCCTCTGATCGTGATGTACTTACTGGTGACGGTCCTTCGAAGCGTTCGGGCCGATTTCGCCCCGGAGATTTGGAAGGGACTGGGTAGGCCGGCGGCCCCGGGGACCTTCACGCAATCGGAAATGCTCGTGGCCCTGGGGGTGCTGTTGGCAAATGGCGGCGCCGTGTTGATTCGCGACAATCGCCGGGCCTTTTTCACGTCCTTGGCGACCTGTGGATTAGGGTTCTTCTTGTTGTCGGCCGCCCTTCTGGGCGAGCGGGGCGGCCGGGTCGACGGCTTCGGATTCATGGTCTTGGTCGGGCTGGGCCTGTACTTGCCATACGTCGCGGTGCATACGACCATCTTCGAGCGGCTACTGGCCATGACGCGGGAGCGCGGCAACGTCGGCTTCCTGATGTACCTCGCCGATTCCATCGGCTATCTCGGCTACGTCGCGGTGATGCTCGTCCGCAACTATGGGAGGCCCGGCGGGGACCCGCTGGGGTTGCTCATGGGGGCCTCCTGGCTCACCGTGTTTGTGTCGATCGCCTGCCTCATCGTGAGTGGTGTTCGTTTCTCGATCCGTCCGCGCCCCATGCCGATTCCCGTTCTTTCCGGGGAGGGCCGGTGAAGCACGCCCGTGCGGCCATTTTCGAGGGGAAAGCGGGACATTGCCGGGTCCGCTCCGTCCCCCTGCCCGAGCCGACCGCGGCCGAGGTCCTGGTGAAAGTGCTGGGCTGCACGCTCTGCGGGAGCGACCTGCACAGTCTCGAAGGCCGACGCTCCGTCCCCGTCCCCACCGTCTTGGGTCACGAGATCGTGGGCGAGGTCCTGGCGCGCGGCGACTCGGCCCCAGCGACCGACCTGGCGGGTCGGGCCCTGCGGGTCGGCGATCGCGTCACCTGGGCCATCGTCGCGAGTTGCGGCGCCTGCCCGTTCTGTCTTCGCGGTCTACCTCAAAAATGCCTGAAGGGCGTGAAGTACGGTCACGAGACGATGGTCCCCGGGCGCGAACTGCTGGGGGGCCTGGCCTCGCACTGTCTGCTCGTGCCAGGCACGGCGATCGCGCGCCTGCCCGACGACCTGCCGTTGGAAGTCGCCTGCCCGACGAGCTGCGCGACGGCCACGGTCGCCGCGGCGCTCGAAGCGGCGGGCGGCCTGGAGGGAAGGCGCGTCTGCCTCTTTGGTCTGGGGATGCTGGGCCTCACCGCCGCCGCGATGACCCGAGCGCGAGGAGCGGCGGAGGTCGTGGGCGTGGACCCGGACAAGGAACGACGAGCCCAGGCACCGGCCTTCGGGGCGAGCCGCGTGGCGGGGCTCGACGAGTTCGCCGGTGTGGAAGCGAGCGGCGACCTCTTCGACGTGGTCATCGAGCTCTCAGGCAGTCCGGCCGCGTTCGTCGCGGCTTGGCCCCGGGTGCAGGTCGGCGGGACGATCGTGCTGGTCGGTTCGGTCTTCCCGGGCGCCCCGGTCTCGATCGCCTTGGAACAGGTCGTGCGCCGTCATCTGACGATTCGAGGCGTCCACAACTACGCGCCCCGACACCTGGTAACGGCCGTGGACTTCCTCGCGGCGGAGCACAAGAAACGTCCCTTCGCCGAGTTGGTGGCGGAGTGGTATCCCCTGGCCGCCGTGGACGAGGCGTTCGCGCGGGCCCTTCGGGGAGGTGCCATTCGCGTCGGGGTAAGGCCCGAAGGACCAACCCGCTCGCGCGCGGACCGGCCAGGGTCAGGGACGGTTTCGTGATCGGGGGAAACCTGTGTGCGTTTCTCCCGAGAGGTGATCTGAGACCGCCCCTTCACGCCGGCGTCGCTTTGGGGGGGGCCGCGAAACTCAACCTGGTCGACCGAGATGTTCCACGTGGAACATTCTGCCAAGTCCCGTGGAGGGACCCAGCGCGAAGGCGCGCGAAGAGATGGAAGGGACCGCAACCGCCCGCGCGATCGTCACGACCCGTGGGATGGTACGCCAGCTTCGATTCGGGAAGCGACCACGGGGGCCCTACGATCCGCACGACCCGTGGGATGGTACGCCAGCTTCGATTCGGGAAGCGACCTCTTCGGGGCATGAAGAATCGTCACGACCGTCCTGACGGTACACCAGCTTCGATTCGGCCGCCGCGCGTGCGTGGCGACCAAAAGGATACGACAGTCAAATCGATTTTAATTGTATTAATATGTTTTGATCAAGTTTGGCGAGGAAGTGTTCAGCGGCGGTCTTTCTGGGGACCCCGAAACGCGTCAAGATCGAGGGGTGAGAAAAGTGATCAATGCTCGCACTACGGGATTTTCATGTATTGATTCGATCGACGAACGGCACGGTCGCGGCGGGGCCGCCGCGATCGGATGTTCGAGCGGTAAGCGATTGGGTTAGGCACCAGGACCCCGTGCCAGTCGTCACCCCGCTCAAATGGCGGCGTGACGGCTGAGACGGGGTTTTCTGCCGGGTTTTCACTTGTCCTTGGGGGTCTTCTCCGGGGTCTTTCTGATCGCAAACCGATGTGTTTCAGAAAATCACCCAAAGGGAGAATGTTCGACGGGGCCGACACCGGTGGATTTGTCGCTCACTCTCTCAGGACCCCAAAGAAGTGCGCGGCGCCCCCTTGCAACCGATGTTCGATCTAGGTGTAATGAGGAGCCCGTTTGAATTGAGGGTCCGCGTCAAGGCCGCCCTGGACTCTCCCTCAGTCCGAAGTTTCGCGACGGACCTCCCCACCTCGCCGAGGCAGTCCCCACCATGAATCGTCCGTTGCGCCGGCTCGCGCTGGCGACATTGCTCAGCACAGGTCTTGTGTCCGGCTGCACTTCCAACGAGCCCTCCAAGATCGAGTTCCCCGCGGGTACCCAGATCCCCAAGGAAGCCCCCCCACCCAAGGCTTCAGCCACGACCAACCAGAGCTCGGGTGACCCCGCCCAATACTCGCGCGAAGTGAAGTAGGACGCGCCTTGCGTCCACGTCACTCGCCTTTCAAGAGAGGCCAAGCCGGGCCACTGCCATCCAATCAAGCCACGACAGAGTTGTCGGCTTCCGTGTTCTTCTCTCGTCTCCGTTGTCTCTCTCCTTCTCTCCTCAAGGGGGTGCCTATGTCCGTGATTCGCAAGCCAGGCTTCTCGCACCGCAAGGGCTTCACGCTGATTGAGTTGCTCGTCGTCATCGCCATCATCGGAGTCTTGATCGCGCTCTTGCTCCCCGCCGTGCAGCAGGCCCGTGAGGCCGCTCGTCGCATCCAATGCACCAACAACATGAAGCAGATCGGCCTGGCCCTGCACAACTACGAATCGACCCACGGGGTGTTCCCGATGGCGGTCATGCCCACCCGCTATTCCGGCGGGACTTTCGGCAATGGTGGCTCATGGGGGTCTTGGAGCGTCCAATCGTTCCTCCTGCCCTACGTGGAGCAAAGCCAGCTTTACGCCGCGATCAATTTCGGCTTCATCAATCAAGGGGACGCGGGATTCGGCGGCAGCTACGGCAACGTCAACGTCAATACGACCGTGGTCCGGACGCGGGTCCCCAGCTTCGTCTGCCCCACCTCACCTCTTCCCAACAACAATAACTTCTGGGGAGTGGTGGCCCCGGGCAACAATTATTTCGCATCCACCGGCGCGACAACCAACTACGTGGGCAGCTACGGTAATCCTCCCAACGGGATCTTCCGTTACGCCGGCCAGCCCATCGGTATCCGCGACGTTCAAGATGGGACGAGCAACACGGTTGCCTTCGGTGAATGGAAGACGGGCGACTTCGACGTGAACAAGCTCTCCACGCAAGACGTCGTGAACATGGGTAACACATACATCAACGGGGCCACCACGCCGGACAACCCGGCGGCCAACATGCCCTACGGCGCCGCGGCCCTGCCGGGCTATATCCTCGCTTGCAAGAACCAGTGGGGCCCCGGTAACACGGCGGGCGGCAGCCCGAACAACCGGAGTTGGATCGGCGAACAGTGGGCCACCGGCATCCCTGGGCGGTCCTTCGGCAACATGCTCTTGCCCCCCAACCCCGGCACACCCAACTGCCTCTCCTGCCTGGGTTGCGGCGATTTCGACGGCCCCGGTGTTTTCGCCTTGGGTAGCTACCACCCGGGCGGCTGCAACGTCATGTTCGGCGACGGTTCGGTGAGGTATCTCAAGAACACCACCAACATCACGACGATCTGGGCGCTCGGCACCCGCAATAACAGCGACGTCGTCTCGTCCGACTCGTATTGATCGGGTTGGACGACACAAGTCCAATCAGCACCCTTTCAACGACGACACCCCGGCTGGTCCGGGGTGTCGTCGTTTTCCGGTCCGATCGCTGAGGAGAAGGTGGAAAGACACGCCCCTCGGTCCGTCAAAGACCGGCCAGGCGGGCCTTGAAGGCCGCGTGATCCGCCGTCGCCAGCCCTTCCTCGAGCGTCCTCAAGAGGCCATCAAGGTCCCCAGCGTAGAGCGCCTCCGCGTTGAGCCATAGACCCGGGAAGACCTCGGAGCGGAAGACGCCGTCGGTCCCCGGACCGTGTTCCACATATCGACCCTCACGCAGCAGGAACCAGCGGACTCGTCCATCGTCCGGCCCCACGAAGACGTACTCGCGGACGCCGGCGCGTTCGTAGTCCCCCTTCTTCGGTCCCAGGTCGTAGGACCGACTCGACGCGCCGACCTCGACGATCAACTCCGGAGCGCCGGTCACCCAGCCGTCGACGATGCGCGACAGGCCGCCCTTCGACTCCTGAATGCGCAGGTGCTGATCGGGCTGGGGCTCGGAGTCGTCCCCCAGGATCGTCGTGGTGTTGCCCCCTCCACGGACGAACGGCAAATCGCGCCGATAGGTGCCGAGCCAGGTGGCCAAGTCCTGATCGAGATCACCATGCTCCGAGCGCACGGGTGAAGGCATGTAGACAACGCCTCCGATCAATTCCGCCTTCAGGCCGGCCGGCATCGCCGCGTAGCGCGTGTGGAAAGTGGGTTGGTCCAACCGCTCGCCGGCCACCAGAGGGAGCGGGACCGCCGTCGCATGGTTGTCTTTCGTCAGCGCGTTCATGGCGGGCACTTCACGGTGTTGATCGCGGAGAATTCGTGAAGGGTTCTCCTGACGCGGGGTCCACCCAGGGTCCTCCCCTCGAAAACGGAGCGCCGGCGGGCCCTTCGCTCGCTCAATGGCCGGCCAAGCGGTTGACGAAGGCCGCGTGCTCCGCCGTCGCCGTGCCTTCTCCCAGCACTGCTCGGAGCGCGCGTCGGTCTTGCCTCAAAAGGGCCGCGGGGTCGAGCCAAAGACCGGGAAAGACCTCGGAACGGAAGATGCCGTCGGCGTCGGCCTTCTTTTCGTGGTACTTCCCCGCCCGGAGGGCAAACCACATGACCTCGTCGCGATCAGTCCCGACGAAAACGTATTCCAGGACGCCCCAACGTTCGTAGTCGGCCTTCTTGCCCCCAAGGTCGATGGTCCGACTGGTCTGGGCCACTTCCAGGAGGAGCTCGGGAGGCCCGACCACGTAACGGTCTTCAATCCGACTTCGCCCCCCCTTCGATGCGTCGATGCGAAGCTGATGGTCGGGCTGGGGCTCCGAGTCGTCGCCGAGGATCGTCGTCGTGTTGATCGCGTGGTAGACGCCGGGGGTCGCCACCTCGTAGGAACTCAGCCAGTCGGCCGCGATCGAATCGAGGCGCCCGTGTTGATAGCTCAACGGCGAAGGCATGTGGACAACGCCTCCGATCAATTCGGCTTTCAGGCCGGCCGGCATCGCCTCGTAGCGCTCGTGGAAAGCGCGCTGGTCGAGTCGCTCGCCGGGGACCAAAGGGGGCGCCGACCGCGGCGTGGTCGCCTCGACTTCATTCATCGTGCACATGGGCCGGTCCAGGAGCGGGAAGTCGAAGGTCCCCCAACCGTCTTCCAGCTTGGCGGGAGACCTCCGCGGTCCTCAGGCGCTTTCCTTTTTGCGTTCCGACGGCTTGTTGAGCGGCAGAGGCGCCGCGTCGAAGAGGCCCTTTTCGCCGCGGACGATCTCGGGCGTGACGATGAACCGACCTTTTTGCTTCTCACCTCGGTCGGGCAGGTCGAACATGATCTCCAGCATCAGCTCCTCGACGATCGACCGGAGGCCGCGGGCCCCCGTGTCTTTCGCCTTCGCCTTGCGGGCGATCTCCACCAGTGCCTCCTTAGTGAAGTCGATGTCCGAGCCTTCCATCTCAAAGAACTTCTTGTATTGCTTCACCAGGGCGTTGCGCGGTTCGGTCATGATCTGAACGAGCGCGTCCACGTCGAGCGGCATCAGCGGGCAAACGATCGGCAAGCGACCCACGAACTCGGGGATCATGCCGTATTCCAGCACGTCGTCGGAGGTCACTCGGCCCAAGAGGCTGCCCAACTCCCGCTCATGAACGTCTTGCTTGCTTTGGGCCCCGAAGCCGATCGTCTTGCGGCCGATCCGCCGGGCGACGATGTCTTCCAGGCCCACGAAGGTGCCGCCGCAGATGAACAGGATGTTCGTCGTGTCCATCTGAATGTATTGCTGCTCGGGGTGCTTGCGGCCCCCTTGCGGCGGGACGTTGGCGATCGTCCCTTCCAACATCTTCAACAAGGCTTGTTGAACGCCCTCGCCGGAGACGTCGCGCGTGATCGAGACGTTGTGCTGGGTCTTGCCGATCTTGTCGATTTCGTCGATGTAAACGATCCCGCGCTGGGCCGCCTCCAACTCGAAGTCGGCCGCGTGCAGCAGTTTCAGGAGGATGTTCTCGACGTCCTCGCCGACGTAGCCGGCCTCGGTCAGGGTGGTGGCGTCGCCGATCGCGAAG
>CALLYK010000538.1 GCA_937858365.1 uncultured Isosphaeraceae bacterium | reverse complement strand
CAGGGTCCCTTCCGCCTGGTAGCTCACGATCACGATCGCGTTGTCTGGGTTCTCAAGCGAGTGGCGAAGGTGGTGTCGCACGCGGCCCGCGTCGCACATGCCTGACGACGCGATGATCACGATCGGCCCGGGCATCGAATTCAGGCGCCTTGAGTCCTCCCAGTTCACGCAGTAATTGACCCAATCGGAGCGGAAAAGGTCGCTCTCGCGGTCCATCACGCGGCGCGCCGCCTTGGTGTATGCCTCGGGATACTCGCGATGGACCTGCGTCAGCCGGGTCGCCAGCGGGCTATCGACGAAGACCGGGACCGGCTCGACATGGTGGACGTTGAAGAGTTCCAGCAAGCAGTGGACCATGCGCTGTGTTCGTCCCAGACTGAAGGCCGGGATGATGATCCGGCTCTTGAGGCGCGTGGCCCGGGCGACGATCGCGTGGAGTTGCTTGAGGAGGCGATGGTAGGGGTCGAGTTCCTTGTTGCCGTAGGTGCTCTCGCAGACGAGGACGTCGATGTCCTGGACGGTCTTGGGAGACGGCAAAAGGCCCATGTCACGGCGGCCGAGGTCTCCCGTGAAGAGGAAGCGGCGGTCGCGGCCGTCTTCCCGGAAGTCGAGCTGAACGAGTGCCGACCCAAGGATATGACCAGCATCGTGATACGTCAGATGAATGCCATCGCCGATTTCGGTAGGGGTGTCGTAGCCGATCCGTTGGAAGCGGTCGATGACGAACTCGACGTCGTGGAGTTCGAAGAGGGGTTCGTGGGGGAGTGTGCCGTCGGGAAAGGAGGTGTTGCCGCGGGCCTCTTCGCGTTGGATGCGGGCGCTGTCGCGGAGCATGATGCCGGTGATGTCGGCCGTGGCGGGCGTGATGTAGATCGGTCCCTCGAAGCCGTGCCGCATGAGCAGGGGTAAGCGGCCGATGTGGTCGTTGTGGGCGTGGGAGACGATCACGGCGTCGAGTTCACGCGGGTCGAACGTGAAGCGGCGGTTGGCGCTGTCGGGGCTGGTCCTGTCGCTGTCGAAGAGGCCGCAGTCGAGCAGGACTTTTCGGTCGCCAATCTCGACGAGATGGGCGCTGCCCGTGACCTGCCGCGCCGCGCCGTGAAACGTGATTCGCACCCGAGCCTCCTCCTCGCCGCCCGCACTCGCCCGTCGTGGGCGCGGTACCGCCCCGCGGACCTTCGGGTGACTGCCCCGACTGGACGCCGCGCGGCCGGTCCTCGATTGACCCGTGGGCCCCGCGCCACGTCCCCACACGATGGACCACCAGCCCCACATGGGTCGTCAATCTGGAATACCTTATTGTCGCGGGCCCATCGCCAACCATCAAGGGGACATGAAGAAATCGCGATTGACCGATTCTCCGCACGGCGTAGGATTTGCTTGTGCGACCGTCTTGGTTCGTTCCTTTCCGTCCGCGAACGTGTCACCTGCCGGGGGCCGCCCGTCATGGCGCGTGAAGTCCCAGAGAGCCACCCGCTCCTTCGCCTTTTCCGGGGACTGGCCGAGTCGACCTTTTTGGATCGCCTGGGAATCGGCGACCCCAACCTCGTCGGCTACGTCTCCAGCCTTTTGGCCCGATTCATGGCAACCGGCGGCATCTGGGACATCCGAGACGACGAAGGCCGAAGCCTCCTCGACGTCACCGCCATGATTGTCGCCGCCGAGTCGACCGGCGACCCTGCCCTTCGGCGGGCATGTCATCAGCATGTCGGCGACTTCACACTATTTTGGACGGGTGTCTATCCCGAGGCCCTCGCCAAGCTTCAAAGGGTCTCTTCCGCCGACCACCTCATCGACTTCCGCCAACAGGGCAAGCGCTCCTACAGGCTCGCCAGCGAGACCCAACCCGACGACCAAGCAAGCCTCTTGCGCCGCCTCTCCGACCAGTTCGAACTCTGCGCCTTTGGCCTTTCCTGCGTCCGCAAGGAGTGGGAGCAACTAGCGGCCCAAACGCGCGCCGGACACTTCCCACCTCGCCTGGTCCCTTAAGGCTACCCATCCTCCCACTGATCCGTTAGAGTACCCGTGGGCGTCAGGGGTTGGCATTCACGCTCGTGGCGGGTCATCGACCGATGTCCAAAGCTGGTAAGAGGCGCAATGGTCCGGTCTGGCGGTTGGGCGATTGCCGCCGCCTGGCGATCGACTTGGCGATCGGTGCCGGCTTGGCCCGGGAGTCGGCCGTCGCCCTGGCCAATCATCTGCTCTGGTTCGACGCGGCCAATGCTCACGACTTGGGCATCGCCTCCCTGCCTGGTTGGCTCGATCGGGTCCAGGCTGGTGAGTTTCGACCGGCCCATGACGTTGAGTTCCTGACCGAGCGTGCCGCGACGGCCGTGGTCGATGGTGGGATGGGGGTGCCACCACTCGTCCTTTTCCGGGCCTCGGCAATCGCTGGGGAAAAGGCTCGGGAGTTCGGTCTGGGGCTGGTGGTCGTGAAGGGGCTTGGGCCCGCACCGTCGGCGGCCCCGCAAGCGGCCGATTTGGCCGTTGGGCCTTTCGCGGCGGTTGTCTTGGGACCGGCCGGCGCCTGGTCGCTCGCCCTGCCCTCTCCGAGCGGATTGCCCGCCGTCTGTGATCGCGTCTTCGGCGACGACGAGGGGCCCGACCTGGCGGCGTGGGCCCCTTTGGTCCCGGAAGACGGCTGGCTCGTCGCGGCCATCGACATGACGGCCCTGGGCCCCTTGGCCGAGACACACGAGCGGGTTGGCCGAGGTCGCGGTCTCGACCCGCTCAAGTGGGAGGCGAGTCGGGCCGCGTTGCACGAGGACGGTCTGGTCCCTTCGGGCAAGGTCCTGAAGGAACTGACGAGACGGGCCGAGGCCCTGGGCGTTGCGATGCCCGAAGGATGAGGGCCCTTCATCCGTCCGCTTCATCCAGTCATGAAGTGTATGGACTATCGTGCGAATTGTCAAAGAGCTTCCCGACGGGACACGTTTGACCAATCAGGTAATTCTTTTGAAGAGGAAGGACTGGTGCGGGAACTGCCGCGCGAAGACTTCGGGGTGAACGTCGGGCGAATCCTCAGCCGGATCGGGAAGGGGTCGGCGAAGCGATCATGTCCGGCCACCGCCATTGCGTGACGGGCGAAGGGCCCTTTCCAGTCGTTCGCGGTCCTGACGAGCCAGGCGGACCAACTTCAGGCCGCGCTCAAAGGTCCTTTCCGCGGCCTTTTGGCAGCGTAGGATCGACTGACTCTGACCGTCGTGATCGAGGCTCGCCTCGGCGATGACGCGCTCGACTTCCGCTCGCTCGGGCCCGCCGGCGATTTCTCGAGCGAGGTCCTCGCAGACTCGGGCCTGCTTCAAGCAAAAACCGACGAGGGCGACGACGGACGCCCCCCTTTCCACCCTCGCGCGAAGTTCCTCGAACTCGGCCGACGGCCTCGATTCGAGCATGAGTCGGGCCCGCCTGACTTCCCACTCGGACCAAGGCGGGCCTTGGTACGATCGCGCGGCCAGTTCACGCCAACTTTGGGCGAACATGCCAAGGCCGTGGGAACTCTTCAGAATCGCGGCGAGCGCCTCGGGGTCGGGCAGACGGTCGCGCCATCCGATGACGTCGTTGACCCGCTTCTCGTGAAGAGCGCGCAGGCCCCGCTTGATGCGATCGTCGAGGTCGTTCGCCAGCTTCCTTCCAAGATGGTGAAGTCGAACATAGGCGACGGCCGAGATTCGCAGGGCGATGAATTCGGCCTCGGTTTTCGGACTTTCCTCGGCAACCAAACGCGCGAGGAGCGCCTCGAGGGCGGGTTGGTCGAAGCGGGAAACGACCTGTTCACGAGGGCTTCCAAAATCCGTCCGAGCGTGTTCGGACAAGGCATCGGTCCGAGCGGGAAAACGGTACATGGTGGACCTCACTCCGTCGTGGAGGACCGGTCATGGGGAGCGTCGTGCGCGACGTCGCGCGAAGGGACATCTTTCCCTTCAACAGAGGAGATACCACACGCCCCGGCATCTTGCGCCGGACTTCCAAGAAATCGCGCGCAGGAATGTAAGGGCGAGGGCGAAGAAGCGGGACCTGCGGACCATCTTGGTTGTGGCGGGGTCGTCGCGGGCGACGCAATCGCGGACCGCGCTAGGGCCTCAGGACGTCGACGATCATCACCGCCAGGCCGGCCAGAAGGACCACGATGATGACCGCCGTCAGGGCCGTTTCCCGCGCGAACTTCCGGGACTCGAAGAGCTTCTCGGCGACGGCCTCGTAGATGTCCGCGACCGCCTCGGCCCGCTTGTCGATCGCCTCGGACCACCCCCGCAAGTGGAGCCGTTCGGCCAGGTCCGCGAAGGTCCGCGCCGAGCGCTCGGTGGCGACGTAAGGCATCGGGTCGATCAGCGGGCCTTGAAAATAAGGCAGGTCGACCAAGAAAGCGCGGACCCCGCGGGCGACCCTGAAGAGGCGCTCGCGGTCCCGGCGCGTCGCCCGGCGGGGGAGGGTCGCGTGGTCGAGGTCCCGCACCGCATCGCGCGTGAAGTCGTCGAGGGCTTGGTCGATCTCCAGGGACCGCCAGTAAAGACAGACGGCCAGAACGAGAGGCTCGGCCAAGGCGCCCCAGGCCCCTTCCGAGACGACCGCGATGGCCTCGAGCGCGTTGATGGTGAGCGTCAAGTCGCCGTCGTCCCCGCTCAGTCGCACCGACTGCGTGGGCCGAGAACGCTTGGTCGGGTCGAACGCCGGCGTGGGTCCGACCTCGGACGGCCCGGGCCCACCCGTCCGGACGCGAAGAAGACGGGCGCCTGGAAACTCGTCGGCGTCGTCGGCCCGCTCGTAAAGGCGGAAGCCCAGGGGTGAGATGAGGCCGTCGCCGGGGAAGACCGACTCACCCTGCGCTTCCTCTCCGAGGCGCCAGAGTCCCCGAAGCGCCGGGCGACTCGTCAAGTCGAAGGCCCAGTAGTTCCGAAAAGGGGCCGTCGGGGGTTTGGGGGTCTCGTCCATTCGCCTCGCCGGGGCCGGCATGTGTGGGGAGGTCGGGGCCGTCTCGCTTGTGCTCAAGTCAGGTCGACGCCTCGCGTCGCGGCGACCACCACCACCGGGCCCCGGACCTGGGTGACTTCAGCCGATGTCTCCATGGCGCAAGCCTCAAGTTCGGCGATGAGATGCCGGCCGACCGTGTTCATGCGCGAAAGAGGACCGAAGGGGCGAGGCGGGGAGCGGTCGGTCCTTCGACTCGCCCCGGAAGACGGGTAAACTAACGACGCCCTCAAGGTCCCGACAAGTCCTCTTCCCCGCGCGACCGTCGAAAGGCCCCGCACATGCTCGCGTTTCCCAGGCCATTCCGACCAAGGGGCCGCTCGTGATCACGGTCCGGGCGGTGGCCTTCGACCTGGACGGCCTCATGTTCAACACGGAGGACATCTTCGTCCGAGTGGCGCGCGACATGCTGGCCGCTCGCGGCAAGGAGTTCACCCCCGCGATCATGGCCGCGATGATCGGCCGACAGTGGGTCGAGGCCGGCCCCGCCTTCAAGCGTATGGCCGACCTGAGCGAGTCCCTCGACGAACTCCTGGAGGAGAAGCGCCTCCGCTTCAACGCCCTCTTGAAGACCGCCGTCGCGACCGCCCCGGGCTTGCTTAGGCTACTGGACCACCTCGAAGGCCGCGGCCTCCCGCGCTGCGTCGCCACCTCCTCGCGACGGGCCTACGCGGAGGGCCTCTTGACGGACCATCACTTGACCATGCGTTTCCAGTTCCTCCTGGGGGCCGAGGACATCGCGCGCGGCAAGCCCGACCCGGAGATCTACCTCAAGGCGGCCAATCGCTTCGGTGTCCCCGTCGCGTCGATGCTTGTTCTGGAAGACAGTCCGGCCGGTGTGGCGGCCGGCAAGGCCGCGGGGGCGTTCACCGTGGCCGTGCCCCATGAACATAGTCCGAGCGCGGGATTGGACCAGGCCGACCTGATCGTCCCCAGGCTAGATGACGTCCGCCTGTTGACATCACTGAAGCTCGGACCGCTGCCATCCTTCTGAGGACCCAAAGGTGTCACGCCCATGAGCGCGCACCCCGATCGCCGAGGTCTTCAATTTTTGATCCAAATATGCTTGCGATC
>CALLYK010000537.1 GCA_937858365.1 uncultured Isosphaeraceae bacterium | reverse complement strand
CGAGATGTTCGGCTTCATCGGCCCCAATGGCACCGGCAAGAGCACGACCATCCGCTTTCTGGCCACGCTGCTCAAGGCTACGCATGGCGAGGGCACTGTCAACGGCTACAGTGTCACCAAGGACCCGCTCAACGTCCGCCGCAGTGTTGGCTATATGCCGGACAACTTCGGCGTGTACGACGGCATGAAGGTCTGGGAGTTT
Organism: uncultured Isosphaeraceae bacterium; assembly: GCA_937858365.1. Classification (GTDB taxonomy): domain Bacteria; phylum Planctomycetota; class Planctomycetia; order Isosphaerales; family Isosphaeraceae; genus CALLYK01. The sequence continues at coordinate 5,840 of CALLYK010000537.1, read as the reverse complement.
TTGGATTTCTTCGCGGTGGCTTATAAGATCGGCAAGGGGAAGCGGAAGCAGGTTATCAACGACGTGCTGGAGTTGCTCGACCTGGGGCACAAGCGCGACGATTACGTCAACGGGCTTTCCAAGGGGATGAAGCAACGCCTCTGCCTCGCCAAGACGCTCGTCCATGACCCGCCCGTTCTGATCCTGGACGAACCGGCGTCAGGCCTGGACCCGCGCGCCCGATTGGAAATGAAGGCCCTGCTCTCGGAATTGAAGGGGATGGGCAAGACGATCCTCGTCTCCAGCCACATCCTTTCGGAGCTTGCCGACTTTTGCACGTCGATCGGCATCATCGAGCGCGGTAAGTTGCTGGCGGCCGGCAGCATTCAGGAGATCCAGCGGCGTCTTCGGGCACACCGGGTCCTGCGCGTGAAAGTGCTGGACAGCGACACCGACCAGGCCGCGGCGATTTTACGCGACCATGCGGGGACCAAGTCGGTCGAGTCGTTCGACCACACGCTCACGGCCGAGTTCCACGGTGAGGACGAGGACCTCGCCGGGCTTCTTGGCCGCCTGGTGGGGCAGGGGGTGGCCGTGCAGTCGTTCTCCGAGGAGCAGTTGAGCCTGGAAGAAGTGTTCATGATGATTACCAAGGGGATCGTGAATTGATCCCCGTCCCCGCGCGAGGGCCCCGGGCCAATGTTCCTCTTCCGTGAAAACCCCGTGCTGTCCCGCGAACTCCTGGTGAACCTGCGCTCCTCGCGTTCCTTCTGGCTCCAGTTAGTTTATGTCTCATTGCTGGGGTTGGTGGTCTATTTCTCCTGGCCGGCCGGCGACGGCGCGGTCCGCCGGGTCGACCCGGCGCGGGCCCAACAGCTTTTTCGCATCTTCTTCGTCGGCCAGTTCTGTCTGGTCGCCCTCATGGCCCCCACGTTCGCGGCCGGGGGCATCACCGGCGAAAAAGAACGCAAGACATACGAAATGCTCCTGGCCAGTCCGCTCCAACCGATGACCATCCTCTTCGGCAAGCTCTTCAGCTCCCTCACCTACCTCGTCCTGCTTATCATCTCCAGCGCGCCCCTCGTGATCCTCTGTTTCCTGCTGGGCGGCATCCTGCTTTCGGAGATCATCCGATCGTACCTTCTCCTGATCCTTGCGGCCGGCACGTTCGGCTTGGTGAGCGTGGCGTGTTCGGCCTTTTTCGGCCGAACGAGTTCGGCGCTTCTGGTCAGTTACATCCTCATCCTGCCGATGGCCTTCGTTTGCGTATACCTCACGGGCACGAGCGCGAACGTGGAAGGACAGGTCCTGCGCGACTTCGTGACGATCGCCATCCTGCCCCCGTGGTGCCTGGCGATTTGGACGGTCGTCGTCGTGCTCATCAACCGCCGTTTGCTCTACCCGCCCGACGTGGGCTCGGAAGGCAAGGAAGTGGTGGACGAGGAGGAGGAGATGAAATACGCGGTAGGCGTGGTGATCGACCGCGACCTCTTCCCCGACAAGCTCTTCGCCCCCGCCAAACGCACCGACCTCATGCCCGACGGCACCAACCCCGTCCTCGACAAGGAACTGCGCAGCGAGATCTTCAGCCAGGGGACTCTCATGCTCCGTCTGGTCATCCAGCTCAGCATGTTCCTCTCGATCCCGCTCATGGCCGTCGCCCTCTTCTGGCAACCCGCTTACGCGGGCTATTACGTGAGCTATGTCCTCGTGTTCAATCTTTTGGTAGGCCCCGTCTTTTCGGCCGGTTCGATCACCCAGGAACGCGAGCGCAAGACCTTGGGCCTCTTGCTGACCACGCTGCTCACGCCGGGTCGGATCGTCTGGGCCAAGCTGGTGGCCGCCTTGCGTGTCTCGACCGTCCTCACCTTGCTTTTGACCGAGCAGTTACTCTTGGCCTACATGCTCGTGCCCGACCTCCGCGACCGTTTCCTCGGCTTGATCGGGTTCTTGGCCGTGATCGTGGCCACCTGCCTGATCACCACGTCGGTCGGCCTGCTCTGCTCGTCCCTAACCCGGCGGACACCCGCGGCGCTTGTTTTGACCTACCTCGTGCTCTTGATCTTGTTCGTGGGTCCCGTGGGCCTGGGCCAGTTCCTGACCCTGGCGACGAGCGAGGGAAACGAACGAGGGCTCGCGGCGCTGACGGTCACCAGTCCCTTCTCGGCGGCGCTGAGCGTCCCGGTGCCCAATGCTCAAGGTGGCTTCTTCGGCGCGTCCGATTCTAAGGCCGCAGCGACGCCCTTGGTCCCGTTTGTCAACGTGCCGGTCTGGGCCGCTTACTTGTTTGTCGCGCCGACCTTGAGCGCGATCTTCGTGATCACGACATACTTCGTTTTTCGCTTGCGATGGTGGAAGGCCGGTAACGCGACCTGACCGGAAACGAAGTCACTTAGCAGGCATTTCGCTTTCGGGCATCCGGCCCTTGGTGAGATACCACATCCGGTCGGGCCCGCGAACGAGGCGTTGGGAATCACGATAAGCGGCTAGGACCTCTCCTTGAGGCGACCCGCGGCGTACTTCAATCGTGTACTTCGCGTCTAGCGTGGTCTTGCCGCCGCTTTTTTCCGACTTGTAGTTCCCGATCGTGAAGACGAGCGGGGTCGGGCCGGCGTTGTGCGTCGCCTTCAGGCGCGCCAGGCGGTTGCTCCAGTACGCCTTGAATTGCCCGAACGAATGCAAGGGTGGTTCCTCCGTGGAAGGCATCGCCAGCAAGAGCCACATCCGTCGGTGATGGGGAAACCAATGTGAGAGAGCGCCGAAGTAGTCGGCCAGGGCCTGCTCGGGCGTGATCCGCACCGGACGTTCCAGAGTGATCAGGATCGGATAACTCAAGACGATGAGTCCAGCCCCGCCCAGCACAAGTAGAAAGAGCGGCCGTCCCAGGTCGTCGAGGCTGAACGTCGCTTGCACGATCCAGATGAGGACGGCGGTGCCGACGAGAAGGACGAGCAGCGTCGGCCACCATTCCCCCCAGCGCGTCCAGACGCGATCGAGCTCGACCGGCTCCTCGTCGAGCAGCGAGACTTTCGGCCGCTCCTCCTCCTCGTCTTCATCGCGATAGCGGCGGCGTTTGGGCCGTTCCAGAGGCACGGGCGGGACCATTGCGAGGTCCCCCTCGTCGGCGTCGAAGTCGACGTCGTCGTCCCCCTGAAGGCTGTAGGAACCCGCGTCCGGCTTGCTCGGGGGAGACGCCGGCGCTGGACCGCGCGCCTCGTTGGCTTCGTCACGAAACAGTCCGGCCACGTCGGCGATCTCGCCGGAGTCGTCGGACCCTTTCCCTGGGGTCGGCTGGGACATCTTGGTCCGCCTCCACGTATCGAATTATCCGCGCCAGCCGCCGTTCAGCTCCAGCGTGTGCCCCGTGATGTACGAGGCCAGCGGCGAACACAGAAAAAGCACCGCGTCGGCCACGTCGCGCGGCTGCGCCAGGCGGCGCAGGGGGATCACTTTCATCATCTCGGCCTTCACCGACTCGGAAATCAACTCTGCCATGGGAGAATCGACCACGCCGGGCGAGACCACGTTCACGCGAATGTGCCGCTTGCCGTACTCGCGACTGAGCACGCGCATCATCGCCTGGACGCCCGCCTTGGCCGCCGCGTAGTTCGCCTGACCGAAAAAGCCGGCCTCGGCCGCTAGGCTGCCGATCGAGACCACGCAACCGCCGTCGCGCATCAACTCCAAGCCATACTTGCAGCAAAAAAAGACCCCGGAGAGGTTCACTTCGATGACCGACCGCCATTCGTCGGGCGTCATCTTGGCGAGCGAGCGGTCGCGGAGGACCCCCGCGTTGTTGATCAGGATGTCGAACCCCCCGAATCCCTCGCGGATCGAGTTCATCATCGCTCGGACCGCCTCAATGTCGCTCACGTCGGCGGCCACGACATGGGCCGAACCCGGTCGCGACTGGTTCAACCTGGCGGCCAGGGCCTCGGCGTCGGTCCGGGTCTTGCCGTCCCCCATGTCGGGATGGTTCAAGATCACGTTCGCGCCGGCCCGATGGAGCGTCGCGGCGATCTCGGCGCCGATTCCTTGCGAGGCGCCCGTGACAAGCGCCGTCTTCCCGGACAAATCAATCGAAACGGACATCGTGGGGCCCTGCCGAGGGTGGATGTGACGGCACCACTAAGCCGACCTCCCGACCCGCGGTCCGCGGTCGGTCAGTTCGTATTGTACGATGGCGTCGGAGCAAACGCTGCCTCGATGCTTGGCCACGTGCGCCGCGCGACCCATCCGACCCGCCTCACGCGTTCGACCCAGCAAGATCACCGTCGTCGCGTTGGCGAAGACGTCTCCCTCGCTGAGCGGCTGGACCATCAGGTCGTCAAGCATCACGTGTGGCGTCGTGTACAGGTAGAGGCAGCCGATCTGTGAGTGATCGTAGCGGTGCGATTCCATTTTGGGCTGAAGGCGACGAAAATGCTCGCGAAAGAGCTCGCGAGCGACCCAATCGTCTTCCTGGTGAATCAGTTGATGATAGAGGTATTCAAAAAACTCGAACTGGATGGAATCGGGGAAGCGTTCCGTGGGCTCGATCCCATCCACGACGACGCGCCGGCCCCCCCGCACGAAGTGGCCGTAAAAGAAAAAGGCCGCTCGCCGGAGCACGCGGGCCAGGTCGGTCCGCCAGGCGTGCCATTCGTCGGGCCCCAGGTCCCGTCGCGTCACTCGTCGACCCGCGCGACCAAACGGGTGGAAATAGGGGGCGAACGCGTGACTCAGGTCGTAGATTTGGTCCAGGTCCTCGTGTCCGTGCCCCGGGAACTCGTCGAGTGGCCAGTCGAACATCGCGCGCGCGTAGCCGCGATGGTTCTGGGCGTCGCCCCGACTCGTCAGGTCGCACACCACGCCGGGCTGTCCTTCGGCGCGGGCCCCTTCGCGGGCCCAACGCAAACCGAACTGGGTCTTTCCCGCGCCCGTGGCACCGGCGATGACCGTTAGGGTCCCCGGAAGCAGGCCGCCCCCCAGAAGGGCGTCGAGCCCGTCGATGCCGAAACACTGGCGCTGAGACATGCGATCAATAGGGCCCAAAAAAGAAGGGACACACGCGAAAGACCGAGGCCACAGGGCCCTTATCCTATCGCCTCAATCGGACCTTGACCAGCGAGGCGCCGGCACCGAACGCAGCACTTGCCCGCCATGAAACGCCTGAAGGCCCTCCGCCGTTTCCAGCAAGAGACCGCCGCGGGGGTCCACGCCGCGTCCGGTGCCCTCCACCACGCGACCACCGCCAAGGTCCCACACTTCCGTCACGATCGTCTCGCCCGGATAGACCGGCGAGGAGAAGCGCACGTCGAAGCCGGTGATCCGCGTATGGTCGTACTTGCACACCGCCTGCAGGATCGCCCGGCACGTGGTGCCGTAGGTGCACAGTCCATGCAGTATCGGCACCGGAAAGCCGACGCGCTTGGCGAGCTCGGGGTCGTATTTCTTCAGCTCTGTGCGCAGAATTTCGTAGTCCTTGATCGGATCCCGCACATCGTCGTAGTCGAGGGTGACCAAGTGCAAGAGCGCGCGCGTGCGTTCCATGTGCTTCAAGAACCGAAGGCCCAAGCCTGCACCCTCCGCAGCACCCTCGATGAGCCCGGGCATGTCGGCGAGGACGTAGGACACTACGGCCATCGCTGCGACGCATTCGCGGAGGTCCTTCTTGTCAACCTTGTCGAGGGTGTCGGCCTGGGTGTGGTGGTAGTCGAAATAGCGCGAGCCCTCGACTTCGAGGCCGAGCTGCGGGACGCCGCCGGCGCGCATGGCGCTGATGTCGGCTCCTCCGCCGCCGACGGTGGCGTGCATGTTGAGCGTGGGTTGGAGTAGGGCCAGGACCGCGGCGAGCTTTGCGGCGGCGTGGTCGTCGCGCG
>CALLYK010000536.1 GCA_937858365.1 uncultured Isosphaeraceae bacterium | reverse complement strand
TAAGTTAGGGCAGGCCAAACTGGAAGAGGTGACGCCGGCGGCCATGCAGGCGATGGCCAGGGCGATGTCGGCCCCGATGCGTCCCTCGAAGAGGGCCGCGAGCGCGAGAAAAACGACTCGCCCGCCCCCGATGACGGCCGCCATCAAAGCCAGCGACACGCCAAAGGGACCGAGCGAGCCGTCCCCCCACACACCCCAGATCAGATGGACCGCCACCAAGACCCCGACGACTAGCGTCGTGCCGAGCAGCCAACGGAACTCCGTGTCCGGATCGTGCCCGTGGTGATGGTCGTGATGTTCGTGGCCGTGATGGTGATGGTCATGACCATCACCCATCAAGGCGGGTTGAAACTCGCGGTGCATCGGCTGGGCCCCCGGGCGGCACCCCGTCGCGAGGCGCCCCCAGGGCCAGCGTGGCGCGACCGTCCGGTCGCGTCAAGTGTCAAGCCGCGACTGGCTCGGGCGCGTCCACCGATTCCACCGTGTCCACCACCAAGGCCGCGACGAGCCACGACATGGGCACGTCCAATCGCCTGGCCTCCGCTCGAAGGTGACGAAAGAGCTGGGCCGAAAGCGTCACTGCCACTTCGTGATTCGGGTCCATGAGCTGCGCCTCCCTTTGTCCGAGTCCCTCGCACCCTCACGCCACATTGGATTGAAGAGGCCGGAGGTAGGTTCCCAGGGGCCACCGCCACCAACCGTTCCCGCAGCCCGATCGCTGCATGCATTCATGTACGTTGCGCGAGTGGTTTCTGTTCAAAACCTAGTTCGGATTTTTCGCGGTGGGATTTCCGTGACGGAAAAAAGGGAGGGGAAGTGATCAGTGCGAGCGCGAAAAGACCGGCGACGATCCACCGGGACCGGCCGGTCTTCAATAACGCGTGTCTCGTTGGTAGGACCAGTAGCCGACGGCGGCTTACTGTGCCTCGGCCGGCGGGGCGGCTTCTTCTTTCGTCTTCTTGTTGGGGCGCGGACGGGCCTTGCCGTAGGAACGAGTCCAGATCTTACCGCGACGTGTACGGCGGTCACCCTTACCCATGAATGCGGCTCCGAAAGTGAGTTCCGTCCGACCTCGCGAACGCGGGCCGGGAAAAACACCACAAATACCGAGGGCCGCCGCAACTTGTCAACGCGACCAACGCGAGCGTTGTGTCGGCCGCCCGGTGATGTTACACCGAGATGACCTCACGTTCGCCCTCTTCGGTTCCTCGAGCCAGGTCGCACCATGAGCCTGATCTCTCACAAAATCGATCGGCGGACCGCCCTCGGGGGCCTGTTGGGACTCATCGGCCTCGGGGCGAGCCGATCGCCGGACGTCTTCCGTCTGGCAACTTTCTCCGCTGATGTCACCATCCCGCTCGGACACGCCTGCATGGGCGGCGGGATCGCGCCGGCGCGTGAGGTCGTCGACTCGCTTTTCGCCCGAGGTCTTGTATTGATCAGTGACAGCGCGCCGCTCGTCGTCGTCGCCTTGGATTGGTGCGAAGTCCGCAACGAGGCCCATGATCGCTGGCGCTCCGCATTGGCCGAGGCGGCCGGCACTCAGCCTGAGCGCGTGCTGGTCTCGAGCGTCCATCAGCACGACGCCCCAGTCGTCGACCTCGAAGCCGAACGCCTCCTGCGAGCTTCGGGTTCGATGGGTTCGGTATGCGACCTCGACTTTCATGAGAAGGCGATCAGTCGAGTGGCCGCCGCCGTGCGCGAATCGCTCGCCTCGTCGCGTCGGATCACGCACATAGGCACGGGGAAGGCCCGGGTCGATCAGGTCGCGTCGAACCGCCGTTACCTGACACCAGACGGGAGGCCCTCGTTCGGACGGACCAGCGCCACGCGCGACCCGATCGTCCGCGACCAACCGGAAGGGACGATCGACTCCTGGCTCCGCTCGCTCAGTTTCTGGGACGGCGATCGACCTTTGTGCGTCTTATCCGTCTATGCCGTCCATCCGATGAGCCACTACGGCCAGGGGCGCGTCTCGGCCGATTTTCCCGGCCTCGCACGCAAACGACGCGAAGAGGAAAGCGGTGTCTTTCAGGTCTACGCGTCGGGTTGCAGCGGCAACGTGACGGCCGGAAAATACAACGACGGTTCCCCCGAGAACCGCCCGGTTCTCGCCGAACGGCTCCGCGACGGGATGGCCGCCGCATTCGCCGCGACTTCGCGTCATCCCTGCGAAAACGTGGCGTTCCGGTCGGTCCCCTACACACTGCCTCCGCGCGATGGTCCCGGCTTCACTGAGGAGGACCTCAAACGGAGACTTCGTGAGGGCCCCAAGCCGTTTGATCAATGCTTGGCCGCGATGGGTCTGAGTTGGCGAAAGCGCTGCGAATCCGGACGTGAACTCGACTTGCCCGCGATCGACATCGGACCAGCGACCCTCTTGCTTCTTCCCGGCGAGTCCTACGTCGAGTTCCAACTCAACGCTCAGAGGATGCGACCCGATCGTTTCGTAATGACGCTTGGCTACGGCGAATGCGGAACCGGCTACGTCCCGGTGGAGAAAGCGGTGGAGGAAAACGACACGAACCTGCACGACTGGTGCTGGGTCGCCCCGGGTGCCGAAGCCCGACTCACCCAAGCCATCAAGGCGGCCTTGGGGCCGTCACGACCGGGCACCTGAAGATGATCAAGATGATCCGCAAGAAGGCCTGGTCGTGTCCAATTCGGAATGCCAGTGTTAGGATGACGCTCCAACCACCGCACACAGTCCTCACAGGATCATGAGGACATCTCGGCAGCCCCCTTCATTGCAATCAACGAGGCCCCTCATGAAAACCATGAAGCTCGCGTTTTCCGCGCTCGGCCTGGGGCTCTTTCTCGCCACTCTCGGCTGGACCCAGCAGCAGCCATCCAACTCCGGCAAGAAACCCCCGTATCCACGAGTGAACACGACGACCTGTTACGAAGTGGACGCCGCTTGGCCGAGGAAACCGGCCGACTTCGTTTGGAAGGACGTCCCCGGTATCGCCGTGGACGCCAACGACCAGGTCTATGTCTTCACGCGCTCAACACCCCCGGTCCAGGTTTACAAGGAAGACGGGACCTTCGTGCGCGCATGGGGTCAAGATACGGTGGGCAACGCCCATCACATCAAGGTCGCGCGCGACGGCACCATCTGGCTCGCCGACATCGGCCTGCATGTCGTCCGACAATTCACGCCCGAAGGGAAACCGCTGAAACAACTCGGCACGCCCGGCGTTCCCGGCGACGACTCGACCCACTTCGACAAGCCGACCGACATGGTGGTCACCGAGACGGGCGACGTCTTCGTCACCGACGGCTACGGCAATAACCGGGTCGTCCACTTTGACCGCGACGGCAAGTTCGTCAAGCAGTGGGGCCAACTCGGCACCGGCGCCGGCGACTTCAGCATCCCTCACGCCATCACCATCGATTCAAAGGGACATCTTTACATTGCCGACCGCAACAATGTACGCATTCAAGTTTATGATCAATCCGGAAAGTTACTCGAAAGCTGGAAAGACTTGATCGTGCCCTGGGGCTTCGCCATGCTGGCCGACGACACATTCTGGGTCTGCGGCTCCTCCCCAATGCCCTGGCGGGACGACCCGAAGTACATCGGAGCTCCGCTCGGCTGTCCCCCCAAAGACCAACTCTTTCTCAAGCTCGACACGTCGGGAAAAGTCTTACAAGTTTGGACGGTCCCCAAGGGGGAGGACGGTCAGGAGAAGCCGGGTGACCTGAACTGGGTCCATTGTCTGGCCGTTGATTCCCACGGTTGCCTTTACGCGGGCGACATCATCGGCAAGAGGGCCCAGAAGTTCAGGCTTCAGAAATAGGCCCCAGCCCCTGGCCTTAAGGTATGATGGAGTGCGCTTGACGCGCGCGTCAAATTCACTCGTGGAGGGCCTTCCTGGTGTCGGGTTTCGCAACGCCCCAACCCTCCTCGCGACGTGACTTCCTCCGGCTCGCCGGCAACGGCATGGGGGCCCTCGCCCTCTCGTGGATGATCCAGCGCGAGGCGAGCGCCGACGACCACATCGGGCCGCAATTCGAGCCGCGTGCGCATCGGGTCATCTATTTGTTCATGCACGGCGGTCCGAGTCACCTCGAAACGTTCGACCCCAAGCCCGACCTTCAGCGTTTGGCTGGTCACCCCTTGCCCGAGAGTTTCGGCGCCGTAATGACGCGCCGTAAGGTCGCCACGAACCCGTTGCTGGCCACAAAGCGGACGTTCAAGAGGCATGGCGAAAGCGGCCTGGAAGTGTCCGACTTTTTGCCAAACATCGCCCGACATGCCGACGACCTGACGGTCATTCGCTCATGCTGGGCCGATAGCGTCAATCATCCCCAGGCTGTCTATCAAATGAACACAGGCTCGATCCTGATGGGTCGTGCCAGTCTGGGCAGTTGGACATCGTACGGGTTGGGGACCGAAAACCAAGACCTGCCCGCATTCGTCGTCTTGCTCGACCCCGGTGGCGGCATCAAAGGGGGACCGCCCGCGTATGGTGCCGGATTCTTACCGGCCGCCCATCAGGGGACCGTGATGCGAAGCGGCGACCGGCCGATCCTGGACCTTCAGGCCCCGAAAGGCATGACCCCCGATCGCCAACGCCGTGTCCTCGACCTGATCGGCCGGTTGAATGAACACCATCGCGAAACGCGCAAGTACGACGGCGATTTGGAAGCGCGAATTCGTTCGTATGAACTCGCCTACCGAATGCAAAGTGCCGCGCCCGAGGCTGTGGACATCAGTCGGGAATCGGCGGCCACTCGCGAACTCTACGGCCTGAACGACTCGATCACGGCCGAATTCGGCACACGATGCTTGCTCGCGCGCCGCCTGGTCGAGCGTGGTGTGAGGTTCGTCCAACTCTACTCGGGCGACGTGGCCGGCTGGGACGCGCATGAAGACGTGGAAAAGAACCACGCGACGATGTGCGCCAAGACCGACAAGCCGGTCGCCGGACTTCTGTCGGACCTGAAAGGCCGCGGCCTACTTGACGACACCCTCGTAATCTGGGGCGGCGAGTTCGGCCGGCTGCCGATGTCCGAGCAAGGCCGGGGACGCGACCACAACCCCCACGGGTTCAGCGTTTGGCTCGCGGGAGGCGGCGTGAAGGGGGGCCACGTCCACGGAGCCACCGATCCGGTCGGCCTTCGAGCGGAGGTCGATCGCGTCCACGTCAACGACCTTCACGCGACGATCCTCCACCTCCTCGGCCTCGACCACACGCAGTTGACTTTCCCAGTAAACGGCCGCGAGGAACGCCTCACACAAACTTCGGGGCGCGTCTTGACGTCCATCCTGGCCTGAAAGCGAGGGGTCCCGATGACGACCTGGGCATTCGTCGCAGTGGTCATTCTCCTCATGGACGATCAGCCGAAGATCGACGAGAAACCGATCACCAACGACGAACGCGCCCATTGGGCCTTTAAGCCGCCGAACCGGCCCGAACCACCGCGCGTTCAGGACCCGGCGTGGTCGCGCAACCCGATCGACCTGTTCATCCTGAATCGCTTGGAACAAGAGACGCTCTCACCCGCGCCCGAGGCCGGCAAGACCACTCTTGCGCGTCGCTTGAGCTTCGACCTGATCGGCCTGCCGCCGACTCCGGAGGAAGTGGCGGCCTTTCTCGCCGACGATTCGCCGCGTGCGTATGAGGCCCTCGTCGATCGACTGCTGACGAGCCCGCAATATGGCGAGCGCTGGGCCCAACACTGGCTCGATCTGGCACGCTATGCCGACTCCGACGGTTTCGAGTTCGACGAGGCCCGGCCCGACGCTTGGCGTTACCGCGATTGGGTCGTGAAGGCCATCAACGCGAACGTACCGTACGACCGCTTTCTGACCTTGCAACTCGCCGGGGATGAAGTGGCCCCCGACGACCCCGACGCGGCCGTCGCCACTGGCTGGGGTCGCTGCCATCCCGACATGGTGGACTTGAACGACCAGGGCCTCCGTCGGCAAAACGCTCTCGATGACATCACCGAGACGACAGGACTCGTATTCCTCGGTCTGACCTTGGGGTGCGCGCGCTGTCATGACCATAAGACAGATCCGATTCGTCAGACCGATTTCTATCGATTGCAAGCATTCTTCACCCCCGCGCGCTTTCGCGATGATTATCCTCTCGCCTCACGAAAGGAACGGGACTCTCACGAAGGCCGCGTGAGGGAGTTCGGCCTCAAGGAGATGTGGCGCTCGCCGAACGGCACCATCCGCAACATCCTTGGCGGTACGATCTTCCGCGAGCCGATCATCTGCAAGAATGTGCCGCGCCTCGTGCCCGGCTGGACCCAGCCGATCATCATCGGCCGCCACGCCTACGGCGATCAATATCGCGCCACCGATTTCAGGTTTCCGGGCAAGGGCACGCTGACCATCAAGTTCACCGGCGACGACGGCAAGGTGATCGAGAAGGAAGTGTTCAAGGCGCCCGGCTCCGGCGTCACCATGGCGATGTACAATCTCGACGATTCG
>CALLYK010000535.1 GCA_937858365.1 uncultured Isosphaeraceae bacterium | reverse complement strand
AACGGGCCCGCCTTCGAGGAGCGGGTGCTCGCGCCTCTGGGCCTGGAGCGCGAGCCGGTCTCCACGCAGGTCGTCGCCCGCGACCGCCACGCCGAGCTGCTGCAGGCGATCGCGCTGGCCGGGGCGGGGCTCGAGCGGTTCGCGACGGAGGTCCGCCACCTCCAGCGCACCGAGGTCCGCGAGGTCGAGGAGCCGTTCCGGGCCGGGCAGAAGGGCTCGAGCGCGATGCCGCACAAGCGCAACCCGATCACCACCGAGCGGATCGCCGGCCTCGCCCGCGTCCTGCGCGGCAACGCCCAGGCGGCGGTGGAGAACGTGGCCCTGTGGCACGAGCGCGACATCTCGCACTCGAGCGTCGAGCGCGTGATCCTCCCGGACTCGACGATCCTGCTCGACTACCTCCAGTACCTCGCCCTGCGGGTGATCCGCGGCATGGTCGTGCACGCCGACCGCATGCTCCTGAACCTCGAGGCCACGTCGGGGGCGCTGTTCTCGCAGCGCGCGCTGCTCGCCCTCGTGGCCGGGGGAATGGAGCGAGACGCCGCCTACCGGATCGTCCAGGCCAGCGCGCAGGAGGCCTGGGACACCGGCACGCCGCTGCGCACGCTGCTCTATGGCGGCTTTGTCGGCGGTCTGGCCCTCGTGATCGCGGGGATCGTCTTGTCGCGACGATCGACCCGTCGCTGATGGACGACCTACAATAGGGCCCCGAACACCGCCTGTAGCGATTCGAGGTCCCGATGTCGAAACCGCACCCCGTCCGCAGTTACCGCTACTACGACCTGATCCTCGCCGCGTTCGTCACGGTCTTGCTCTGCACGAACCTAATCTCGGCCCCGAAGCGGGTGGACCTGGGGGTCGGCTTCGTCTTCGGCGCGGGGGTGCTTTTCTTTCCCATCAGCTACCTCTTCGGCGACATCCTGACCGAAGTGTACGGCTATGCGCGGTCGCGCAAGGTCGTCTGGGCCGGGTTCGGCGCCTTGCTTTTCGCCACGTTTATGAGTCAGGTCGTGCTGCGGATGCCGCCCGACCCGAGCTGGGCGGTCGGCGTGCGCCTGAGCGGAGACCAGGCGGTGATCGACCCGACGTCGAACGTGAAACTGAGCAATCAAGCGGTCTGGGAGACCGTCTTCGGGGGGACCTGGCGGATCGTCCTGGCGTCGATGGTCGGTTTTTTCGCGGGCGAGTTCGTGAACTCGTTCACACTGGCGAAGTTGAAGGTCTTCACGCGGGGCCGGTTCCTCTGGACCAGGACCATCGGCTCGACCATCGTGGGCGAGGCGGCCGACTCGCTCCTCTTCTATCCCATCGCGTTCCTGGGCATCTGGCAGACCGAGCGCGTGGTGCAGGTGATGCTCACGAACTACTGTCTCAAAGTCGGCTGGGAGGTGGTGGCCACGCCCCTGACCTATCGCGTGGTCGCGTTTCTGAAGCGCGTGGAACACGAGGACTACTTCGACGACCATACCAACTTCACCCCGTTCTCCTTGGAGACATGAGGGGCGGGGGAATTGAACCACGGAGTCACGGAGGACACGGAGAAGAAATGAGGGTGCATGAAGATTGGGGAGAAACGGGGAATTGAACCACGCAGTCACGGTGGACACGGATAAGAAATGAGGGGGGCGATGTTGGAGCATGAAGAGTTGACCCGTGAGGTCATTGGTTCGGCGATCGAGGTCCATAGGTGCCTGGGGCCTGGTCTTCTAGAGTCGGTTTACCACAAGTGCCTTTATCACGAGTTGCGGGCCCGGAGCGTCCCGTTTGAGCATGAAGTGGTCGTCCCGATTCACGACAAAGGGACACTCCTAGAATCCGACTTCCGTCTGGACATCGTGGTGGGAGGGCGGATCAACGTGGAACTCAAGGCCGTCGACGCCAGTCATCCCGTACACGAGGCCCAACTCCTGACCTACATGAAACTCACCGGACTGCGCGTGGGCCTCCTCATCAACTTCAACGTCGTCCTCCTCAAGGAAGGGATCAAGCGAATGGTCCCCTGATTCAAGAAGTCCTCTCCCCTCTTTCTGCTCCGTGCCCTCCGTGACTCCGTGGTTGAATTCTCTTCTCCTTTCCACAGAGACCAGAACATGTGCGGGATCGTCGGGTACACAGGGCCCCAGGAGGCCACCCCCATCCTTCTTTCAGGACTGCGCCGGCTGGAGTACCGCGGCTACGACAGCGCCGGGGTCGCCACCCTCGACGGTCCCGACCTGGTCGTCCGCAAAAAGGCGGGCCGAGTCCGGGCCCTTGAGGAATGGCTCGACAAGCAGCCGGCGCCTGGCTTCTGCGGCATCAGTCACACACGATGGGCCACCCACGGCCCGCCCACGGACGTTAACGCCCATCCTCATGTCGGCGGCAACGGGCTGGTCGCGGTCGTCCACAATGGTGTGATCGAGAACCACGCCCACCTGCGTCAGGAACTCCAGACCGAGGGCTTTCCCTTCCATTCTCAAACCGACACCGAGGTCATCGCGCACCTCATTGCGCGCGAACTGATCGACGATGGCGACGACCTGCTCGAGGCCGTCATGCGCGTCCTGCCGCGACTCGAAGGGACCTATGGTCTCGCGGTGGTCAGTCCGCGCGCGCCGGGACAGGTCGTCGGCGCGCGGCTGGGCAGCCCGCTCGTGGTCGGTGTGGGCGAGGGTGAGCACTTCCTCGCTAGCGACCCGCTCGCCATCGCGCCCCATACGCAACATGTCGCCTATTTACAGGACGGCGAGGTGGTGCGCCTCACCGCCGACGAGTTCACGATCCGCCATCGCGAACGCGGTCCGATCACCCCGCGTATCGATCGGATCGACTGGCACCCCGACGCCGCCGAACTCCGCGGCTTCGATCATTACATGCAGAAGGAAATCCACGAACAGGCCGAGACCGTGCGCAATGCCTGTCGCGGTCGCGTGAATCGGTCCGAGGCGAGCGCCCACTTCGGCGGCCTGAACCTCACGGCCCGGCAGCTCCGGCGCGCCGACCGCATCGTCTTCGCGGCCTGCGGCACAAGCTGGCACGCGGCCCTCGTGGGCGAGTACCTCATCGAGCGACTCGCGCACTTACCCGTGGAAGTGGAATTCGCGAGCGAGTTCCGTTATCGCAACGCGCCCCTCGACGACCAAACCCTCGTGTTCGTCCTCAGCCAATCGGGAGAGACGGCCGACACTCTCGGGGCCCTCCACGAGGCCAAGCGACGCGGTTTCCCCACCATGGCCATCTGCAACGTCGTCGGCAGCACGATCGCCCGCGAGGCCGACGGCGGCATCTACCTTCACGCGGGGCCCGAAGTGGGCGTCGCCAGCACCAAGGCGTTCACCGCCCAGGTGATGGTCCTGACCTTGTTGGCACTCTATCTCGCCCGCTTGCGCCACATGCCCTTCGCCGACGGCCTCAAAGTGATCGAAGCAATCGAGTCGGTCCCCGACGCCGTCACCAAGGCCCTCGCGGTCGAACCAATCGTCGCCGATGCGGCGACCCGATTAACCAGGGCGCGCAGCATCCTGTATCTCGGTCGCGACCTGCACTATCCAGTCGCCCTGGAAGGGGCCCTCAAGCTCAAGGAAATCACCTATCTTCACGCCGAAGGATATCCCACTGCCGAAATGAAACACGGACCCATCGCCCTGATCGACCCGGAGACCCCCAGCGTCTTCGTGGCACCTCGCGGGCCGCTGCACGCCAAGACCTTGAGCAACATCGAAGAAGTCCGCGCCCGGAAGGGCCCCATCATCGCCGTCGGCACCGAGGGGGACGACGAGCTCGCCCGCTTGGCTGATGTGGTCCTGCCCGTGCCCGACGTGCCTGAAGTCGTGCAACCGTTGGTCGCGGTCGTGCCGCTCCAACTCCTCGCCTATCACACGGCGCGACAACTTGGCCGGGACATCGACAAGCCCCGCAACCTCGCCAAGAGCGTCACTGTGGAGTGAGCCGATTCAAGCGTCCGCCGCGAGGCCACCCCTCAGTACCGCCTCGCGCAGTGGGTCCGGGCAGGACTCCCAGGTCGTTTGGTAAGTCGCCTCCAGGGGCGCGGGGACGTACCGGCCCGTGGTCAGAAAAATCGGCATCTCAGGGAGGAAGTCCCCCACCGCGACCGGCTCAATGTAGGCCGTCTTCACTAGGTCCGCCGCGTACGAAACCAGGGTCAACGGCTTGTCGGCGGGCAGCTCGAAGGGCCCTTCCTGAAACTCGTCCCAGATCGCCTTGTGAATGCCTTGCGGGTCGCGCTTCGACGGCGGGAAGAGGTCGATCACGAGCAAGTTGACGCCTTGACGAAGGAAGTCGCATGCCTTTTCGACAAAGGCGCGCAAGGCCCCCGCGCCGCTCTTGTTCCCCGGTGAGACGATTTCGATGATCGCGACGACCTGGCCGAGCGAATGGCGGATGACGATCCGGTTGGCCTTGGCGGCGTAGATGTCCTCGTCGGACTTGTGGACGAATCGGACGCGCGGCGGGCGCGTCGCCACGGCGAGACCGCCTTCCTCGTCGGGACCCGAAGG
>CALLYK010000534.1 GCA_937858365.1 uncultured Isosphaeraceae bacterium | reverse complement strand
GCCTCTTCTTGGGTCGGCTGGTTGTTGGCGCCGATGATGAGGGGTGTCCTGGCCTCGTCGATGAGGATGCTGTCGGCCTCGTCGACGATGCCGTAGAAGTGCCCGCGTTGGACGGGCACGGCCCCTTCGGTCCCCGCCGTGTTCCGGCCCAGGAAGGCTTGTTCGAACGACTTGCGCGTGGGGTCGCCGCCCGACTGGAACTTCTTGAGTTCGTCGCGCAGGAAGTCGAAGCCGAGTTCCTTGCTCGTTCCGTAGGTGATGTCGCAGTTGTAGGCGGCCCGGCGTTGGCCGTCTTGCTGACCGGTCTGGATGCAACCGACCGTCAGCCCCAGAAGACGATAGATCGGCCCGTTCCAATCGGCGTCACGTGAGGCGAGGTAGTCGTTCACCGTGACGACGTGGACCCCTTTGCCCTTGAGCGCGTTGAGATAGGCGGGCAAGGTGGCGACGAGGGTCTTCCCTTCACCCGTCTCCATCTCGGCGATGCCTCGGTGGTGGATCGCCATCCCGCCGATGAGTTGGACGTCGTAATGACGCTGCTTGACCGTGCGTTTCGCGGCCTCCCGCACGAGGGCGAACGCCTCCACCAAGAGGGAATTGAGCGAGTCACCTTGTCTGGCCCGCAAGCGAAGCGCATTGCTGCGAGCGAGCAACTGAGCATCGCTCTCGTTCTTAAGGATGGGTTCGAGGGCGTTGATTTGGTCGGCAAGGAGGGCATACTTGCTGAAGCGACCGGCGTGAGTGGGTACGGCCAGGCGTCGGACGCGGTTCAGCCACATCGGTCCCAGACGATTCGACATGTTCACCTCGCCAAAGATGCCGGGTATCAGGTCGCGGAGGCGACGGCCCCAGGAAGGCGCCCTTGGTTCGTGGGCCCGCCATCCTAACGGGACATCGGCGCCGTCGATCCTCCCGAGACCTACCCCGGATTGACCCGTAAGGCCCCGTCCACGAACTCCAGGTAGGCTGGGCGAAAGGGGGGCCAGGGCCGCCGTTCTTCCACCCAAGCTTCCAGGATCATCCATTTTCTCTCGTCGCTGAGTTCGGGGGACGCCTCGGGCAGTATGGACGTCCGCCAGCGGACCCATCGTTTCTCGGTCGCGCCCAGGAAAATGCCAAACTTGGGTAAAGCGTGGATTTGCTGAAACGGGATCGCCCGTGCTCCGAGGGCCTTGTTGCGGTGCTTCACAAAGCCCGCTAGCCTGGCTACTTCCGCCATGACTGGATCGGGCCTCCCCTCGGCACTCCCGTCGGGCCAGGCCAGGCCCTCCCGCAAACCGGTCGGAACTTGCGTGGGCTGGACGCGGAGCAAGGGCCCCAATGCGCTAATTTCGGTCTCGTCATGGGGCAAGACCACGGCCTCACCGTCGAGGAGCGCGATCAGACGCTCTTGCTGTCCGTCCTTCTCGACGACTTCCAACACCGGCTCGCGGTAGCTAAGGTGAATGGTGAGTTGGTTGGGATAAGCGCGGCGGACTTCCAGGACCTCCAGGACCCATGGGGAATGATGGGCGAAGGCCCGACGCAAGACGGCCAGGTCGATCGCTTGGGAGTCGAGCGTGACGGGCAGGCCCGAATCCTGGCGGACCTTCGCGAGGAGGGCCTCAGCGCCGCGTTTGATCCAGGCGGGCGGCGGCGGCTGAAGTTGGATGTCGGCGAACCGGCAACGGTAGGCGGGGCGGACCGCCAGCCAGCTTTTCGCGGCGTTCCAGCCCCAGGAGACGCCCGCCAAGACCAGGAGCCCGCCGGTCGAAAGGGCCCCCGCTTGGAGCAGTTTCCGGCGCGAGATCGACCGGGTCGGCGCGTGGGCCGAGGCCGTGGGCTTGGGGCGCGACGCGGACGCATCGGGGGCGTCGAGGATGGGCGAGGTCCTGGGAATGCGTTGCTCCATCACCCCACCTCGTCCTTGACGTGGGCGACCGGGTTGGTCCGATCAGGCCGAGGAGTCCCAAACCTGGATTTGGAGTTCCAGTTCCTGGCCGAACTGCTTCCAGACCGATTGTCGGACCACGTCGATCAGGCGCAAGACGTCTTCGGCCTTGGCGCCTGGATGCGCGACGAGGAAATTGGCGTGCCGTTCCGAGACCTCGGCGCCGCCCACTCTGGCCCCCTTCAGGCCGGCCTGTTCGACGAGTCGATCGGCGGTCAGGTCGGGACTGGGGTCGCGGAAGATCAGGCCCGACGACTGATGGCCGTACGGCTGTTGTTCTTTCTTGACGATCCAGATCCGGCGCATCCGGCGAACGACGGCCTCGGGAGCGTCGGTCTCGAGGTGGAATTCGGCGGAGAGGATGACCGGGTCCACGAGGTTGGAGCCGCGCGCGTCGAAGTCCAGTTCGTCGCGTTCCAGGACTCTGACCTCACCGTCGGCGTCGAGGACGCTCACGCTCCGAACGAACCGGCCGATCGAGCCGTGACGGCCGCCCGAGTTCCCGCGCAAGGCGCCGCCGACCGTGCCGGGGATGCCGGTCAGGGCCTCGATGCCGCTCAAGCCGGCGCGTGCGGTTTGAGAGATGAGGGCCGTCAAAGGGACCGCGGCGCCGGCCTCGACCCGTTGGTCGCGGATGGTGACGTCGGCAAAGGCGGGGCTTTCCAGGTGCAGGACCAGGCCCTTCACGCCTGCGTCGGCGACGAGCACATTGGACCCGCCTCCGAGAAGGAGCACGGGCAGCCCCGCGTCCCGAGCGCGGCCGACCAGGCCGATCAGTTGATCGACGTCGCGCGGCCGAGCGAAGAACTGGGCCGGTCCTCCCAGCCGAAACCAGGTGAGCGGGGCCAGCGGTTCGTCGGCACGGACCAGTCCTTGAGATTCAAAGTCGTCGAAGACAGCCATTGGCTTCCCGGACCAAGGGGCCCCGAAACGGCCCGATCCTAGCCATCGCGGCCGGACCCGTCAAGCAAGGTCGCGTGGTTCACAAGGCCGATCATTGTTTCACAATGCCGAGTGAGAGCAAGAGTGACCTGACCTGA
>CALLYK010000533.1 GCA_937858365.1 uncultured Isosphaeraceae bacterium | reverse complement strand
CCAACCACCACCCCAGCCGCCCCAACCACCACCCCAGCCGCCCCATCCGCCGCCCCAGAGGCGGCACGCGGGAGTGGGGCCTTCCGCGTCCAACTCGCTGCCGATCGCCGGCATGACGGTCTCTTTCGGGACGAACCCCAATCGGACACTATCGAGCAAGGGTCCGACCGGCACCTTCTTAATGACGGCGGGAGGCGTGGCGGCCTTTCCCGAGTATTCCTTGTCCAACTCACCGGCCCGAAGTGTGGTCCCGGCGAGCAGCAAAGCGGCGCTCAAGGCGATCGTCCGCGTCATGAGGGTCTCCTCGTGATGGGTCGGGACTGTGACATCCTGGTTGCTTCCAACCATCAATTCTAGGGTCTCGACCAGGTCGCGTCACCGGCCCACGACCATTTTTCCTGATCCAGCGCCGCTCAAGGCCGCACATGAAGCAGGACCGGCCGAGAGGCCGTGCCGCCGCCGACGTCGGTCTTGAGGTGAAACAAGCGGACTTGCGGCGGCACCGACTTGTCGGCCGTGATGAAGAACTCGCGCGCGTCTTGGCCTTCGACGACGAGCAGCCCGTTCAGGCCGATGTTGTCCACATAGCAGCCAAACGGCAGGTTGCGACCCACGTTCAAGGTGCCGAAGCCGATGGGCCCGTTCGCACCGTTCCTCTCGATGCGCACTTCCAACTGGATCGTCTCGCCCGGCCGGATCGCGAATTCGAGGGGGCCTTCCGCCGGAGTACGCTGCGGCTGGGCGCCCGAGGCCGAAGGCGCGATCGTCACCCGCGTTGGCGTCTTCTCGTTCCACTGGACCTCCACGAGTTCGTTCACGTCATGGCCCACCTCGCGACCGTCGATCCGCGCGACCGCGCGGACCTTGATCGCCCTGGCCTGCTCGGCGGTCGGCTTCTTTGTGTCGCCCGTGGTCCAAACAACGCCTTGGGCCTCGATTTGCCCCGCCTCCACCTCGACGGGTGCCGAGAAGAAACCGGGCGGCAGACCAGTGATTTCGACACGTACAGCTCCTTCGAAACCATCAGCGCGTTCGACCTTGACGACGTACTCGCGCGCGTCGCCGGCGGCGAGGGTGAGGGCCTTGGTCGCGATGCTCGCCTGGAAGTCGGGCCTGAGCGGCCGCGCGATCAGCGTGTAGGTGAAATCGGCCCCTTCCTGACCGCGCACGTCCTTGATCTTCACGAGATACTCCCCGTCGGCGGGCGCCCTGAAGAAAAGGCGTGAGTCTCTCCCAAGTGTTTGGTGGGCCTCGTCGTCGTTCTCAAAGAAGAGGGGAATCACCGGCAGTCCATTGGGCCGAAGCTCCGTGCCTGGCGGATGGGCCTCCACGATGTAACAGGGCCCCCCCAACGCTTGGGCGAGCGGCGTGGTGTCGAACCAGCCCCAGCGTTTCCCTTGACCTGGATACACGATGAAGCCCGAATCCGGCCCGCGCGGATAAAGCCAGAGCTTCACGACCTCGCCATTGGCGTAAAGATATTCGTTTAAGTTCATTTCTTCCCAATTGAACAAGCGAAAATCATCGACTTGAACACTGTCTTTCCCACGGAACGTGAAGTAGGCGTCGCGCACGGCCTGAAGGAGCACGCGCTCGACCCGACCACCGCGGGCGTCGAGCACTTCCAGGAACGAGTCGAGCTTCGACTTCGACCGCGCCGCGTCCACTTCGAAGACCCAGTCTTCACCCGCCCGAGCGTGGAAACGGAAGAAGTCGGCATCGGCTTGTTCGCCGTCTTTCCCTTGGACCTTCCCCGTGATCTTGGCGGGAAGCGCGATCGGGTTGGCCTGTTCGGGCGTGTTGTTCGGCTCGACCTCGGCGATCGCCTTCATTTCGGCGGAAGGGGCCGCGACCACCGGCAAAGCGGCATCGACCGCCGGTTTGACCTCAGTGCGGCCCGCGATCACGAGGCGGGCCAACGAACCGTCCATGCGGCCGACAAAGCAGGAAGAGCCATCGGGCGCGACCGCCAGGGCCATCGCCACGTCGGGTTGGTCTTTCCAAGACTGAAGTTCGGAGTAATCGGCGGTGTCCCAAACCTTGACGACGCGGTCGGCGCCGATCGTGATGAGTTTCGACCCATCGCGTGTGAGGGCCGCGCGCAAGATCGGCGCCTCGTGGGCGAACCGCGCCGTGACCATCGGGTTAATGTCGGGCCGCTCCCGGGAAATGAATTTCCAAACGCGAACGTTGTTGTCGGCCCCAACGGCGAGAATGGACCTTCCGTCGGGAGTGAAGAAGCAGCCATACACTTCTTTCAGAGGCTGAGCGAGGGTGTCCATGCGGGTCCCGTCGGCCAGGCGCCATACCTTGCACGTGTCATCGGCGCTGCCGCTGACGAGGAAGGCGCCGTCGGGACTGAAGGCCACGTCATAAATGGCCCCGTTATGTCCCTCAAGTCGGCGAACCAGTTCACCCGTTTCCGTATTCCAAAGTTGGATGCGGTTTTCATAGCCACATGTGGCCAACATGCGTTCGTCGGGGGAGAGTTCGGCGTCGTGGAGGAGGTCGCGATGGCCTTGGAAGGAACGGACGATGGTCCCGCCTTCCAGGTCCCAGATCGCGGCGAGACCACCCAGTCCCGCGACCCCGGAGGCCGTGACGAGTCGCTTGCCGTCTCGGGTGAAATGGGCGGCCGTCACCTTGCCTGGGAGTGGCGTCAAGACCTTGACCGGTGTTCCCGAGGCCCCATCCGGCCCGATCCGGTGCAAGGCGACCTCCCCGTAACGGCCCACCGCCAGCCAAGACCCGTCGGGCGAGACATCGAGCGCGGTGACGGGCCGCACCTTGGTCTTGGTCTCGAACGCGGGCACGATCAGCGCGAGCGGGTCGGGCGCCTCGTTTTTCGGGCCCGCGGCCCCTGCGTCGATCCACTCCTTGATCTTGGCGACCTCGGCATCGGTAGGACGCGGATGTCCCTTAGGGGGCATCTTGGGCGACGCGGCGCCGGTCATCAAGCGAACGATCCGGCTACTCGCCGAATCGCCCGGCAACAAGGCGGGGCCGTCGGTCGTGCCCAGACGCAACGCCTTGTACGTTTCGAGCGAGAAATCTCCCTCGCGGTCGTCGTCGTTATGGCAGCCCGCGCAGTATTTCGCGAGCAAGGGGGCGACCACCCTGTCATAGTTGGCCGGCGACTGCTTGGCATGGGCGAACGGACTGAACGCGACCATCGCGACAAGGGAGATCGCCGTAAGTCGCAAACTCATGGGCCGACGCATTCGTGGCACCTCCGGGTCGATGATCGAAAGGCGGCGGAAACAGGCCGCGAAGTCAAACGGCGAAGGCCCCCCACGCGGCCCTGAGACCCACTCGACCCGACCACCCAGCGCGACCGATCATGGGGCGATGCGAGAATGAGCGGCCTTAATGATTGAACAAAAACTCGCGTGTACTCATGAGCCCCCAAAAGACATCTTCGAGGATGGGTCTTTCCTCCGGGTCGCCCGCCTTGGGCAACATGGTGACGAGGCCCTCCCGTTCTTGCGCCGTGGGGAAACGCCCCAGGCAAACCAGATACGCCTCGTCGATGAGGGCCGCGTCCGACATCCCCGCCGCGCGCAGGGCCTTGAGCCGTTCGACCCGGCCGTTGGGCGCCTTCAGCTTGGGGTTGATCGTTTCGCCGTTGGAGATGTGGAGCACTTGCACGACCGTCGGCTGGTCGGTGCGCTCGCACTCGCAGACGATCCGCCGCGGGTTGCGTCCGAACGCTTGGAGGAAGTAATTCGCGACGGCCGAATCGTAGAGCTGGATCGCGCGCGTGCCTTCGGGATAGAAGTCGGTCTTCTGACGATCGGCACCGGGGAACTCGATCGAGTCGAACTTCGTAGGGACTTCCGTCACCTGCACGATCGCGTCGTGGAGCACTTCCGCCATCAGGCGGCGCGGATAGTAACGGGAATGGTAGCGCTGTTCCAAGCGGTTCCCAGGCAAGGGCACGCTCGAACGTTGGAAGGCGTTCGACTGGAGAACCGCCTTCATCAACGGTTTCAAGTCAAACTTGTTCGCGACGACGAACGCGGCCGCCGCCGAGAGCAGTTCCTCATTGCCGGCCGGGTTCGATTCCCGCAGATCATCGACGTTCTCGACGAGACCCACGTTGAAGAAGTTCGCCCAAACTCGATTCGTGATGGCCCGCGCGAAGTAAGGGTTTTCGGGCGAAGTCAGCCAGTTCGCGAAGTGGACGCGGCGATCGCCGGGGTCGTCGAACGCGATTGGGCGACCGTCGAGTGGCGCCGGCGGCAGGGCCTTGCCGGTCCGAGGCTGCACCAGGTCCCCGGTGTTCGCCACGTAGAGCGTGCGCAGGCCGTCGCCGTTGCGGGGCTCGCCCCCCCAGCCCTTGGCCCGGACCCGCGCGAAGAGGTTCGCGACCGAGTAATACTGGTCGTTCGTCCATTTTTCGAGGGGGTGGTTGTGGCACTTCGCGCAACCGATCGAGAGGCCCAGAAACGCCTGGCAAGCGTTCTCGGTCATCTCCTCGGGCGACTGGTTCAATGCGAAGAAGTTTGTGACGCCGTTCTCGAGGCTGTCTCCCGTGGCCGTGAGCACCTCACGCGCGAACCGGTCCCACGGCGTGTTGGATTCGACGTGCCGACGGATGCTCGCATAATATGCCTTGAGCGCCTGAGGGCGCAATAGGGTGCCGTTGAGCATGAGCATGTCGGACCATTTGTACGTCCAGTAATCGACGAACTCAGGACGTTGGAGAAGGTCGTCGATGAGGGTGTCGCGTTTCTTGTCGGACGCGTCGGCGAGGAACTTGCGGACTTCTTCAGGGCTGGGGACGCGGCCGATCGTCGTGACCATCGCTCGCCGGAGGAACTCAGCGTCGCCGCATGGGGCCGACGCGGGCAATCGCAGTCGGGCGAGTTGCTTGTCCACCTTCTCGTCGATGAAGTTGCGTGGTTTGCGCGGGTCGGCGTTCGCGATCGGGCCCCCCGTCGCGTTGTCGTTGTAGGGCACGGTGAGCCGTGCCAGGACGATCTTGCTGGCGTACCAGGCGACGATGGCTCCTTCGCCGGGACCGGTCGCGGTGGCGATCCCGTCCTCATCGACGGCGCAAACGGCCTCGTTGGCGCTCGACCATTTCACGTCTCGAGTCACGTCCTCCACGCGGCCATCGGAATAGACCGCCTGGACGACCACTTGCTGACGATCGCCTGGGTGATGCAGCGATCGCTCCGGCCAGGCGCGGAGGTGTTCGACGCGGGCGTCGGACTCGGCGGGCGGCTTGGCCCCGTCGGCGACCCACTCGGCCACCATCCGGTACTCGCGCGAATCGGTCTCGAAGCGTACTCCCCCTTTGTGCCGGATCGCGCCCGACGGCTTCGCCAAGACCAAGCTGCGTCCCGGGTCGGAGAACTCGACGCGCCGGCCGCCGTCTTGCTTGACGATCGTGAAATGATCGGCGACGGGGTCGTACCCGCGTAGAGAGAGGCGAAAACCTCCTTTGCCGGCGAGGGCCCCGTGACAGGCGCCGGAGTTGCAACCGAGCTTGGAAAAGGCGGGCAGAACATGCTCGCGAAAGCCCCAGGCGAAGGGCCGTCCCATCCCGCGAACGACCACCTTGGCGCTGGCCTCGCGGCCTTCGACGCGCGCCGTGATCGTGGCCTCGCCGTCGGCGACCGGCGTGACCACGCCGCCGCGCACCGTCGCAATGTTGGCGTCGCTCGACCTCCATTCGACGTCGTTGACAACTTGCGCGGAGAGTTCGTCGCGCTCGACCTTTTGGAGAAGGAACGTTTGCGTGCTCTCGCGCGAGGTCAAGCGGCAATCGGGGGGCAGCAGCTTCAGGCCGTCGTCGGTCGCGAGGGCGACGATCGTGAACAAGATCGCGTACATGATTCAAAAGAGCTCGTGGATTTCGCGATGGCCCGAATCGACGATCGGGAAGGGTCGTCCGGCGGGCCCCGGAAGGACCGTTTCGAGGTTGAAGCCGAGGCTGTGGAAGATGGTCGCGGCGACGTCGGCGGGCTGGACGGGCCGGTCGGCCGGCACGGCGCCGATGGGGTCGCTCGCGCCCACGACGCGGCCCCCCTTCACGCCTCCCCCGGCGAAATAGACCGTGAAACACTGCGGCCAGTGGTCGCGACCGCCCGCCGGGTTCACGCGCGGGGTCCGACCAAACTCGGCCAGGTTGCACACGAGGGTCGAATCGAGCAGGCCGCGCCCGTCGAGGTCGGTGATCAAGGCGCTGTAGGCTTGGTCATACATCGGACAAACAATGTCTTTCATGCCGGCGATTGACGTGAAGGGCTTGGATCCGTGAATGTCCCAGGTGATTTCATCGAAAACGGTCAGGAAGGTGTTAATGGTCACGAACCGGACGCCCCCTTCGATCAAGCGTCGGGCGAGGAGGCAGCATTGCCCGAACCGGTTCATGCCGTAGCGTTCGCGGACCTCGCTGGGCTCCTTGGCGAGGTCGAAGGCGTCGCGGGCCTGGGGACTGGTCATCAGGCGGAATGCCGACTCGAAGTCCTCGCCCAGAAGGGCCGCGTTCTCGGTGGCCGCGAAGGTCTCGATCGCGTCGTCGACGAGTTCGCGCACCTTGCGTCTGCGGTCCAGGCGCACGGTGCCGATCTCCGGCGGGGGCAGCAGGTCGGGGACCCGGAAGTCGGCCTTGGAGGGGTCGGCGTTGAGGGCGAAGGGGTCGTGCGCCTTGCCCAGGAAGCCGCCGGCTTGACCGTTGGGCAAGTTGCCGCCGCCGCGTCCCATCAGTTCCGGCAGAACGACGAAGGGGGGCAAATCGGTCTTGCGGCCCTTCAGGTAACTGGTGACGGAACCCGCGTGAGGCGTGTTCACGCCGCCCACGAACACACGGCCCGTCTGCATGACCTGCCAGCCCGAGTCATGCACGGCCGCGCCGCCGTGGTGGACCGAGCGAACGAGTGAGAACTTGTCGGCGATCGCGGCGTGGCGCGGGAGCGTCTCGGAGAGCCGGACGCCTTCCACCTTGGTGGCGATCGCCTGAAAAGGCCCGCGCACTTCAGCGGGGGCGTCGGGCTTCATGTCGAACGTGTCGAGCTGACTGGGAGCGCCCAGGTTGAAGATCATGATGCACGAACGGTCTTTGCGATCGGGACGCAACAAACCGGCCGCCCGGGCCGCCTGGAACTGCGGCAACGACAAGCCGAGGGCGCCGAGCGTGCCGACCTGAAGGAAATCGCGGCGCGTCACGCCGTCGCAGGTATGGGCCCAGCCGGGCCCGGCGAGCTTCAACATGAAACGGTCACCTCACGAACCGGGCCGTTCGGGCCACGACCTCCGCACCCTCCCTAGCGTACTCACGACGACCCGCGAACGCCACCGCGTGAGGCCGGACATCTTTCCGAGGCGGGCCTCGCCGTCGCGTGAGTGTCGGAAGGGAGGTCACTTGGCCCCGTTTTCCTGGGGCGCGATCACCTTTTGCCACCGCCGCGGGACGGCCTCCCAGGCGGCCATGTAGGTCTTTTCGAGAGGAACGTCAATGTACATGCCCGGCCACAAAAAGACCGGCATGTCGGGGATGGGTTCGCCGACGGCAAGCGGTTCCAGGTAAGTCCGAACACAGTCGTCGCATTCGTAGGAAAAAGCGCACAAGGGCGATTCGGGCGGAAGCGCCAAGGGATCGTCCTGAAACTCTTCGATGATCGCGGCGTGTAGTCCGAAAGGGGCCCGACTGCCGCCTGGGAACGGGTCGACGATCAAGAGGTGGACCTTGCGGAGCAGCAACTCGCGAGCTTTTCTCACAAAGGAACGCAAACCGTGAGTGGTGTTCTTGTTGCCGGGGGAGACGACCTCGATCACGGCGACAACGCGATCCCCGCTCACATGATGAATCACCACCGCTTTTTGCTTCCGAAGATAGAACTCGGTCGGAGTCTCCTGATACCATTTGGTCTTCGGCCTCGCCTTGGTGGCCAAGACGCCCTCCGCGGGGAACTCGATTTCGTCCCTCGTAAGGGTCAACACGTCCGGCCCAAACCCGGCCGCATGTTGCTCCGCCAGAGAGTAGTAATCCTCAGGAAGGAGTTTCAGGAGGGCGCGATGGATTTCCTCGATCCACGAGTGATGAAACCCATGGTAGATTCCCGCGTCGACCTTCGTCCAATCATGCATCGGCATGGCCCGCCTCCTTCCTTCTTATCTTATCGCGATCGAGCATGACGGCGAAACGGGGTCACGCGCCCGGTCGTCGGCCCTCGATGTTCACGCCGTTCCCCTGCCCTTCGTGAAAGAACGCGGCGTGCGTCGTCAGGTCTCGAACTTCGCTCAATCCCGCCTCGCGGAACCATTCCTTCACTTCGTCGGTCGTGTGCCGCGACATGTACTTGGGGGCGTACCAATCGAGGGTGTCGCAAACCCTCACTTCCGGGTCGGGGTGCATCGAGACGCCCAGCGTAAGTAGGTTCATGGCCACCCCCGATCGCTCCACGAGGCGAACTCGGCTGGCCATCATCCGGCGCTTCAGGCCGCCGATCGGGGCCATCAGACGACTCAGGGTCAACAAGACGCTCAAGGGGAGTTTGGTCGAGATCGCCCGATGAAGGTCGATCGCGCGCTCGACGATCGGCCGCTCGCGACGATAGACCCAAACCGCGATCGAGCCGCCCGGCTTGAGCAGTTTGGCCAATTCCAGGAAGGCCCGGCGCGGGTCGGGCGTGTGGTCGAGCACGCCGATGCTGTAGATGTGGTCGAACGAGGCCGCCGCGAGCGGGGGCCGCAGCAAGTCGCCGCGCGTGAAGAGGACGTCGGAAGTGGGCCCGATCAATTCGCGCGCCGCGCGCACCGATTCGCTCAGGTCCAGGCCGATCGCGCGGGCCCCTGCCGCATTCACCAGGCGCAGGTAGCGGCCCATGCCGCAGCCTGCGTCGAGGACGGACTTGCCCTTCAGGTCGGCG
This sequence comes from uncultured Isosphaeraceae bacterium, assembly GCA_937858365.1. Lineage (GTDB taxonomy): Bacteria > Planctomycetota > Planctomycetia > Isosphaerales > Isosphaeraceae > CALLYK01. Next base: position 2,556 of record CALLYK010000533.1, on the reverse strand, counting down.
AGTTTCCAGCCCGTGCGGTTCTGAAAGGTCGCGCGGTCCTCGTCCTCGCGCAAGATGCGGAAACGGTCCCATTGCAGGCCGTAGGTCGCTTTGGTCCGTTCTTGGTCGGGCATCGACGTCCCACTCGAAAAAAAAGCGGGGCGCGCCCCGGAAGACGCGCCCCGTCTGGAGGTGCTCACTCAGCGCGGTTTGCGCGGGAGCTTCTCGTCGGCCATCGCCGCGTTGTACACGAACGAGGCCATGATGACGGCCGCTTGCTTCATGTCGTCCGCCTGAATTCGATCGAAGACGTCCATGTTCGAGTGGTGGGTGCGGGGCTCGTATTCGATGGGGTCTTGAATGAACTGGAAGCCCGGCAGGCCGACCGCGTCGAAGGCTTGGTGGTCGGTGCCGCCCGTGTTCGAGACCGTGATCGTCGCGGCGTCCATGTCGCGGAAGGGGGCGAGCCAGCGGCGGAAGATCGGCCGGCACTCCTCGTTCCCTTGCAGGTAGATCCCGCGAATCTTCCCAGTGCCGTTGTCGAGGTTGAAGTAGGCCGAGAGTTTGTCGTACTCGTCCTTCTTGGTGATCGGCCCGCGTTGACCGCCGAACATCGCCGCCATTGCGGCCGTTTCGCCGCCGCCCATCGTGGCGAAGTGCTCGGCCACGTAGGCGCGCGAGCCGTAAAGGCCCTGCTCCTCGCCGCTCCAGAGGGCCATGCGGATCGTCCGGCGCGGCTTGAGGTCGAGGGCCTTGAGGATGCGCATCGCCTCCAGGGCCACGGCGCAGCCGGCGCCGTTGTCGGTGGCGCCGGTGCCGCCGTGCCAGGAGTCGAGGTGTCCACCCAGCATCACCAGTTCATCTTTCAGGTCAGTGCCGGGGATCTCGCCGACGGTGTTGTAAGCCATCAGGTCATCTTCATGGAACTCGACGGCGATGTCCACGCTGCCGCGCACCATTTCGCCGGCCTGGATCATGCGGACGAGGCGATTGAAGTGCTCGGTGGCCAGGACGACCTGGGGAATGGTCTTGGGCGCGTTCTTGTCGGAGGCGCTCACGCGACGGCCTGGGCCTGGACCGGGGTTCGAGCCGGGCGCCGGGGCCGGTTGGGGCACGGTGGCCGACATGACGAAGAGGGTCCCGCCATCGCCGCGGAAGCTAGGCTCCATCATCACGGCGGCCCCCTCGTCCATGAGGAATTGCAGGCGCCTCGCGGCGAAGCTCGCCCCTTGGGGGAAGCCCATGCGCACGTTCACGGCCGCTTTCTTGGCGATTTCCTCCGCCCTCTTGGCGGCCTCGTCAACGGCCTTCACGGCGTCGTCCGCTTTCTTGACGAGTTCTTCCTTCTTGGGTTCGGCCTTCTTGGTGTCGAACGGCGAGGGCCCCCCGCGACGGAACTGCGCGCCGGGCTCGGGGGCGTTGGCCATGCCCAGAAGTTCCTTGTCGGTGAAGCGCACGCCGGGCGGGTCGAAGAGGGCCTTGGGCTCGCGAATGCTGCCCAGCAGCACGATCGCGCCCTTCAGTTGCCCCTTGTATTTTTCCAATTCCTGTTCGTTCTTGGCGTCGAGCAGGACGATCGGGCCGTTCACCTCGCCCCCCGTGCCGGGGGACCATGCCTTGGGGACGCCGATCAGGGGAATGCACTGGGGCTCGATCACCTGGGCCGAGTAGCGCTTCAAGGTCCAGCCTCGGCCGAAGGGGCCCCACGCTTCCAGGTGCGCGTTCTCGCAGCCCCACTCGCTGAGCTTCTGCCTGGTCCATTCGTTGGCCCGTTTGAGGTTGGGCGAGCCCGTCAAACGCGGGCCGATCACGTCGGTCAGGTAGCTCAGCGTTTGCATGACCTGGGAACGTTCCATGCCCTCCGCCTTGATCTTGGCGACGGCGTCTTCCGCCGCCTTGGCGGCTTGACCCTTGGGCGTATCTTGCGCCAGGGCGGGCCGAGGACGCGGCGTCTCTTGCGCGCTCAAACTGAGGAAAGAGGCCAACGCCAGGGGGACGGCGGTGGCCCCGAGAAGGACCGCGATGCGCTTTGACATTCGGGACGACTCCCTTGAGACGTTCGGAATGGACCGGGAAACGCGAGCGTGAAGAGGTCGCGCGCGACGCTCTTTGTTGTAGAGGGCGCGTCGGGCCGATGCAAGGCGGTGGGACGCGCGCTCATCCCCCGAAGGCGCTGTATCGCTTCAAACCGCGACGGTAAAGCCAACGCGCCAGGACCAGGAACGCCAGCGCCCAGAAGAGTTCGCCGAATAGGCCGACGAGTAGCTCGGCGCCTTGGACCTTCTTGAGAAAGACGACCGCCGGGAAATAGGCCAAATACTGGAAAGGCAGGGCCTTGAGCAGGTCGGACCAGGGCCGGCCCAGCAAATCGAGGGGCAGCATGTGCCCCGAGACGAAGAAATTCAAAGTCATGACGATGTATAACAAGGAAGTCACTTCCAGAAACCAAAAGCCGACCATGCCCACGCAAGCCTCGAAATAAAAGCCCACCATGAAGGCGAGCACGAGCGACGTGCCGTAGGCCAGCCAGGTGACGAGGTCGGTGGGGACGTGGCCGACGAAGAAGTCGCGGCAGAG
>CALLYK010000532.1 GCA_937858365.1 uncultured Isosphaeraceae bacterium | reverse complement strand
CTTCGACCCCGATCGCGTGGTCGAGGTCCATGGCGCGGTCGATTGGGACCAGTGTACGGAGCATTGCGGTGTCGGGATCCATGCGGCCGGGCTCGCGGAAATCGCCATCAACGAAGCGACCTTCCGCGCATCGGGGGCCTTGCCCACGTGTCCGCGCTGTGGGGCGCTCACTCGACCGAACGTGCTCATGTTCGGCGATTGGGACTGGGACCCCGATCGGAGCGCCGAACAAGAACAACGCTTGAGCGCCTGGCTGAAAGGTCTATCGGGGGCGCTCTTGGTCGTCATCGAAGCGGGCGCGGGTCGGGCGGTGCCCACCGTTCGCCATTTCAGCGAACGTTTGGTCGAGAAACGCAACGTGGTGCTGGTACGGATCAACCCACGCGAGCCGGAAGTACCTTCGGGACAAATCGGCATCCCCCTGGGGACGCTTGAGACCGTACATGCGATCGACGGGATGCTCTCGGCGCAGGCCGGTTGAAACGGGTCGAACCGTTAAGGGTTGCGCACGTTTCGTGTCGTGATGAAGAAGTTCACGATGGCCCGATTGGCGCCTCCCGTTCCGGTCGCCTGGAAGGCCCGCGCCTCCCGGTCGCGAATGCCCGCCACGTCTCCTGAACACATGCGAGTTGCGAGGTTCATGTTGAAGTTGAGGTCGCTGCCTCGGCCGGTGCGAATGTCGCACAGGTCGTCGTCGCCGCGCAGGGCGCCGTCTTCGTCCCAGAGGCGATAGCGGACAGCCACGCTTCGAGTCGTGGTGGGCACAAACTTGATGGTCGTCCAGAAGGGACGGACGTCGGAACGGTCGATCTGGGTCGCTTCGATGAACGTTTGCCCGGCGATCTGGATCTCGGCGAAGAAGTCGGCCTTTCCACCTGGGTCGATCTTGAGTTCAAAAAGGCCGACCGGTGCCTCTCGAACGCGGAGGGTCCGAAGCAGCACGGCCCGAACGTTTAAGGGTAAGCCGGCCACCGTGGGCGGGGTCGTCGTTGGAGGTGTGTCGCCGGTGAGGTGTTGGCTCAAAAGCAAGGGCGTGAGGTTGGACTTGAACTCGCGAACCATGGCCGAATCGGGCGATGTGGTCCATCGCAATTCGAAGGCGAGGAACTCGGCAAGGCTGCCACTGCCGAACCCCTTCCAGTGGCCATTGGCCCCGTTCAGGGCGACCCATTCCGAGATGCGGAAAGCGGCGTCAAAATCACCCGCAAGTCCGCCGGGATCACCGAAGGTCTGGATCGTTCGCCAGAAGTTTCGGTCGACTTCCTGGCTCCATGTGCGGACCGCGTTCACCCATTGCCGCGAAACGGCGTATGCGAAGACATACCCTTCCGCCCAACGCGGGCGAACATACGAATCCTTGTTCAAGCCCGAGACATAATCGCCATGCAGCATCGTCGCGCCCGGACGAAGGTTGGGATAGGCGCCCGTGAAGAGCGGCGGATCTCCCGGGCGCGGCGGGTTCGTGAAGATCGTGTCGGTCCGAAAGGCGCCGTCGGGGCCTGGTGGGTGCGTCTCGACCCAGTTCGAGTGGGAATAGAAGTCCTGCATGGTGTGCAAGGAAACGCCCAGCAAAGTGAGGAGCGCCAACGCGTTGTGGTCGGCCGTCGCTTGCCTCACGGCGTCTCTCGCATTCACGAGAAAGCGTCCATGATAGTTCTGGATGGCCTGTGTTGTGAACAGATTATCACAGTGCAACTCTTCCAAGCCGGCCTTCAAGCTGGACGGGGCCGTTGGGCTGTTGCTGTAGTAGTCGGTTAGCCAGTTCTGGACCTGGACCACGCGAATGGCCGTCTCGCCGAAACCGTCGGCGGCGAGGGCCTCGCGCGTGAGGTCGGCGTGATGGCCCGTATCGTGGGCGAACGCGGGAAGCAAGGTGAAGAGCGTGAGGACTGTCCCGACCAACCATCGAAGGACCCATGAGAAAGCGGTATGAGCGAGCGGTTTCATGGTGGAAGGACCTGCCTGAAGTCGGTTCGTCAGAGGGGCGGACCAGGCATTGAGTCTAACGGTCCATGTCGGCGTGGGACACCCTTGAGCCATAAAACCACAAAACGGGTCGCCTGACTCAACGAATCAGACGGCCCGTCATTCATCCGCGCTGTGTCCCCATCGCCCATCTCCCGCCATGAGGAGATAGGCGCGGGCACCATGTTCAATCGGCCATCAAGGTCGCGGACAGCTTGCCAAGGGCCTCGTTCTCGATTTGACGGACGCGCTCGCGGGTCAAGCCGAGAGACTCGCCAATCTCTTTGAGGGTCTTAGGCGGGGCGTCGTTCAGGCCGAAGCGCATCCGTAGGACGGTCGCTTCACGCTTGTCCATTTCATTGAGGCGAGTCATGACCAGTTTGAGGTTATCAGCCTCGACCATTTCGACGTCGGGTGTTCGGGCCCGTTCGTCCATGAGCATTTCGCCCAGGCTCCAGCCGGTGTCGGCTTGGTCGGTCTGGGGCACCAGGTTGTAAACCTTGATGGCCTTCTTGACGATCGCCAGCTTCTTCTTGGGAAGTTCGAGCTCCTTGGCGATCTCCTCGCTGGTCGGCGTTCGGCCGAGCTTGTCTTGCAATTCGGCCTGAGAACGGCGCCACTTGCAGAGGAGCTCCACCATGTAAGCGGGGATGCGGATCGGCTTGGCCGTGTTGACCAGGGCCCGCTTGATC
>CALLYK010000531.1 GCA_937858365.1 uncultured Isosphaeraceae bacterium | reverse complement strand
ACGACCTCGTGCAGGGCGCCGACCAGGCCGCGCCGGCGCAGCGCCGACATCGCGTCGCCGAAGGCGCCGATGCCAGGCAGGATGACCGCGTCAGCCGCCCGTACCTCCGCCGGCGACGACGTGATTAGCGGCTGCAAACCGACGTGCTCACAGGCGTGCTTGACGCTGAACAGGTTGCCCAGCTCGTAATCGACGATGGCCACCGTCGGCGCGTGACGATCAGACATGGCTGGTCTCCTCCCGGGCAGGCCGGCAGGCGATACCCTGCCCCGCCAGATGGCCCTTGATCTCATCCAGGTTGGCCGCACGCACACGGCTGAACGTCTGGCCGCTACGGAGGTAATCGACGTTCCCCTCGGTAAAGAACTCCTCGCCTCCAGGGTTGTCCTGGAGGTAGCGGTAGTGCAAAAGCGATGCAGCACAGACCGCGTCCGCCTTGCCGTGCTCGATTACCTCGCCTAGGTCGTCAAGTTTGCCAGCGCCACCGCAGGCGATGACCGGGATCGGCACGATTTCGGCGACGCGGCGCGTCAGCTCCACGTCGTATCCTTGGCCGGTGCCCTCGCGGTCGATCGACGTCAGCAGGATCTCGCCGGCGCCCAGCTCGGCGACGCGCGCCGCCCAGTCCAAGACGTCCATCCGGGTACGCTCGCGGCCGTTGTCGGTATAGCACTCGTAGGAGCCGTTGACCTGCTTCTTGGCCTCGATCGAGATGACGATCGTCGAGGAGCCGTAGCTCTTGGCGGCCTCGCGGACCAACTGCGGCTGGGCCAGTGCCGCCGTGTTGAGTGACACCTTGTCGGCCCCGGCCCGCAGCACGGCGCGGATGTCGGCGAGAGTCCGCAACCCGCCGCCGACCGTCAGGGGAATGAAGATCTCGCGCGACGTTTGCTCGACAATGTGCAGCAGACTGTTCCGGCCGTACAGGCTGGCGACCACGTCCATGTAGATTAGCTCATCAGCCCCGTGCTCGTAGTAATAGCGGGAGAATTGCTGCGGCTTGCCTAGCACGCGCAGGCCCTCCAAGTGAATCCCCTTCACCAGGTTCGGGCCTTTGATGTCTAGGCGCGGGATAATGCGAATGTACAATTTGCTGATCTTTCGCAATTTGACCTGGTGGACGGCGGGGCATATCCCGCCGTTCTGGATTTACTGTCCGGTGTAGGTGTCTTTGCGCCTGATGATGCGCGCGGGTACGCCACCGACAACGGTATTCGGTTCGACATCGTGCGTAATGACGCTGTTGGCTCCGATGATGACATTGCTCCCGATCGTGATCCCCCCCCCGATATATACATGATTCCCGATCCAGACGTAATCCCCGACAACGATGTCACCGTACTCTGACGGGGCGTCAAACGCGGTCGAAAAATCGGGGTTTCTTTGGTAACTCGTCGTCCGCAGGTGTACGCCGTGAGCGATCGCACAGCATCGGCCTATCCGAATTGTCGCCTCGTGCGGGTCGCTCGACACGAAGCAACCGGTTCCAAGATATGTGCGCTCGCCAATGAAGATTGCGCCCGCCCCGTAAATACACGTACCATAACCCCAGCGGACGGTCGGGTCGATATCGTAGGACGCCTTGATTTCCGCCAGACGGTTTTCGTGATGGCACTCCCGCATCCATGCCCAATACCCGCCGGCGACGCGGCGAATTCTCCGCCCTCGACCCATCATGTGGGCCAGGCGGTAAACTGAAGCCGTAATACGAGACATAAGACTCATATGTTCTCTTTGTGCTTTGGATATGTTTGGCGTAATAGCTCGGTCCAGGGAGAACTGTTCAAGGGTATAGCCAGAGATCCCGTGCCAAGGTGAGTGTTGTGTCCAGAATTGCCAGAACAATCACCTTTGCAATTCACCCGTCTTGGCGCCCGCGAACGGGGCAAATGGGTCGGCGGTCCACCTGGTTGTGCACCCTCAAAAATTTGGGAGAGTGGATGTTATTCACGCACGATGGGATGCATCCGCCCAGTCGGAATACGTGGGTGGTGTTGTCGAACATGCGCTTACCATGCGGTCCAGCCCCCGTCCACGACCAAATTGTGGCCGGTGACGTACTCGGAGAGGTCGCTAGCAAGATAGGCGATGGCCCCCTTGATGTCCTGTTCTCGGGCCATGCGCCCCAGCGGCGTCCGCTCCTTGTAGCGGCGGACGAACGCTTCGGGCTGGCCGCGCCATACCCCTCCCAGGGAGATGCTGTTGGCGCGGACCTCTGGCGCCAGCGCCGTCGCCAGCCAGCGCGTGAACTGGGCCAGCCCTCCCTTGCTCGCCGCGTACGCCGCAGGCACACCCAGCGGCGTCCCCTCGTAGATTTGATTCACCGGACCCACCATGCCGTAGATCGAGCTGACATTGACCACCGACGCCCGGCTGGCGGTGCGCATAAGGCCCAGGCACGCCTGCGTCAGGGCGAACGGGACCGTCAGGTTGACCTCCAGGGCCAGCCGCCAAGTCTCGGGCAACTGCTCGCCAAACGGCGCGACCCAGCCGCGTAGCGATGACGTGCCAACCAGCGCCGCGCAATTCACCAGAACGTCGAGCCGGCCGAACTCCCGGCCGATCCGATCAGCGACCCCGCGGAGGGTCGTCTCGTCGGCTAGGTCGCCGGCGACCGGTATGGCCAAGCCACGCCGCCCCACTGCGATCCGCTCTGCGGCGAGGGTGACCCCCTCCTCGGCTAGATCCACCAGGATGACTGACGCTCCCAGCTCGGCCAACGTCTCGCCAGCGACAGAGCCGATGTGCCCGGCGCCGCCAGTGACGAGGGCCACCCGCCCGGTCAGATCCATAAGCTGTTGAAGGTCCTTCATCGCGACATCAGGAACTCGGCGAAGGCGAAGTCCAACTCGTCGTCGATATCGACGGCACGCTCCTTCGGCACCGGCACCGCCCGCACCTTGCCGTCGAAGATCGAGCGGGCCGACAGGACGAAACTGGGCCGCGCCGCGTAGGCCACCGTCGTCAGGTCGAATACAACAGGAGCGTCCTGTCGACGGTGGACCGTGTTGGCGGCCGGCTCGATCACACGCCGCGCGTAGCCCTGGTCGAGCACCACCATGTTGAAGTACGGGCTGCGCTCGGCAGGGCGGACGGTGACAACGACGTCGGCGTCGGTCTCCAGCGCTGTTCGGACGCATTGATCGATGTCCTCGACGGCCCGCAGAGGCGACGTAGGCGGCACGCTGATGAAGAGGTCGAGCTTCCGCCCGCCGTCGCGCGCCTCCACTTCGCGGATCGCGTGCTGCCAGGCCAGCCACTCCGGCGTGTCGTCGCGGGCGAGGTCGGCGGGCCTCAGGAACGGCACCTCGGCCCCCCAACGGTGTCCGACCTCGGCGATTTCCGCGTCGTCGGTGCTCAGGACGACTCGGTCAATGAAGCGGCTAGCGCGGGCGGTGGTGACGGCGTGGGCGAGTAGCGGCTTGCCGCCGAGCAGACGCAGGTTTTTTCGTGGCAAGCCCTTGGAGCCACCGCGGGCGAAGACGAAGGCGACGACATAGGGCTTCATAATAGCACCACCCGTCCTTGCTCGGACGACACCCGAGCCGCCAGGGCGATCCGCACCGCCTCGCGGCCATCCTCACCTGTCACCGCCGGCTCCCGGCCGTCGCGCACGCAATCGAGACAGTGGCGCAACTCGGCGACATACATCTCATTGCGGTCCAGCGCGCCTGACGGGGCAAGGTCTGACCACGTTCCACTTGCAGCCGAGAACAGCCGGACCCTGTGGTCCTGCCCGACCCACTCCAGCGTCCCCTCGGTGCCAATGACGCGGCACCAGCGCGTCGGCGCCCGTTGCACCATGTCCAGGTGGACGCTTCCCAGGGTCCCCTCAACGAAACGCAACGTGACCTCTGCGACGTCCTCCACATCGGTTTCCAGGTCGCTCAGGCGGTCGACCTGGGCGGAGACGGCTTGTACCTCGCCCATCAGATAGCGAGCGGCGTCCAACTCGTGGCTCAGTTCCAGCAATGCCCCGCCGCCCAGCGCCCGGCGGGCGCTGACGCACTGCCGGTAATCCGCGCCGGGCCGCCAGTCCGGCAGGTACTGCCCTACCTCGGAGCGCAACGACAGAGGGCGTCCAATCCACCCCACTCGCAGCGCCTCGCGCAGGATCGCTAGCGGTCGATAGAAGCGAAAGTTGTAGCCCACCATCAGCACGCGGCCTCGCTGCCGGCACAGCCCGATCAATTCGTCGATGCCTTCAAGGGTGTGCGACAGCGGCTTCTCCACGAACAGGTGAGCGCCGGCGGCGGCCAAGGTCCGGCCAGCGGCGACGTGCTCAGGGGCGGGCCCGGTCAGCAGCGCCAGGTCCGCTCCCCAGGCGACCGCGTCCGCCTCCTTTGCTACCACCCGTTCCACCATCGGGTCAAGCTCCCCCAGATCGTCCCGAGTTGCGCTGCGACGCCAGGCACAGACACGGACGCCGGGATCCAGAACCTTAAGGTTCCGCAGGTGTCGGCGGCCAATAGCCCCCAGGCCGACGATAAGCACCCGACGCACGTACGTGTGCTCCATCATCTCCGATGCAATTCAGACGACGTGTTGGGGGGGGAGGCGGATCGCGGATGCCCCCGGCAGATCTCGTCCAGCACCTCTGCCAGCCCGCGGCCGGCCTCGAGTGACGGACGGTAGTAGGTGTCGTACAGCTCTCGGCCCTTTGACACCCACTGAGCCCGGAAGGCTTCGTCGGCTCGGAAGCGATTGACCAAGGCCCGCAGCTCCCCGAAGTTACGGGCGACGGGAAAAAGGCTGTCGTCTTGCATGTCGTGTTCGCCGTAAAACACCGTTGACGATTGCCAGTAGATTACCGGCCTGCCTAACTGCCAGGCGCGAATGGCCGGGCTCGATTTATAGTCCAGGAGCAGTACAAAGTCAGAGCGCTCGATCAACTCCTCCGCCAGCAATTCCCACTCAAGTCGGACTCGCCCCTCGGCCCGGTGGGCCAGTCGGGGGACGATCCGCCGAATTGTCTCGCTAATGGGGGAGCGGGGGTGGACCCGAATTATCACCTCCCAGTCCGTCATTGCGCCCGCCTGTTCGATTAACTCAGTGAGGGCACGGTAGAAGCAGCCGAGGTCGGGGAATTGGAAGACTCCTGGAGAAATCCAGCCGATCAGCACCAAGAGTCTTATCCCATGCCCGACCGCTGGCCGCGCTGTCAGGTTGGTCGTGAGCGCCTCATGAACGATGTCGCCGACCTCAATCGGCCGCCGCGTGCCAGTGATAGGCGCCAGGCGATCAACAAGGCCACGCGACGGTACCGCGATGTAATCAACCGGGAAATCGTAGCACTCCGGGTGAGCCCACATCCTGTTGTGCGGCACCATGACCGTCGGGATACCGAGACGGCCCGCAACAGCAGCGACCGCCCATTCGCAGTCGCTGGCATTGCTTACCAATGCCACGTCGGGTCGCAACTTCTCCAGGACCGCCCGCACCGCCCGCACCTGCATTGCCAGGTCTTGAAAGAGCGACAGGAACAAGTAATCGAACTGAAATCCCAGGTCCGGGTTAGACAGCAGGTCAGGCCATTCCCCTAACCAACTACGACTGGCGCCCTTGAACCGGGACAAGGTTCGCCGCAGGCGGCGAATGACCTTGCGCTCCGGGCGGCAGAGGTGTGATAACTCGAGGTAGGGGGATATGCCGTCGCGGGCTAGCCGGTCGTGGCACCAGGGGTCCGCCTTCACGCGGCGGTAGTCGAACTCCGGGCAGGTATGCACCAGGGCGGTGCGCCAACCGCCCTGCCGGAGGCGACCCGCCAGGGCCAAAAGGGCCACGAAGTTACCACCCGTCCCGGCCAACAACACCAGGCGACCATTCCCCGGCTCACCGATCACTTTCGCCAGGGCCTCAAGGGGCAGACAGCCGGGAGGAGTCGAGCGTGAACTGGCCGCGTGGACTGACCGCATGAGGGACCGCAGGGACGCCGGCGCGAGGGAGCGGTACAGCAGCCGTAACCGGTTGAGTAGGCGACGCAGCGGCGCGGCCGCCATCCACTCGACCTTGATCCCGGCGTGGCGAGCCTGGTATGCGAGGATGGCCCCCGGCACGTCCGACGGCGAGCCAAGGCCGTAGCGGACCTGCCGCCCCGCGTGGCGCGGCAGCCTGACGGTGCGAAATGTCCGCCGGCTCAGCAATTCGCGCCAGGCCCGGCTCGCCGCAATCCCTTCTAGTAAGAAATAGAACGACGAGAACCGCGCCGCGTCCCCGACATTGACTCCCTCGAAGGACAATTCCTCTCGAACCGGGTCGAGCCAGCGGACCATCAACTCGGTGGCGTCCCGCACCGTCCGTTCGCGTGCGTTTGCGTCTAAGTACTCCCAGGTTCCTGACACCTCGCGCCCCGCTTTTCGCAGCGCCAGGTAAGCGGTCAGCGAGGGAGTGACATAGTGTGTTGGCCAGCCCGGTGCTGGCGTCGCAGAGAGCGCCGCTAGAGCTGTCTTCTCAGGAACATACTCCAGGACTGTCATGGAATCTGACATGGCGGAAGCGATTGTGGTTTCATCTTTTTCGCTTGTCGGCGTCCCATGTTGGACTCCTACAGATGTGGGCAGGATTCTTCTAAGGAGTCGCCGCAGTAAAAGATGCGCGGCGGCCGAACCACTGATGGGTGAGCAATGTGTCGTAAGCGGACCTGCGTATCACCGCTATTCATCCCATCCTGCCTACTCGCGTGAAGACCTTCGAGCACAAGACAGCCCAACCCGCTCCACCCGCCCATCGGGGAACCGCCACTCGTACGGAGCGAAGAAAGGGGACGCTGTGGACAGGAATGAGTCGGCCACCTCGGAACGGTAGCCGACATCCGTGGCGGTACCAACGACGATGAAGTATCCCACCTCGCCGGATCGCACTAGTAGGCTTACGCCGTCTTGTCGGCGTGCACCCAAAAGCACAGTGTACGTGCCCGGGAGTATCGTCAGGCCAAGAAAGGTGCAGGAGAGAACTCCCTCTCCTTCGATGCACTCCGGCCGAACTCCATCCAGGAGCATGTTAGCTTCCATTAGTGCGCCCCCGCGGCATGTGATCGCCACCCAGAAGTAAGGGCGGGGTAAGGGTACTCGGGCCTGGTAGCGAACCTCGACCTGAATGTCGGTTCCGAAAGGAAACTCGATGGCGGCGTTGCCGTGAGGTTCGCGGAACGATACGCTCAAGATCTTCAAGTCATCGCCGTGCTCACTGCTGCTCAACGGAGCAAGGAACCCCGCCGACAGCGAGGCGAAATAGTCAGCGACGACCTTCTGCGGCGTGCCGTCCGCTACCACTCTCCCCCTGTCAAGACGAACCGTCCGGTCGCACAAACCCTGCACCGCGCCCATGTTGTGGCTGACGAAAAGGACTGTACGGCCGGCCTGGGCCACGTCGCTCATCTTACCCAGGCATTTCTTCTGGAAGTTCGCGTCCCCAACCGCCAGCACCTCGTCGACCACGAGGACCTCGGGCTCCAGGTGGGCCGCCACCGCGAAGGCCAGCCTGACGTACATGCCACTCGAGTAGCGCTTGACGGGCGTATCCAGAAACTGGTCGACCTCCGCGAAGGCCACGATCTCGTCGAACTTCCGAGTGATCTCCGCGCGCGACATCCCCAAAATTGAGCCGTTGAGGTAGATGTTCTCCCGCCCGGTCAGCTCGGGGTGGAAGCCCGTGCCGACCTCCAGCAGGGACGCGACCCGTCCCCAGAGCTTGACACACCCCTCCGTCGGCTCGGTGATCCGGCTGAGGACCTTCAGAAGCGTGCTCTTGCCGGCGCCGTTGCGGCCGATGATCCCCACCACCTCGCCGGGGTGGACCTCGAAGCTCACGTCGCGCAGGGCCCAGAACCGGTCCTCGTTGGCGGGTCCTCCTTCCGCACGGCCGTTGGATAGCAGACGCCTCGCGCCGCGTACCGGCGCCGTCATCGCGCCCATCAACGACTCGCGCAGCGTCCCGTAGGCCGCCTCGCGCCTGCCGATCCGGTACTGCTTGCTCAGCCCTTCAACTCGAATGATTGGCTTCGACATGGCTTCCTGGACCGGAATCGATGAACACAAGCTCGATCAGAAAAAAGGTCACGGCCCTGTGGGACGTCAGTTTCGTTGGGGGCTCGCCCCATGTCCGGATGGGTCCTTGACCACTCGAAGCGATCACCCGACGTCGATGAAGCGGCGATAGACCGGACGGACCGCTTCGATCGCCCCGCGAAAGCGCGGATCAGCGAGCTGCGCAGAGGGACTCTTCGACCATGACGCTAACGTCCCAATGGAGCCGCGGGCGGACCGCCGCTTCCGGCCATTGCCTCGAGTAATTTCCCCGGACCCCTCCAGGGTCCATGTCGTCCGTCATGACGAAGGAGCTGACGTTTCGGGCGACCGCGTGGACGTAGGTCCCACCCGAACGGACCAAGGCGTGGATATGGACCCGCCCCTCGTTGAGAAAGTGCGGCGGGACATGACAAACGCTCCGGTAAAGACCCGGTTTGCGGACCGTGTCCTTCCAGGGCGAGTCCAGGTTGTCGATCGAGACGAAGCACGTGCGTCCGAAGTCGTCCACGAAGTAGCAAAACGTGTCCAGGGGGAAGTTCGGCCGGAGGACCCGGAAGACGATCTCGACCGCGACCGGCTCGCTCAAGGTGAACGCGCCCCGGACGTCTCCGTCGGCGTCCAAGGCTCTTATCCTCAGGATCTTGACCACGTCATCTCCTGGGGCCGAAGCGGGGTCCGGTTCGAAACACGCCAACGATGCCGGGTCTTCCCCCTCGCTCAGGTACGCTTGGACGACGTCGTGGATCGGGCCGTCTTCGATGATCCTCCCTTTGGAGAGCAGGAGCCCTCGCCCGCAGAGCGCCTGGATGGACGCCATGTTGTGGCTGACGAAGAGGACGGTCCGGCCCTGGGTGGACACGTCCCTCATCTTGCCGACGCACTTGCGTTGGAACTCGGCGTCGCCCACCGCGAGGACCTCGTCGATCACGAGGACCTCGGGCTCGAGGTGGGCCGACACGGCGAAGGCCAGGCGGACATGCATACCACTGGAGTAACGCTTGACAGGTGTGTCGAGAAACTCCTCGACCCCCGCGAACGCCACGATCTCGTCGAACTTCCGGGCCACCTCGGCCTTCCTCATCCCCAGGATCGAGCCGTTCAGATAGATGTTCTCACGGCCGGTGAGTTCGCTGTGAAAGCCCGTCCCGACCTCAAGGAGAGAGGCCACTCTGCCCCACAGCTTGATGGTCCCCATCGTAGGTTCCGTGATGCGGCTCAGAATCTTGAGCAGCGTGCTCTTCCCGGCCCCGTTGCGACCGATGATCCCCACGACGTCCCCGGATTGGACCTCGAAACTCACGTCTCTCAGCGCCCAGAAGCGATCGTCGCTCGCTTGTCCATTCTCTCGAGATCCGTTGAGGAGCCCTCGCGCCCCGCGCGCGGACGCACCCAGGGCCCCCATCAGGGACTCGCGCAGGGTCCCGTAGGACGCTTGACGACGCCCGATCTGGTACTGCTTGCTCAGCTTGTCGACTAGGATGATCGGCTTCATCTTGGACTGCGGGCGGCCCCGGATGCTGCGCTCAAACGATGTCTGCAAAGGTCCGTTCGACTCGGCGGAAGTCGTACGCCGCGAACACCAGGACCGCGAACGTGAAGAAGGCAGAGACCGCGAGGGGGGCGAACTCGATTGGCTTGTCGAAGAGGGACGCGCGGAACGCCTCGACGGCCCCCGTGAGCGGGTTCAGGGCGAACGCCCAGCGCCATTTCTGCGGGACCATGCTGGCTGGATAGATGATCGGTGAGGCGAACATCCAGAGTTGGATGAGAAACGGCAGGGCGTAGCGGATGTCGCGGTATTTCACATTGAGGGCCGACATCCAAAGTCCGACCCCAAGCGCGAGGGTCATGACCAGCAAGACGGGGATAGGCAAGAAAAGGATGGACCAACCAGGCACGACTCCTTGAAACGCCATCAGGCCGATCAGGAGGACGAAGCCGATCGCCAGGTCCACCAGGCCCGCCCCAACCGCCGCTCCGGGCACGATCATGCGTGGGAAGTAAACCTTGCTGATGAGGTTCGCGCTGCCCACCAAGCTGTTGCCGCTGTTGGTCACCGAATTGGCGAAGAATGTCCAGAGCAGGAGACCCGCGAAAGCGAAGAGGGAATAAGGGACCCCCTCGGAAGGGACCCCCGCTAGCCGACCGAAAAAGAGCGTGAAGATCACCATCGTGCAGAAGGGTTGGAGGATGGCCCAGGCCACTCCCAGCGCGGTTTGCTTGTAGCGGACCTTCACATCGCGCCAGGTGAGGAAGTAGAGCAACTCGCGGAAGGCCCAGAGGTCGCGCAGGTTCAGAGGGACCCAGGAGCGAGAGGGCTCGATGACGATCAGGGGCGGTTCCGAGTCGTCGGTCTTCTCAGCCGACGGGCCCTTCGCTCTGGGTTTTGGGCCCCAGGGCCTTTCCTGTTCGACGTTCTCTTGTTCGCTAAGAAGCTCTGGCACGTCGGCCTCTGGCCAGTGGCGTGTATGGAGGGGTAGAAACTGCAGGCCCTGTCTTCATCCTACCGAAATGGCTGATTCGGTGTCGTCGGGGACCGGGTCGGGGTCCTCGGCGCCGTCGATCCGCTCGAATGAGATGCGCAGCCGGTGGAGTGGGATGTCGAGGGCCTGACAATCTCGAATTAAGGCCCGCACTCGCTCGGGACCCACCTTGTGAGATGAAATCACCACTTCCTCGACGGTGTTGGCCGAGCAGACCTCGCTCAGAGTGCCGTTGCCGCCCAGTACCTTCAAGCCGTGGATGACACGCCCTTTCTTCAGCGGGTCGTCATCGGCGAAACCGACGGGCACTCGACCGAGCTTCTGATTGTTCAATAGCTCACGGGCCAGGAGTTCGCCGGCGTCTCCCGCGCCGAAGATGAGGACCCGTCGGGCCCCATGTACGGGTCGCGGTCGAATCAATCGGTAGAGGACGCGGAAACTCAAACGGCTCCCGATCAGGAGGGCAAGAAGTAGTAACGCGTCGATCGCGAAGACCGCCCGTGACAACCCTTCAAAGCGGTTGAAGAAGAGCAACGAGAACGCGCAAGCGGCCGTCGCCATCACCACGGCCTGGGCGTAGAGCACCACGTTGGGCAGGCTGAAATAGCGCCAGATGCCCCGATAGACTCCCATCATCAGGAAGGCGACGAGCTTGATGGAGACGAGGGCCGACATGAGCGGGAGGAAGCGGTCCCAACCACGCTCGGTCGTGATGGGTCCGAAGACGATCAACTCGGCCGCGTAGTAGGACAATGAGACCAGGACGACGTCGAGCAGGACCTCGAACACGCGACGCTTGTAAGAGAGTTCGACGAGGAAGGCCACAAGGGGCCGTTGATGGGCCGACCGGACCTCCTCCTCGTCGTACACCTGGACCCGCGCCAGGTGGACCCCCAGCACGGCCAAGACGACACTGAACCCGATGATCGCCGCCATCCCGACATCCAAGGGCAACTCGGAAACGACCAACGCGAGGACGCCGGAAAGGGCGGCCAGACCGTAAAGCAGTAAGACGGCCTTGCGTTCCGAGAGGCCCAGGGCGACGAGCCGGTGCGAGGTGTGATCACGACCGCCCTGCGAGACCCGCCGGCCTGCAAGTTTCCGAAGCACTGTGACCAGGAGGGTGTCGAAGATCGGGATGAAGAGCGTCAAGACGGGGACGGCCAGAACGGGGAGGAAGGTCCTGGCCCGTCCTGGGGCCGGGTCGAGCAGCGCCGAGGCCGCCAGGAAGAAGCCAATGAAGAGCGACCCGCAGTCTCCCATGAAGATCGACGCCGGGTTGGTGTTGTACACGAGAAAGCCGAGGAGAGCGCCGGCCATCACGAGCATCATCACTACCATCGACGGTTGACCGATCGAGTGGAAATGAAACGCAAGGGCGCCGGACGCGATCGTGGCGATCCCGGCTGCCAGGCCGTCCATGTTGTCCAGTAGGTTGATCGCGTTCGTGATCCCGACCAGCCAGAACAGGGTGATGGCCGCGTTCAGCGGTGGGGAACCGGTCCACGGGAGGGACAGTCCGCAGGCGATCACGGCGCTTGCCGAGAGCACCTGAGCGGCGAGCTTCTGGTAGGGTTTGAGGTTGATGAGGTCGTCGAGCAGGCCAACAAGGAAGAGCCAACAGGAGGCCCCGATCACTACCAACGGCTGGAGCGAACCCCATTGTACGAAGAGTTCGATGAGGAGGACCGGCACCGCGATCGCAATCCCCCCCAGGAGGGCCGTTGGTCGGGTGTGCCATCGATCGGCCTTGGGCCTGGCCACCATGCCGAGGCGACGCGCAAGGGCCCGGACCAGAGGGGTCAGGGCGAGCACTCCTACGATCGAGATCAGGATAGGTAAGACTTGGCGGGTGGGCACGATGGTGTTCACGGATCGGGGGGCGACGGTCGAGCTTGGCGACTCAGACTTCGGTGGCGGCGACTGCCGAGGGGCTGGAGTCCGAGAGCGACCGCTGAAAAGCGATCACGTCGGTCAACACGGCCGGGAGGTCCTTCTCAGGCCGGTAGCCCACGAGGGCGTCGATCTTGCTGATGTCGGGGACCCGGCGGGGCATGTCCTCGAAACCCGCCTCGTAGGCCTCGCCGTAAGGAACGTGGACGATCGGCGACGAGGAACCCGTCATCTCCTTAACACGCGATGCGAGTTGGCTAATCGTGACTTCCTGGGTGGAGCCGACGTTGAAGACCTCGCCGACGGCGCCCGGATGGTCCATGAGTTTCACCAGGCCCCCAACCACGTCGGCCACGTGCGAGAAGCAGCGCGATTGGCGGCCGTCGCCGTAGACGGTGATCGGGTCGCCCTGAAGCGCCTGCCGGACGAACGTGGGGACGACCATCCCGTATTGGCCTGTCTGGCGCGGCCCGACCGTATTGAACAAGCGGACGACGATGGTGGGGAGCTTCTTCTCGCGCCAGTAGGCCAGGGCCAGGAACTCGTCGATCGCCTTGGAGCAGGCGTAGCTCCAACGACCTTTGGTCGTGGCCCCGAGGACGAGGTTGCCGTCCTCTCGAAACGGGACCTGGTTGCTCAGACCGTAAACCTCGGAGGTGGAAGCGATCAACACCTTTTTCTTCTTCTTATTCGCCTGGGCGAGCACGACTTCCGTGCCGTGGACGTTCGTTTCGATCGTCCGGACGGGGCTCTCGACGATCAGTTTGACGCCCACAGCCGCGGCCAGGTGGAAGACAACGTCGCACTGGTCCACGAGCTCCGCGACCACCGAGCGATTGTGGACGCTCTCGATCGTCAGCTCGAATCGGGGATGCCGGCGCAGGTGGCGAATGTTGTTGATGCTACCCGTGGAGAGATCATCCAGAACGACGACCTCGTCCCCGCGTTCGAGGTAGCGTTCTCCAAGGTGGGACCCGATGAACCCGGCGCCGCCGGTGATGAGGACTCGCATGATCGATCGAGGTCTCCGGATCAATGGGGCGGCCAAGACCCAGGGGTCTCTGACGATGGAAGATGGGTCGTAGGTTGCCGGCGCCGCGCGGACTCCGTCCCCTTCGGTTACCAACCCCGCCAGTCCCTGACGATCTCGCGCATCGCATCCTCACCATCCTGGTTTGGTGTTGACTCGACCCGGGACTGGTCGAGCCGCCTTCGGCTTGTTTAGAGAGACCGACGGTGACGATGGACCGAAAGGGTCCGGTGTTGACTGACTGTGATGAGTCTGAGGGCCGAGGACCTCAAGGGCAGGCCTCGAGAGAATACGGAACGGCCCATAAATGGCGACGCGCTTTTTTTGAGAAATTTGTGTTGTTCACGGATGATGACCAACCCCACGCCAACCCTTCAGACAGCTCGACTCAGGCCGGGACGATCGAGGCCCTCCCGTGGCGGCGGAGGACGCGTCGCGTCGCGCCTCGCGTGTCCACTACCAGTCGCGCGTGTTCCACGATGAAGTCCCAGTCGTACGCCGCGTGATCAGTCGCCACAAGTACGCAGTCGGCCTCCGCAAGCGCCTCCTCGGTCAGGGGAGTGCTCGCCATCCGGATCGTGTGGCCACGCAGAGGAGGCAATTCGGGGACATGAGGGTCATTGTAGCTGATGACGGCCCCGCGTTCCTCCAGTAACTCCATCAATTCGACCGCTGGGCTTTCTCGGCAGTCGTCCACGTTGGGTTTGTAGGCGGCGCCCAGGACGAGCACGCCGCTCCCTTTGAGGGGCCTCCCGTGATCGTTCAGGGCCATCGCCACGCGATCGACCACGTGATGAGGCATGGCCGTGTTCACTTCTCCCGCGAGTTCGATGAACCGCGTGTGGACCCCGTAGGGTCGCGCGGCCCAGGTGAGGTAAAACGGGTCGATAGGAATGCAGTGACCACCCAGGCCGGGCCCCGGATAAAACGCCTGGAAGCCGAACGGTTTCGTCCGTGCCGCGTCGATCACCTCCCAAACGTCGATACCCATGCGGTCGAAGACGACCTTGAGTTCGTTCACGAGGGCGATGTTCACGGCCCGGTACGTGTTCTCCAGGATCTTGCAAGCCTCGGCCACCTCGCACGAGGAGGCAGGAACGACCCGAGGCACGACCGCCCCATACAGCCCTTGGGCCAGATGGGCGGAGCGCTCGTCGATGCCCCCCACGACCTTGGGGATCGTCGCGGCCGAGAACTTCGGGTTCCCCGGGTCTTCGCGTTCGGGGCTATAGGCCAAGAAGAAGTCTTGACCGGCTTTCAGACCGGAGGCTTCTAGTTCCGGACGAAGCACGTCCCGGGTGGTCCCCGGGTAGGTGGTGCTCTCGAGGACGACGAGCTGTCCCGGCCGCAGTTCGCGGGCGATCGCCCGACCCGTGTTGATCACGGCGCCGAGGTCAGGTTCCCGATACCGTCCCAATGGAGTAGGGACGCAAATCAAGACCGCGTCGCAGCGGCCGAGTTGGCCGAAATCGGCGGTCGCCTCGAACCGGCCCGACGCGTTGAGGGCGGCGATCCGCTCGCTCGGTATGTGGCCGATGTAACTTCGGCCGGCCTGAAGCGCGCTGATCTTGGGCCTGTCGATGTCCAAACCAAGGACCGGAAAGCCGCCGGCGGCGAATAGCTCGACCAGGGGCAGGCCGACGTAGCCCAGCCCGATCACACCCACGGTGGCCGTGCGGTCGTCGATCGCTTTACGCAAGGTGATTGCCAACGTGGAGGCACGCCCGTTGTCGGGAGGAGACCCTGAGGCGTTCGAGCGGACCGCTTCTCGATCGGAATACTCGTCCAACATGCCGCCGAAACTCCTCGATAGAGATCGCTTGCCTGGACCAAGTTTGAATCAGCTCACGGATAGTCGTCGCGCAACCATGAGCTCAGGTACGAGAGGATCACCCATCGACGACATGATCGCTCGTCCCGTTTGTGGTCGCCGGGCGGCCCGTATTCGGGAACTGAGGCGTGGCCTCGATCTGACTCGGCCCGTTCGTGCCGTTGGCGGCGACGGCCCCAGTAGAACCATAGGGTCTGCGGCCGTAACCGTAGCCGTAGCCATAACCATAGCCGTAGCCATAACCATAGCCGTAGCCGTAGCCGTAGCCGTAGCCGGCGTGTTCGCGCCGGACGCCGTTGATCACGACGCCTAAGCTGGGCGCGCCCAGTGTTTTCAAGACTTCGAGGGTACGGTCTAGGTCGTGGCGGCGGGTGCCGCCGATCCTGACGACCATGACGATCCCGTCCACGACCGCGGAAACGATCCAGGGGTCCGTCACTGCCAGGAGGGGCGACGTGTCGAAGATGATGACGTCGTAAGCCGAACGCGCCTCCTCGACAAATTGGGCGAGGCGCTCCGAGGCCAGCAGCTCGGCCGGATTGGCGACTTCCGGGCCGGTCGCCATCAAGTCGAGGTTTTCGACAGTCGTGGGTTGGATGACTTTCGTGAAGGGCGCGCCATCACGAAGGACCTGCACGAGCCCGGGGTCCCGACGCAGCCCGTGGAGGGCATGGAGGCTCGCCTTGCGGAGGTCGGCGTCCACCAGGAGGGTCTTGCGTCCAGCGTGAGCCAAGCTGATGGCCAGGTTGCAGGAAGTCGTGGTCTTGCCGTCGCCAGGGTTCGGGCTGCTGATGAGGAGGACCTGGGCGTGACGACTCCGCTTGAGGAACTCCAGGTTGGTCCGGGCCGACTTGTAAGTCTCGGCCAGGGCGGAGCGAGGGAACTCGTGGCAGAGCATGCCGACCCGACCCGAGGCGGGGACCTGCTCGGCCTGCAATTGCGGGACGATGGCGATCACGGGCATCTCGAGCAACCCGCGCATCTCGTTGACCGATCGGACCCGGGCCTCGAGGAGGTCGCCGAGATAGGCGGCCAACGAGCCGAGCCCGCAGCCCACCACCACGGCCAGGAGGATCATGGATAGGGGACTCTGGCGAATCTCGGAAACGGTGGGGCGGATGATCTCTTGCGCCTTCACGGTCACCCCCAGCTCGCCCACCAACTGGGCCTGCTTCAACTGATAGGTCACCGTGTCGAACATCGTCTTCTGACGATCGAGGTTCGCCTTCAGATTGGCCGCCTCAATCTCGGTGATTTCGTTCTTTTTTCCCAGCGACAGGTCTTCGTAGAGTCGCTTCTGCATTTCCTCGCGGGCCTGGATGGTCGTTTTCAGGCCAAGTTCCATGTTTTCGACCATCATGGCGATGCGGCCCGAGCCCGTCGGGTCATTGCCTACGGCCGCCGCGCCCGTGCCGTCGAGCATGGCGATCCGTGAGCGGATCGAGGCCAGTTCGGGCGAACCCTCACCCTTTTCCGCGAGGACCCGCTCCCGCTCCTCGTAAAGCCTCTCCAACTGCGAAGCTCGTCCCTCTTCGATCCGTTCCCGCAAGATGGACTCTTGGGTCTGAAGGCGAACGACCTCGTTCTCGGCGGCTCGAAGGGCCTCCGGCTCTGCCTGACCCGCGTCCCGAGCGAGGAGGGCGGCAGTCTTCTTGTCGACAAGGAGTTGGTGACTCCGAAGCGCGTCCTCGTGACCCGCCTTGGCGCTCGTGTAGGTGGGGTCGGCAGCCTTCTTGATCTTCCGCTTGGTGGCCTCCCAGTAGGCTGCCGCTTTTTCGTAGCGGGCCTTGGATTGGGCAATTTCCGGGTCAGCACTCAGAAGCGCGTTCAGCGTGTTCTGGTCGACTGGCCGGGAGCCATGAACGGCGGAAAGACGGTCTCTCAAGACGTCACGGACCCGTTCAGCCACCTTTCGCTCTCCCTCCACGACTTCGAGCCTGCGAAGCATGCTGTCAAACGTCTGACCTTCGCGCGGCGCTTCGACCGAGGCGCCGTCGATCTTCGCACCGGCATCGTTACCCGCCATCGACTTAAGGTTGTTGGAGATGCCGGCAATCTGCTGGAGCGCCTCCAAGATCGTCGCGGCGCTCTCCCCTTCCTCGGAGAGTTTGCGGGTCAGCTTCAACTGCATGATCAGGTTCTGTTCGCGAACGAACATCTCGTTCACGGCCTGGTCCCAACGCGCGATGCGCTTTGCGATGGAGCTCTGGCCTTCGGCGTCCGCCGACATCGTAGGGGCGTTTTCGCGGAGCTCCTTATACTCCTTCTCCAATTCCTTCAGGTCTTTATGGAGCACGTCGCGCGCCTGCTTGATCAGGTCCACAACTTCATTCGTGTTTTTCTCATAGTTTTCTTTGAGGAAGGTCTTGTAGCTGAGGATGATCGCCTCGAGCACCTTCGATGCCTCTTCCCGAGAGCCGGAGACGTAGCTCAGGTCGAGCACCTTGCCCCCGCCCTCGGGCGGGACCTGTACGGTCAGTCCGCCGGTGATCGTTCCGGGCGCGATGTTCTTCAGGTCAGCGGTCTTGATCGCCTCCTCGGCCAAGGTGGGGCTCTTAATGATGAAGACGTGCATGCCCAGCGATTCGTCCTCGCGCATGCCGCGAAACGGGTCCCCGCCGGTCACGACGTTCGCGGAACGCGAGCTTTGTTGGATCACCAGCAAACGGGCCGTCGCCTTGTAGGTCGTCTTGATCTTGGAGACCTGAAACGCCGCGGCCGTCAAGCAGATCGCCAGTGCCAGGACGATCAGGCGCCATCCCCGGCGCAGGACGCCGAGGATGCGATAGAAATCGTCCATGAGTTTACGCGGGTCGGGTCCAGGGCGGGCGGTCGTCGAAATCTGCTGCATGGCCTCAGTCCCTGTCGACGTTGTGGTGACCCGATCCAAGCGACCCGGGGCTGGACGGGGCGACCTCCTTGTTGCCGTCGCTGGGGCCCCACCGACACTCCTTAGTGGGGCCGCTTCGCCCTGGACCAACGGGTGCCCGCGCGGAAAACTGACCTGCCGGGGGTCGTTGTCGCATCCAAGACACCATCATCAGGCTTGACTCCCGGCCTCGACCAAACTAACAACCGCATCGCCGACAGGTCAACGATCGAGTACACCCCAACCGAGACTACTATCCCCATCTCCACGTGACGTGACTCAAAAAAACACGACAACTTCCATTCAGACCGACCAAGTCGGTTCAAATGATACGACAAGAGGTCTCAGACGGTGCCTTTCCGCACCACTTGGGGCCGACCCAACACATGCATGAGTGCTCGGGCCCTGACTAGGTCGCGATGGATCAGGGCCCATACCTTCGAAGACCTCGCGTGTTGATTTCCGGCAACGCGGACCCGCGAGCGGGAGGAGGGGCGTCTGGGCGGATCGATCCTCATGGACCCAGGTCATCGACGTCGGGGCGTTCCAGCCGCGAGCGGGTGAGGGCCTCCACGGCCCGGCCCAGGGCCTTCACGGCGCGTTCATGGTCCTTCGAAAGCTGGGTGCCGATCAGGGCTTGGGCATGGGCGTCCTCGTAACGCCCCCATGCGATCAACCAGTCCATGAGCCCCTCCCGCCACTCGCCGTTGGCGGGCTCGAGGGCGAGGGCCCCTTCCAGGGCCCGGAAGGCCCCTTCTCGGTCGTTCAATCCGGCCCGGGCCTCCCCTTCAAAATGAAGTCGTTGCGCGTCCGTGAGGCCGCGATCGTGGGGAAGGCGCTCCAGTGCTGTCCGCAGAAAGAGCTCACGGGCTGGACGCGCCTCGGGTGAACCGTACAAGCGGGTGGCGAAGTGGATCGCGGTGCGGCCATTGGGCAGGACCTTCTCCAGGAGGACCTCGGGCGGGACATCGCGGCAGGCGTCGGCCACTCGGTCCCAGTTCGCCTCACTCGTTGCGAGTAATCTGTTCAGGCAGCGAGCTCCCGCCTCAAAATCGCCCGCTTGAAAAGCCGTCTCACCCAATTGAGCCAGCGCGGCGGAATCGGGGCCCGCCAGGGAAAGCCCGCGGGACACGTATTCGGCGCTGGTCGCCCCGCCGATGAGCAAGTAGTCCAGGCTCGCCAATTCCACCTGCGCGAGGGCCTGCCCGGGGGTGCAACGCCGGGCCTCCAAGAAGCTGCGCGTCGCCGGGACCAGATCGTCTCGGACCGGGCCATGGCGCGCCAGGTCTCCGTATTTCTTGAGGTCTTCGGGCGCTGTGGTATGCACCACACGGTGGAGCCAGAGGGGATGTGAGAAAACCAAGATATCTGTCTCGGAGGCCCCCTCGGCCTTGAGGAGGTTCTGGGTGGTCATGTGGTAGCGGCTGAGGTGGACGAGCCCTTTCCAGAGGTGGCCCTCTCCCCAATTGGGTCGCCAAGCCAGGGCGCGGTCGAGAGCATCGCGTGCCTGGTCGAGTTCCTCGATGGACGCCTCCCAGAGAAAGGCCGTGGGCATCTTCTCGCGGGGCTGGGGGATGATGGTGCCTTCAAGCTCGCTGGCGGACCGCGCCACGGTCCATCCATGATGCGCGACGACCAACGCCAAGGCCGCAGTCGTCACCCCCACGACGTTGGATCGCCACGAGGGCCCGCGCGGACTTGTAGGACCAGTCCGGGGCCCCGCTCCGAAGCGGACGAGACCTGCGGCCAAAAGGGTCCCGGTCAGGGCGATGGCGGGCGTCTGGGTGGGGAAGTCGCCCAGGCATTGACCCGCCAGCGCGATCAAGCCGAAGGTCCCTCCGAGCGCGAGGGGGAGCCGGTCTTGGGCCTCCGCTCGCCGGACGGCCCGAACGCCCGCCACGATGATGGACGCAAAAAGACCCACGAAAAGGGCGAACCCGGGCAACCCGCCTTGGGCCAGAAAATGGAGGTATTCGTTTTCGGGATTATGGTAATAGACCCCTGCGTCCTTTAGGTAATAAGGAAAGGCCGAAGTGGCGTAACTTCCAAGGCCGAGGCCCCAAACCGGGCGGTCCCACCAAGCCCGAACCGCGCCTGACCAGGAGACCCAACGCGATTCGTAGGGGTCTCTGGTCGTGAGTGTGTCCAAGCGGTCGGTGATTTGCTGGGTCCCTGAGAACCAGAGCAAGAGGGCCATGCCCCCGACCAACAGACCCAGCGCGATGAGAATGCCTGGCCCGCCCTTGGAGCGGGACAGGAACGGGCGCCCAAGGGCCAAGCAGGCGATCGTCGCGATCAGGGTCCCCAGCAACCCGCTGCGGGAGAGGGAGCCCAGCACTCCCGCGAACAGCAGGCCCGCCGTGTAAGCCAACCACAAGGCCCCGCCGCGGCCGACGCCACGCGACCCCGTCTTGCGGAGGACCACCAGACCCGCGAGCGCGAACCCCAGTCCCATGTTGAGATAGGCCGCCAGATGGTTGTGATTGACGAAGGGGCCGCCATTGCCGCTGTGTTCGGTGGGCCTCACCCAAAGCAGCTTCCCGTTCCAGGTCAACACCTGAAGGAAGGTGACGACACTCAGAAGAGCTCCATTGGCCATCAAGACCCAGGCCAAACGGCCTGTCGCGCCGGGGCGCGCCGCCACGAGATATCCAAGCGAGAAAACAATCCAGCAGGCCGCGATGCGGAAAACCTGGTCTCGGGTCGCATCGGGGTCCAAGCTCAGAGTGGCCTTGGGTAACGCCACGGGCGGAGCAGGGTCTTCCCTCACGGTCTCGCCCACGGCCGGCAAGACGTCTGCTCGAAGCTGGGCGGTCCGGGGCGCCAAGAGGCGCAGACCGCTTTCACCGACATCGGTGATTTGCCAGCAGGCGAGAAGGCCGAGGCCCAGCAAACAAAGGCCCGTCCAGGTACGGACCACGGCCCATCGGTCCTCGTCCCACCGGGCGAACGCCGCCAAGAGGGCGGCCAGTGCGATCGCGTAAGTCAACCATTCGCGGGCCCATGCGTCGCGGCAGCCGAACGCCCAAGGCGCCAGGCCGACAATCACGAGCAAGGTCGCTTCGGTAAGACCGCGGCACCAATCGCGCATCATGGGGACGGGCCCAAGACGGAGTAGACGATCGAGAAAGGTCTGCAACTCGCGAGGTGCGCGGGGCCGTTTCATGGCCCGCGGACTTTTCTGGGACGACCAACTCACTCAGATGCGCGAACCTATCGAGCTCGCCCAAGGTGCACCCAACGAAAAGACGGCCGCCAATGGACCTCGTAGGAAGGTCCAATGCGGCCGTTCCAGGGATTGCGAATGGAGGGCCCGATCACCACTCAGGGTGAGTCGTAACCGCCGGGAGGCCCACCGCCGGGCGGTCGTCCCCCAGGACCGAGAAGGATGAACCCGGGAGGAGGCGGGTCTCCACTCTTCGAGACCGGTTGGGTTCCGCCGGTCGCGATCGTCACGCTCGGTGAGGACTTGCCGAGGAGGACAAATCCCGACGGTACAATCGCCCCCGTGCTCGAGATTGAGTTGGAAGTCGTGCCGCCCGGGAGGCTTGGGGACGAACTTGAGCTTGAGCGGAGAAGGCGAATAAAGCCAGGCAAACCCGGAATGGGACTGGAGGACGTGGAAGTCGAGATCCCCGGATTCTGGGCAAGGGCGGACCCGGCCGCGACCGCACACGCCAAGCCCGCGGTGACCCAACTCCGCACTTTCACTCGATTCATCGGTGCTTCCCCACGGGGACACGTCAGCATCAACGGGACCACCAGACTCTATCAAGGACGTGGTGACGATGGAAGGCGCCTGTCCAATCTGTGATGAAATTAGGCAACCTTCCCCGATTGGATCGGCCCTCAGGCGTCCGCCGCCTTGCGGCGGAGTCGAACACCGATGGTCAGTACACCCACGACGCCGATGCCGGCTAGGATGACGCTCGCGGGTTCCGGCACGGCCAGGAACACGGGTCCGTTCAGCCCGGTTAGGACTGCCCCCAGGTTTGTGGTGCCTGTCGGAGTCGAGCCCGTATAGTTGATCTGGAGCTTGACGATCGACCCTTGCCCGTTGAGGCTGGCCGCGTTGTTGGCCACCAACAGGTTGCCCGAGTTGTCGAACGCGATCCCAGCCGGAAGATAGAGGGTGGGGAACTGATTCTGTAGGGTCGTGATGAAGTTACCGTTGGAATCGAACGCCAGGATCTTGTCCACTGGGTTCACGACCAGCTTACTCGAATTGCTCACGATCAGGTTGCCGAAACGGTCGAAGGCCAGACCGTACGGGCCGTCGAGCTGCGCGTTCGCGGTGAAGACCCCGAGATAGGCGCCGTTGGTGTCGTAGCGATCGATGCGATTGCGGAAATAGTCGGCGACGTAGAGTCGGCCCGAGCTGTCAAAGGCGATACCCGCGTAGTTTAGAGGGGCGGTTGGTACGGGGAACTGGATCGTCGGGACGGGGCCTCCGGGCCCGGCGGTGCTCCAGGTCGCGAAAGTCCCGTTGTTGGGGTTGATGCGGAAGATCTGGTTGGTAGCCGTGGCCAACTGACCCGGTGGAGGCGGTGTGCCGTTCGTCGCCGACGCATACAGAAACCCATCGGGGCCGATCGCCAAGCCCAGCGGGGCACTGTTGAGCGTCAAGTTGAAGGTGTTGGTGAGCGTGCCCGCCGAGTTGTACTTGAGGATCGTGGAATTGAACGGGCCCGAGCCGAGGGCGCGGCCCGTGTTGGCCACATAGACGTTCCCCGAACTATCGGTGACGATCCCCGTGGGACCGTCGAGGTTCACGGTACGCGTCCAAACCGGAGCGCCCGCGTCTGTGACCCGCTTGACGGCCGAGAGGCTTCCGTTGCTCCCGTATTCCGTGAAGAGGATGTCCGCTCGCGACGCTGTGGCGCCGGCGAGGAGCGTCATGGTGGTCAAGAGTCCCAAGGACCAACGCTTGACCAGGGGAGCAAGCAGGGTACATCTCATGTGGAGGAGGCCCCGTGGGCGAAAGATCGTCAGGAAATCGGTCATCGAGGACGTGGTTGTGACCGCGGCGACGGCCCAACAGCTCGGGAAGAATGATCCCGTCCGAAGGCCGACGCTGCGATTCGCGTTGCTCAAAGTAGGGCGAAGCCCTTGATTTCGCAACCTCTTTCCGACCCATGTTGACGGAAGACATCGGTTCGCGGCGTTGGACCAACTCCGTTCCGATGCACTTGAGCGATCGGATACGCACCGGGATGCGTCAACGACCTTGAAAAACGCCATGCGCTCCGCCGACAATGGCGAGCGAGGGGTCGCATCGGGCGCGCCGCAGGCCCTTCGGACCACCGCCGAGGGGGACCTGTTCGGGCACGAGCATTCCGAACGCCGCCCCAGGCCGCGCGAGAGGTTCAGCATGGATTCGTTTCTCGAAGCCTGCGGAGGGACTGGGCCGATCCGTCTGGAGGTCCAAGGGGGCGATCGCGCGCGCCCCGAGCGGGTCCTCCTCCAACAGCCGTTCGTCTTGATCGGCCGGCATCCCCGCGCCGATGTCGTCCTCAATCACGCCGGAGTCAGTCGTCGCCATTGCTATCTGCAACTCGTCGCTGGGCGGCCCTACTGCTTCGACCTTCAGAGCCGCACGGGAGTGACCTTCCAGGCCGACCATCTCGCCACCGGCGGCGAGGACCAGCGTGAGTTGATCCGAATCGGCCCCTACCATGTCCTCATCGACGCGAGCGGCACCAAAGAGGGGCCTCCGCCCGACGACTCGCGTGAGGCCAACCCCCTCTCGGCCCGCTTCGCCAAGCGATTCTCCCTCCCGCCGGCCCGGCTCGATTTCCTGCGGGGGACGGGCATCCTCTCGAGTTGCACCCTGAACCGCGTCGTCACCCTTATCGGCGGCGGCGCCGCCTGCAAGGTCCGCCTGAAAGACGAAGGCGCCTCACGGCATTACTGCGCCCTCGTTCGGACGACCCAAGGTGTGTGGTATGTGGACCTTCTGCCCACGCATGGAGTGACGATCAACGGCGCCGGGGTCCGCTACGCCCGCCTGAATGACGGCGATGAACTGCACATTGGACTGCACGTTATCCGGTTCCGTCAAGAAGGGGGCTTGCCCGCCGTCCGAGGGCGGCCTGCCGGGGAAATCCTGCCCGCGCCCGCGGCCCTGAAGACGACCGGCGCCCTGGCCCCTCGGGTCTTCTCTCTGCCGCCGATGTCCATCCCATCGACCGGTGCGGTCGCGCCTACTTCGGTGGGCCCCTACCCCACCGCGCCCACCTCCGACCCGGCCCTGCGCGCCGTGCTCGACCAAGTCGTCTCCATGCAGCAGCAGATGTATGACCAGTTCCATCAGGTCTTCTCGCTCCTGCCGAACCTGATCGTGTCCCTGAACAAGAACCATGTGGACATGATTCGGGACGAGCTCACCCAGATCGCCCGCCTCACCGACGAAATCAAGGTGTTGCGCGAGCGTCAGGCCAACGAAGCGATGACTGCTTTACCGCCCCGACCGGCGGCCTCGGCCGCGCCTGGGACGGAGTTCGGGCCTGTCATGGACCCGTTCTTCGGGCCCCAAGGTCAACCGATGCCCATGGGACCCGAGGACTTGCCGCCAGCGCCGGAAGGCCGGAACTTCGAGAGCCCGCAAGCGATCCACGAAGTCGTTTCCGACTACCTCAAGGCGTTCGAGAAAGACCGCCAAGGCCGCTGGGACAAGATCCTCAAATTGCTCATGTCGAACGGGCGATGAAGGGCCACGACGGTCGCTCCGCGGCCTCTGTGGGTCGGGTCGTCAAGTGGGGCCTTGGGCCCCTTGGGGCCTGGTCCAAGGTCCAGCGCCCGCCACGCGGTCTCGGAAGTCGATGAGCGCGGTCTCCAAAGGGCGCAGAGCATTGGGCATCATCGCGTCCAGAAGGGGCGTGCGCAGGCCCCCAAGAAGGGGACGGGCCGCCTTGGCACCTGTCTCGTGGTAGGGCATGGCGACCAGTCGACCGTGGTCGAGTCCGAACGATCGAGCGATCGCGGCGGCGAACTCGAGACGGCCCACGAATTCTGGTCCGGCCACGTGGATGAGACCAGACGCGCCCGCTTCGGCGAGTCGCACCGAGGTCAAGGCCACGTCGGGTCCGTAACTGGGGCTGCCTTTCATTTCGATCGGGCAAACCAAGTCGCGACCATCGGCGAGGGCCTTCACGACCTGATATGCGAAGTTCTTTCCTTGCCGTTCCGGACCGTACACCCAGCACGTTCGGATCGTGAGTTGCCCGGGACCAAGCTCCTCCGCGAGGGCCCGCTCGGCCTCCAGTTTCACGCTCCCGTAGACGCTGATAGGGTCCGTCGGCGAGTCCTCGGCGTAGGGCCCCGAGTGGCCGTTGAACACATAATCGGTTGAGAAGCTGACGAAGCGAGCACCCACGTTGCTCGCCGCGCGGGCCATCATGAGTGGTTGCTCGAAGTTCGCCGCGCGCGCTAATTTCGGGTCGCGTTCACAGCCATCGACCCAGGTAAACCCGGCCGGGTAGAAGACCACATCGGGACTTTGGCGGCGGAGCCATTCAGTGGCCTGCTCGGCCTCGGCCATGTCGAGTTGGATAAGATCAGGATAGGCGACTGTTTGGTAGGTCCCGATGGCCTCGTGGCCACGCTCTCGGAGCCAATGCAGAAGCCAGCCGCCAATCTGGCCGGACCCGCCGATCACGACCGCTCGCATAGGCCAGGCTGCTTACCTCAAGTCGCCCCGAAGTGGAGGACGAAAGGCAGTCCACAAAGTCGCGAAGTCCAATTGGATCGCGAGTTGGGGCATCGCCCTTCAACAAGTCTTTAGTCTAATGACCGTGCCGACGTCTTGCCAGGCGCCTTCCATCGGGCGATGCGACGGGCCCTCATTCTGGGGAAACCGAGCCGGACATGTGAGCGTCGGCGCCCTGGAAATAGGACCAGACCGTCGCTCACGGCTCCGGCTGGGTTCTCGATCCAATCGGATCCGGACACGGCCATCTATGAACGTGGACGTCGCTACGCTTCTGGCCCTGTTAAGGGGGGCTGTCAGGCACCGCCCCCATTCCGACGGCCCGATCGGGTGTTCCGCTTTGAAAATCGTCCGGAGGATACGTTGTGTTTTTGGTCAACTTGAAACTTTATTATCTTGACGATGTTAGTAGAAGATCCTAACTTGGGCTTCTCGGTTCGTCGATAAAAGGATAAGAGCATCTGACTCCATTCCCTCGACGAATGATGGCGTGGCTTGAAGGCGCGGAGTAAGGAGCTCGCGATGACGCATCGGTGTTCGTCCCAACGATGCCCGTTTCGGATGTGGTCCGTCCTCGGTGCCGCCTTGGTCCTGTGGGGTTGCTCCAGCGAAACGGGGGCGATCCCAACCTTCCCGGTCCAAGGCCAAGTGCGGTTCCAGGGACAAGCCGCGCCGGGGGCCTTCGTCGTGTTTCATCCGTTAGACCCTTCGGCCCAACAAGATGTGCGGCCGACTGGTCAGGCCGGCCCTGACGGCACCTTCCGTCTGACGACGTTCGACGATCATGACGGGGCCCCTGAGGGGGACTACGCCGTCACGATCGAGTGGTACAAGCTCGTGGGCAAAGGGGCTGACATCCAACGCGGACCCAATGTGGTCCCCGCCAAATACGGCAAACCGGAAACGACCCCGCTTCGCTTCTCTGTCCGCCAGGGGAAGAACGACCTCGGACCGCTCCAAATCACACGTTGAGAAGACAGGACACGTTCCCGAACGCTCGAAAAAGGAGTTGACCATGCGCACCGTTCGTCTCAGTCCACGCGGCTTCACGCTCATCGAGTTGCTGGTTGTGATCGC
Source organism: uncultured Isosphaeraceae bacterium (assembly GCA_937858365.1). Classification (GTDB taxonomy): domain Bacteria; phylum Planctomycetota; class Planctomycetia; order Isosphaerales; family Isosphaeraceae; genus CALLYK01. Next base: position 7,253 of record CALLYK010000531.1, on the reverse strand, counting down.
GGTCATTGGCGTCTTGATCGCCCTCTTGCTACCGGCCGTGCAGCAGGCCCGAGAGGCCGCCCGCCGTATCCAGTGCGTCAACAACCTCAAACAACTTGGGATCGCCATACATGGTTTCCATGACACGATGGGGCATCTGCCCGCGAGCAACCGCCCCAACGCGGTCACAAACCTGCCGCGCATCGCGGCGATCACGTTCATGCTTCCTTACTTTGAACAACGCGTGCTTTTCGATGCCTACAACCAGTCCTTCAACTGGAGCGCCTTGGAGAACGGGACGGTGGTGCGCAGCAAGATCAACACACTGATGTGCCCCGCTTCGCCGCGCAACACCGCGCTGGACGGCGACCCCCAACCGCCAATGACCTGGGCGCCGATGGTCGCCGTGACAGACTATTCCCCCACGATCGGCGTGGATGATCGCCTGGTCGTGTCGCGCTTGGTAGGCGTTTCCGGACCGGGGGTCCTGCCCAAGAACGTGACCTCGCGCCTCGCCGACGTGACCGACGGGCTCTCGAACACGATCGCCTTCGCCGAGTCCGCCGGACGCCCCTTCGTGTTTCGACGTGGTCCGAGGGACTTGGGCGACACGCTCACCCATCGAGTCAACGGCGGCGGCTGGTGCCGGCCCGCGAGTGATTTCAGCATCGACGGCTCGAGCGCGAGCGGCACCGTCCTTCCCGGTCCCTGCCCACTAAACTGCACCAACGGCGAGGACATCGGCTACGTGGCGTTCCCCTATCCCTACTACGGTTCCGAAGGAACCAGCGAAGCGTTCGCCTTCCACCCTGGTGGGGCCAATTTCCTTCTGGGCGACGGCTCGGTCCGCTTCCTCAAGGAGACCATACCGATGCGGACCTTCGCGGGCCTGATCACACGAGCCGGCGGCGAGACCATTTCGAGCGACTCCTATTGAGGAAGCTTGTCACGCGGCAGTGCGCCCTGGGACCGGGGCCCGGTCAACTCGTCCTTGTCGATCAGGCGTTGATCGGCAAGGACGCCACCATTACGCGATGCCCGGATTCGGTCTTCAGCGTCGTACCTGGCTCGGCCTGCCTGGTCCTTACGAGACCCAGGGCGACGAAACGACCGAGGCGTTTGGAAAAGGTCGCGGACGTAACTTTGCCCGCCGGCTTGGCATCCTCGCCCAGCAGGGTCGAGCCTGGTTTCAAGTCCGCTCCCGGTTCGCAGACGAGGCCGCGGAAGACGCGGTTCACGTGACCGAGCGCGTCGAGCCGGGCGACCGTTTCTTGCCCTAGATAGCAGCCCTTTTTGAAACTGATTGCGCGGGCGTCTCGCTCGAATTCTTGAGGGAGGTCCTCGGCCGTCACATCCTCGCCGCTCCGGGGTGTGCCAGCCTCGATACGCAGGGCCTCGAACGACTCGGCGTCGATTTTGGTCACACCCTGGCCTCGGACCGCCTCAGCGATCGCGCCGGCGTCGGCCGTTTCCCCGATGAGGGTCGTCCCATCGATCGCGGTTGGCGACTCGCGGACGATGACCAACGTCTTGCCGGCCCATGTCAGCGTCGCGACCCCCAGGTTGGGCAGTTCGATCGGCGAAGGCCAAGGGCCGATGACGTGCGTCTCGAACGTCGCGTCTTGACGGTCGATCCATGTCACCTCATCAAACAAGGCGTACTTTTGGAAGTGGGGCAGAAGCACCTCGGCGGCCCTTTCGTCGCCGCGGAGGAGGAGGGCGTCGGGCAAGGCGTGGATGGAGATCCAGGCGAGCGTCTTGCCGCGCGGGCTCGTGACGAACGCCTCGCGGCCTTCGCCCGGTTTGAGGGTCAGAACGTCCTGTGTCGTCAGGTTGTGCAGCGTTTTCAGGCGGTCGCGTCCGGTCACGAGCAGGCGGGTGCGGGCCGAGCGGTCGATCCAGGCTGGGAAGTCGCTCATGCGTTCATTCCTTGACGAGGGCCTTGGTCCACTCCGCGCGGGCCAGGGCGGTGACGGTATCGGCCATGCCGGTCAGGCGGCGGGCCTCCTCCGGGCGTCCCAAGGCGAAGATGCCGAGGTCCTCCACGACCGCATCAGGCAGGCCGCTGAGAAGATAAAGGTCGGCCCAGGCGAGGGCCTTGGCCAGGGCGACCGCGTCGGTGAAGTCTGGTGCGCCTCGGACCGCTTTTAGGGCCTGAAGGCCGTGCGCGGCGGGGTCGTCGGTTTGGCTCAGTGTCTCGAAAGCGGGACCAAGGGGCCCCTTCACGTTCGAGAGCACAACGACGCGTCCGCCGCGGCGGACAAGGGCCGTCGCCGTCCGAAGGCCGCGCGCGAGGTCGTGGAGTGTGGCCGACGGCCCAGGCCCGCCCAGGCCCGCGAGGACGAGGTCGGCCCGTTGCTCGGCTTTCATCGTCCAGTGTTGGTCCACGGCCGTGATCGAGGCCTTGCGGACGGCTTCAGACTCGCCCGCGAGGACCCCGGCGAGGCCCCCTCCCGCGCCCGGCAAGAGCCCGACTTGAAAGGCGGCACCCAAGAGCCAACTTACTTCGGCCGATTCGGCGAGGGCCGCACCGGGCGGGCCCCCTCGGCTCAGGAAGTCGGTGCGGGTCGCTGTGTCGCCCATCCCCGGGAAGAGGACGCTCCAAGGCCCAACGTGGCCCATGAATTCGTCGTACCCGAGAAGTCCGACCGGCACGACCACGTCGGCATCGACGACTTCGCGCGCCAGATAAACGCGATGCCCCTCCTTGGTCGCGGCCAAATAGGCGTGATCTTCGCGGACGTCGGCGTTGGTCCGCGAAGTGCCGACGACCTTGACGTCGCGGCGCTCCACACCGGCCGCGATCGCCTCATCTTCCAGGGCCTGAAGCACATCGGCTCGCAGTGGGAGGTCCTCTGGTGCCGCGATCACGACGTGGTCGCCCGGGACCATCGCCAGGTGCATCGCCGGGTATTCGATCGGCTGAGTGAGGGCCAAGCGCAGGGCGGCGAGGGCCGCGTCACGAGGCAGGTCCGGCGGTCCGGTCCACACGGAAACGACGCGGTCGTCGTCCCTGTCCAGTTCGAGCTGATCGTCCGCGAACCGGACTACGAATCGCATGGCGTCCTCCCGGGGTGAGTCTCTCCACCCACTTGAGGATGATGGAGGAAGCGCTTCGCGGTCAAGCTGGAGGGCGCCTGACGGTCTGGTCCGATACGCGGTAGAATGACGTGAATGGGCCGCTCGCGGGGCGGTCGGGAACTTCGGCGACCGGGCGAGCGTCCAAACACCATGAACGGGCGCGAGGACGATCAGGAACTCGTCGGGGCGTGTCGGGCCGGCCGGACCGAAGCGTTCGGCCGCCTCGTGATGCGCTACAAGGACCGGCTCCACGCCACGCTCGTTCGCCTCACGGGGAGCGTCGAGGACGCGCAAGACCTTGTCCAAGACGCCTTTCTGCGGGCCTACGAGAAACTTGACCACTTCCAGGGAAGTAGTTCCTTCTACACCTGGGTCTATCGGATCGCGGTCAACCTGGCGCTGAGCGAGCGCCGCAAACGCAAACCACCATTGAGGCTTTCGGACGTCCCGTCCTTCGACCCGGCCAACGCGGCCGACGACCTGGAACGCTCCGACCCGACGGCCCCGATCGAACGGCGCGAACGGGAAACGATGGTGCAGAAGGCCCTTCTCGAGCTTTCCCCCGATTTTCGCAAGGTGGTCATTTTGAAAGACTTGGAGGGGATGCGTTACGAGGAGATCGCCGAGGTGCTCGGCGTGCCGGTGGGCACGGTCCGGAGCCGCTTGCATCGGGGCCGGTGCGAGCTGAAGGGACGCTTGGAAGTCATGATGGGAGAACGGGTCGAGGGCCGGCCCGAACGTGTCCGAACGATCGAGACGAGGGGCCCGGGACGGGACGACCGGACCCCCGTGGGGCTCGATGACCCGGTGGGAACATGAAGCTCGAAGATGAATCGATCCTGAGCGCCTACCTCGACGACGAACTGGACGCCGCGGAGCGTCGGTTGGTCGAAGACGCCCTGGGTGACGACCCCGACCTCGCCCGGCGCTTGGACGACCTGCGTTGGGTCCGCGATCAAGTGGCTGGCTTGTCGCGCATGCCCGCCTCGGACGAAACGGCCCTTAACGTCGTGGTCGCCATCGACAAACGTCGCCGATATTCGCTCTTGATGCTCACGACGGCGGCCCTCGCCACGGCGGCCGGGCTCTTCCTGGCCTTGCTTCCGCCCCGATTCTTCCACTCGCCCGATCATGTGCCCGGCGGCCTGCTCCTCACAAACAAAGGCACCCCCGCGGGACCACAAGACCCGGTCGGGAGCGAAGATCCCCCCCCGCCCGAGCGGCCGGCCCCTGGGACCGGCGCCGTCCTTCTGACGGAAGGTCCCGCTCGCGATCGCCTTTCCAAGTTGGAAGGGGCGTCCGCTCGGCGCCTGATCGTGCCGGTCGCGAACCTCGACGCCGGCACGATCGGCCGTCTCGACCGCGACGTCCACGAACTCGCCCGCTTGCGGCCCGAGTACGTCCGGGTGCCGCTGCCTGAAAGCCAAACGGCCGATCCGGAGCACTCGGGGCCCGCTGTGGTCTTCGCCCTGGAAGCACATCCCGAGGAACTCGAACCTTTGCTGGCGAGGCTCTCCAATTCCCCCGTGCTTCAAGGCACGATCCGGGCCGACAAGCCGGGCCCCGAGGTCCTCCGGGCGCTGGCCCTCGCCAAAGGGCCGGAACTCGCCGAAGGCAAGCGTGGCGCACCCGTGCGCACCGAGAAGCTCGGTCCCGAATTGCGGGAACTTCTCATGTTCCTCAAGGTCCCGCGTCCCGACGCCGAGGCCGGTCCCGTGGCGCCTGGACCCAAAACGACCGAGGGCCCCAAGGCCCTTCTCAACGACGGGACCAACGGCCCCTTCACGGTTTTGATCTGGATCGTCCCCGGCTGAACGCGTCGAGTCCTCGCTTCGTGCGATGTCACTCAGCGCCACCCGGCGATGGCCGCGCGCACGCGTTCGGCCCAGCCGTCGTCGTCGGGCCGCACCACGATCACGGCGAAGCCGTATCGCTCGCCTTCGAGCCGGACCCCTTCGGAATCGTCCACGTGAAGGTCGATCCCAAAGGCGGCTGGGTCCTTGGAAGGCCCGCCCCGCCCGACTCGACGCTCGTGGACGTACTGGTTCACCACCCCGCCTAGCGGGACGCCCAAAACACGGAACCAGGCGTGAACATACGCCCGCGATCGATATGACGTCGTGTAAACCCAGACATCGTGCGCCCTGAGCGAGCGCAGCAAGGAACGCGCCCCCGGCCGCATCGTTTCCGGGAAGAGTCGCCGGGCCCACCAGCCCAGGGGCCGTTCCGACGGCCGGTCGGCGCCGAGGACGAGCGTGTCGTCGAGGTCGAACGAGATGCGCATCCCTCTCTCCATACGCGATCCTGGGTATGATGTCTATCGCGATCACGACGAACCGACGAGGGGCACGCATGGCACAGGACGCTCTCAACCACATCGAACTCTTCACCGACGGCGCTTGCTCGGGCAATCCGGGACCAGGCGGCTGGGCCTACATCATGAAGCACCCTGCCAGCGGCAAGGTCCGAGATGCCTGGGGCGCCGAGGAACTCACGACCAACAACCGGATGGAACTCATGGGGGTGATCGCGGCCTTGGAGTCGCTGAAGGTCCCCTGTCAGGTAAGGCTCGTCACCGATAGCCAGTACGTGGGGAAAGGCCTGATGGAATGGATGCCCAAATGGAAGGCCAATGGCTGGCGACGGAAGGAGGGAAAGGCGTTCAAGCCTGTGATCAACCTGGACCTCTGGCAGCGCCTCGACGAGCTTCTCGGCCGCCACACGGTGCGCGTTGAGTGCGTCTTGGGTCACAACGGCCACCCCGAAAACGAAGCGTGCGACCGCATGGCGGTGGCGGCCTACAAGGCACTGAAGGCCGACCTCAAGGACTGAGGCCAACGACGACAGAGACGACACGATGCCCCTGAAAGTGAGCAACATCCGCCTGGACTTGGATGAGACCGAGGCCGAACTCCCCGCCAAGATCGCGGCACGACTCGGCACCGGACCCGACATCCTGACGCGCTGGCGCATCCTCCGTCGGAGCCTCGACGCCCGCAAGCACGATGAGGTCCACTTCGTTTACGCAGCGGAAGTGGAGGTCAACGACGAAGCGACGGTCCTCGCGCACGCGCCGGGACCATACGTTGAACGATTTGAGCAAGCGCCGTTTGACTGGCCCGAACCGGGGACCGAGCCGCTCCGTCATCCGCCCGTCATCATCGGCGCGGGTCCGGCCGGGCTCTTCGCCGCCTACTTCCTCGCGCTCGGCGGTCACGCCCCGATTGTCCTGGAACGTGGTCAAGGGGTGAAGGAACGCGTCGCCGCTGTCCGAAAGTTCGACGAAGGGGGCCTTCTCGACCCCGAAAGCAATTACCTCTTCGGCGAAGGCGGCGCCGGCACCTTCAGTGATGGGAAGTTGACCAGTCGCAACAGCGGCCCCGACATCCGACGCGCTCTCGAACTGGTCGCCGATTGTCACGGCAAGGCGTCGATCCTCTACGAGAACCGGCCACATCTTGGCTCGAACCGCCTTCCCCTGATCGTCCGCACGTTGCGACGCAAGATCGAAGAACTCGGCGGTGTCGTCCACTTCGATTGCCGGGTCGAAGACCTCACCATCATCGACGGCCGTCTGACCGGTGTTTCGACCACGTCGGGCCATTTCGCGGCCAACCTGGTCGTCTTGGCGATCGGTCACAGCGCGCGCGACACTTACGGAATGTTGCTTCGTCGGGGCGTGCCGATCGTGCCCAAACCGTTTCAACTCGGCGTGCGGATCGAGCAGCCGCAAGCGCAAATCGATCGGGCCCGCTTCGGCGGTCACGCGGGACACCCAGCGCTTGGCGCGGCCGATTACGAGCTTGTCACGCGAGTAGGAGATCGTGATCTGTTCACATTCTGCATGTGCGCAGGCGGTTATGTGATGCCTAGCGTGAGCGAACCGGGCTACTTCTGCACGAACGGCATGAGCGAGAGCCGTCACGATTCGCCCTTCGCCAATAGCGGCCTGGTGGTGACGATCACGCCCGAGGAGGCAGGTCCGCACCACCCGCTCTCGGGCCTACACTACCAACAACGCGCCGAGCGGCGTGCCTATGTGATTGGCGGCCGACAATACAAGGCGCCGATCCAGTGGGCCCGCGACTATTTGGCCGGACGGCCCTCGCGGGGCGACTTGCCAAGCAGCCATCCCCGCGGGACGATCGCGACCGACGTCCGCGCGATCCTGCCGCCCCGCGTGCAGGAGGCCC
>CALLYK010000530.1 GCA_937858365.1 uncultured Isosphaeraceae bacterium | reverse complement strand
AGGGAGACGGTCAAGACGCCGAGGCCGAGCGCGAGTATCGACAGGGAGTGGCGATCCACGAGGCCCTGGAACAACCGGCCCACGACTTCAAGTATCAGCGCGACCTCGCGCGCGCCTACACGAACCTGGGCACGTTGGCCACGCGCCAGGGGCGCTTCGATGAGGCCGCGCGCTTTTTCGAGAAGTCTTCGACGTTGCTCTCGGGACTGGTCGCCGAGTATCCCGAAGTGCCTGAGTTGGCCGCGTCGCTCGCGGTCTTGGCCATGAACCGCGGGGACCTGGAAGGGGCCCGCGGCGAGGCACCCGCGGCGATCGCGCATTACGACCAGGCCATCGCCGCGTATCAGACGCTCATCGAGCGCAACCCCGGAGTGGCCCGCTATCGTCGCGAACAGGCCCAGACCTACAACAACTTGGCCCTGGCCCATAAGTCCACCGGGGCGATCGCCGAGGCGGCAGGCGCCCTTCAACGGGCCCTCGCGATTTATGACGACGAGTACCGCAAAACGAAACAGGCCGGCTATCTCCCCTTGATGGCCGGCGGCCACACGAACTTGGGCGAACTCCGCCTCCCCGACGCCGAACGAGAATACCGCCGTTCTCTCGACGTTTTCCGCGAGGTCGTCCAGGCCAACCCCAAGTCCTCGCGGTATCAGGCCGACCTCTCGATCGCGCTCCTCAACCTGGGCTCCTACCTGGACGAGAAGAAGTCGGACGAGGCCGACACGCTCTTCGCCGAAGCGGCGGGGCGACTGGAGAACGTGGTCGCGGCCCAACCCGAAGGACACCGCGCGCGATACCTCTTGGGCAACGTCCTCGGACGTCAGGCCCAGCGTTCCTGGAACAAAGACCCGGCGAGGGCGGGCGCCTTACTGTCGACCGCCATCTATCACGGGCAAAGGGCCGTGGACGAGGCCCCCGGAGTGCTCGGCTATCGCGAAGACCTCCTCAAGCACATGGAGGCCCTCGCGATGCTCCGTCTCAGCTCGGGCGACCACGAAGGGGCCGCGGCGCTCGCCACGACGATGACCCAGGTCGCCCCCGACGACCCGAGCGCGGCCCTTCGCGCGACGCGTCTCCTGGCGAAGGCCGCGCGTCAGGCCGCCGAAGCGCCCGGACGATCGGCGGAGGAAAGATCCCGACGTGGTGACGAACTGCGGACCCAGGCAGCCGAGCTGTTGAAGAGGACCCATGCGGACGCCAGGTCGATCGAAGAGGACCCAGACCTCCGCGAGCTACGGCCCCGACCTTGATCCCTCAAGAAGGCCCGGGTTTGCTCCAGAGTCGGACGGCCCCGACGACCACCGGCAAGGCCAGACCCAACAGGACCCAGGAAGCCGGTTCGGGCACGAACCGCACGGGCACGTCCTGCATGGTTTGCTGCATGCCGCCAGGGGTAAGGAACTGAAAAACGGCGGGCAGGGTCGGCGGATAGTTGTTCGCCGGCCAGAAGGTGGCGAACTGGAAGAGTCCCACGCTCAGCGGAGGTTGGCCCGTCGGGACCGTGATGTTGTTGCCCAGGATGGGACGATAGAAGGCGCTCGTCGGTGTCGTGCCCGCCACTTGCCAACCCGCCGGGACGCTGGTCGTGCCCGTCACGAAGTTCGGCGGGAAGGTCACGGTGAAGCCGTCGGTCCCACCGCCCACGACCTGCGTCCCGCCCTGAATCAAGGCGTTGAACGTGCAGTAGAACGTGGGGTCGCCGAACTCCTCAACGACGATTTCCGGGATGACGATGCCGGGGTCGGCCAAGGCCGGAGAGGCGATCGCCCAGGGGGCGAGCAAGACGACCCACGCGATACCACGATGGCCCAGGGACTTCAACATACGACGTACCTCGACACCACGGTTTCCAACCGGACCGCGACCCACCAGGGTCACGGTCGCCTCCGCCCCTGACTTGTTCATGCGGCGAGCCAAATCCAGTTTGCGCTTCACGCATGATTCCGAAATAGAAGAAAACTCGCTGGGCCGAATCGGGTCCTACCGTCTGGAAGGGCATGATGCCTGAGGTCAACACGCGCCACAGTTTAAGATGGCGTCAAAGCGGCGTATTTAAGGTGGAGAGTGAGCGGATAACTTCGCAGGCACGGGCGACGTCCGCGCGGGTCACGTCCAGGTGAGTGCAGCCGCGAAGCACGTTCGGTCCCAGGGCGGCCAGCAGCACCCCGCGTTCGCGCAGGCGGGTGGCGACCTCTTGGGCGGTCCCCAGTTCGGGACCCACCCGCACCCAGACCAGGTTCGTCTCCACCGGCCCCGATTCCAGCTCCAGGCCGGGCGTCTCCGCCACGGCCCTCGCCAGGAGCCTCGCGTGTTCATGGTCTTCCGCCAGACGATCCACGTGGTGGTCCAAGGCGTGCAAGGCCCCGGCCGCGATGATGCCCGCTTGCCTCATCCCGCCTCCCAGCGCCTTGCGCAGGCGATGGGCCCGACGGACCAGGTCCCTGTTGCCGACCAATGCCGAGCCCACCGGCGCGCCCAGCCCTTTCGAGAAGCAGATGGAGACCGTGTCGAAGAGTCGTCCCCAGCGCGACGCCGCCACTCCGGAGGCCACCACCGCGTTCATCAAGCGGGCCCCGTCGCAGTGAAGATGAAGGCCCCGTTCGCGTGCCCACTGAGCGACACGCGCGACCTCGTCGAACGGGTGGACCCGCCCCCCGCCTCGATTGTGCGTGTTCTCGAGGACGACGAGGCGCGTGCGGACATAATGGCCGTCATCGGGCCGGACCTTTCCTTCCAGGTCGGGCAGGCGCAAGAGGCCGTCGCTCGTGCTGATCGGCCGGGCCGTCACGCCCCAATGCCGCGCGATACCGCCTCCTTCCCACACGTAAACATGCGACGTTTCATCACAAAGCAACTCGTCGCCCGGTCCCGCGAGACACCCGACGGCGATCTGATTGGCCATCGTCCCCGAGGGGACGAAGAGGGCCGCCTCGTGTCCCAGGAGATCGGCCGTGCGCTCTTCCAGCCGCTTGATGGTGGGGTCTTCACCGAAGACATCGTCCCCCACCTCGGCGGCCGACATCGCCGCGCGCATCGCGGGCGTGGGGCGGGTCACTGTGTCCGACCGCAAGTCAATCCAATTCATCGGGGACTTCCTGAAGGGCGAATGACCGCTTGATTCGGTTCGAGTTTAGCGACCCGCCCGACCATTCGACCAGGCGGCCGTCCCGCGTCGTGGTTGACCCGCGCTTCCGGCTCGATTACGTTCGGCCGGGTTGGCACGGCGCCACAATGGGCCTTCGCGCCCACCGCCCCAGTGCTTGCAGGGACCTCATGAGTACCTCCTTGAACATCAACCGAATCGACTGCGCGACCGACGACGCTCCGCGCGCGATCGCCGACCTTCGCGAAAAGCTCAGTCCGCGGGGTGACGTCGTGGGCCCGCGCGGTCGCGAGAAGACGATCGCCGCGTTCGGGGCGCCCCTCTCGCCCCAGCAAGTCGTGGAACGCATCTGCGAAGACGTGCGCAAGCACGGGCTGAAGGCCGTCCTCGACTACACCGCGAAACTCGACGGAGTCACCCTCGACGCCAAACAGGTCCGCGTGCCTCGTGAGGAAATGGCCGTCGCCCACGCGCGGTCGGACCCCGAGTACCTGAAATCGCTCCAGCGCGTCCGCGACAACATCCTGGCCTTTCAGTTGGGCATCCTTCATCACGACGCGACGCTCAGGAAGCCCCAAGGGATCGAGTTGCGCCTGCGCTATCGGCCGCTTCGCCGCGTGGGGGTTTGCGTTCCCGGAGGCGCCGCGGCCTACCCGTCTTCGCTCCTGATGACGGTCGTCCCGGCCTTGGCGGCCGGCGTTCGCGACATCGCTGTGGTCGTGCCGCCGACCCCCTTTGGCGGCTACAATCAAGAGTTGCTGGCCGCCTGTCATGCGTTAGGGTTGAGCGAGGTCCATCGGATCGGCGGGGCCCAGGCGGTGGCCGCGCTCGCTTACGGCGTGGAGGGGATCGCCGCCGTCGATAAGATCGTGGGCCCGGGGAACCTCTTCGTCGCCCTGGCCAAGCGGCACGTTTTCGGCGAGGTGGACATCGACAGCATCGCCGGCCCGAGCGAGGTGGTCGTCGTCGCCGACGCGACCGCGCGGCCTCGCTTCCTCGCCGCTGACATGATCAGCCAGGCCGAGCACTCTCCCGGCGCGAGCATCCTGATCACGTGGGACCCGGAGCTGCTCGAACATGTGGAAGAGGCGTTGATCGAGCAACTCATCTGGCTGCCCCGGGGCGACCTGGCACGCGAGAGCCTGGAACGCCACGGCGCCCTCGTGCTGGCCCGTGATGAGGACGAGGCCGTGGACCTGGCCAACAAGTTCGCGCCGGAGCATCTTCATGTGTCCACGAGTGATCCGGAGCGTTTGTGTGATCGGTTCGTGAACGCCGGGGCGATCTTCCTGGGGCACGAGACGCCGGTCGCGGCCGGCGACTACGCGGCGGGCCCCTCGCACGTCTTGCCCACGGGGGGCACGTCGCGCTGGGCCTCGGGTCTCTCTTCGAACGACTTCTTGAAGCGGACCAGCGTGATCGCCACCAGCAAGGCGGGCCTGGAAACACTGGCGCCCGACATCCGCCGCCTGGCCGACGTCGAAGGGCTAAGCGCCCACAAGTTCAGTGTGGACGTGCGTCTGGAACCGATCGCGGCCATCGAGAAGTCTCGATAGCCCCACCTCACCGGACCCTTGGTCTTCAGCATTTCCCAGCCGCCTGAAAGAGCATCCAGAAGAGGTCTTCGGCGGGATAGGGGATGGGCAGATGTTCGGGGACGACGGCCGTGGTCCAGGCGAGCGGGCGCGTCAGGGCGTTCGCTTCCAGCTTGTACCTCAAGAGTGACCGCGCATGGCCGCCCGAGATGAACTTGCGAGGTCGGCCTTGGGCGCGTGTCCTCATGCCGAATTGAGAGACGAGTCCGGCCAGGCCGGCGCGGTCGAACCAGTGCAAGACGCTCGGCGGGCTATACTCATGCCAGTTCCTGCCGAAGAGGCGGGCCGTCCAGCTTGAGCGGTCCCACGTTTCGATGAGCCAGAGACCGCCGGGCTTGGTCAGCGCCGCCGCGTTCTCGAAGGCCCGTCGGAGGTCGTGGAAGTGGGCGACGACCTGCACCATGGTCACGAGGTCGAAGGGCCCCTTCTCGCGGAGGTCCTCCGGCGGTGCTTCGAGCGTGCCGACCAGGACCTCGCGTCCGGCCCGGTTCGCCAGTTCGGCCATCCGGCGGTTCGGCTCCAAACCGACGCCGGTCCAGCCTTCGTCGAGGAGTCCCTGCAAGACGTACCCGGCCGCCGCGCCCACGTCGAGGACCCGTCCGGGTCGCGTATGACCTCGGAGGAGCCGGCCGTAACGCCGACCGTGCGCGTGGAGGATTCGTTCCTCGGAGGGATAGTCGCGATACCCCGCGCCGCCTCCTTGGAAGTACGAGTCATCGTAAACGGCACTCACATGATCGGTTGAAGAGATCGGTCCCGAGGCCCGATGTTGACACGAGTCGCATCGGAACACGTCATGTCCGTGGACGATGAAGTCAGGTCGCATGGGTGCGCAGCAAACGGGGCAGTTCATCGGGGCCTTCCTGATGTCGGTGCCGGGAGACCTCTCAAGATAATCAAGGACACGGCCCGACGAACGGCGAATTCGGCGCGGCGTCAACGCCCCCCTTGACGCGGGATTGGGGCCCCGTTATGTTCGTCCTTTCATAATTCGGTGCGCATCTTATCCAGAGTGGCTGAGGGACGGGCCCTGTGACGCCACAGCAACCGGTTCGCCATCGCGGCGAATGCTGGTGCTAACTCCTGCCCAGTCTTTGGGGTGACACCCAAGGGCCGATGGGACAGATAAGATGGTCGCGGCCATGACCCTTCCTCTTGGGTCCTCGCCGTTCCCACCTTTTCCCCTCCCGCCGGACCAGGCAGCATACGGCCCTCTCCCTTGCTCGGATCGGATGGCGCTTCCGTTCGTCGTCCCCGTCCAAGTCGAGGGAGGTCCGTCGTGTCCGTTGAACTGGTTCGAGGTCTGCGGTGTCGGCTCTGCGGGAAGACCTTCCCCCAAGGCCCCTTGAACTTCTGCACCGAAGACTTCGGTCCCCTCGAAGTCGAATACGATTACGAAGCGGTTGGCCGGACCCTCACGCGTCAGGCCATCGAGTCGCGTCCGCGGACGATGTGGCGCTACCGGGAGTTGCTTCCCCTCGACGAGGGACCGACCGTGGGCCGCCACGTCGGGTTCACGCCCCTCGTGAAGGCCGACCGCTTGGCCGACGCCCTGGGCGTGTCCGAGCTCTATCTCAAGAACGACGCCGTGAATCACCCCACGCTTTCGTTCAAGGACCGCGTGGTGGCCGTCGCCCTGTCCAAGGCGGTCGAATTCGGCTTTCGGACGGTCGGTTGCGCATCGACGGGCAACCTGGCCGGCAGCGTCGCGGCCAACGCGGCCGCCGCAGGCCTGGATGCTTATGTGCTCATCCCCGATGGTTTGGAACAAGGAAAGGTCCTGGGGGCCACGATCTACGGGGCCAAGGTGATCGCGGTCGAAGGGAACTACGACCACGTCAATCGCCTCTGCTCGCAAATCGCCTTCCGTTACGGCTGGGGCTTCGTCAACGTGAACCTGCGGGCCTTTTACGCCGAAGGCTCCAAGACGATGGGCTTCGAGATCGCCGAACAACTCGGCTGGCGGGCCCCCGACCATGTCGTCGCCCCCATGGCGGGCGGCAGCCTCATCGGCAAGATCTACAAGGCCTTTCATGAGTTGGAGACATTAGGACTCATCGACCCTGTGACCACCAAGATGTTCGGCGCCCAGGCGACCGGCTGCAACCCGATCACCCAAGCCGTCAAGAGCGACGCCTTCAAGGTCAAGCCGGTCCGCCGGCCCAACACGATCGCCAAGAGCCTCGCCATCGGCGACCCGGCCGACGGCCACTTCGCCTCGAAGCTCATTCGCGAGACGGGCGGTCACGGCGAGGACGTGAGCGACGACGAGATCGTGGACGCGATGAAACTCCTCGCCGAGACCGAGGGAATCTGGGCCGAGACGGCCGGAGGCGTGACCCTCGCCGTCGCGCGAAAGCTCATCGAACAAGGCAAAATCGATCGCGACGGCAGCACCGTCTTGTGCATCACCGGCAACGGTCTGAAGACCCAAGAGGCCCTCTTGGGCAAGGTGGCCCAGCCGGTCGTCATCAAGCCCACGATGGCCGATTTCGAGGCCCTGGTCGGTCCTGAAGTCGAGGCCCACAACCTGGCACTTGTTTGATCGATGGGCCTATACTGGGAGAAAGTGATCACTCATGCCGACCGTTTCCGTTCCCACGCCCCTTCGCTCGCAAACCGGCGGCCTCGACCGCTTGGAACTCACGGGCGCGACTGTGGGTGAGGTGCTCCAGGACCTGGCCGCCAAGTACCCCGACCTGGCCGGCAAGATCATGGAAGAGGGCCAGGTCCGCCGGTTCGTGAACCTCTTCCTGAACGATGAGGACGTCCGCTTTCTCGACGAACTGGCGACCCCCGTCGCCGAGCGCGACGAGATCGCGATCATCCCGGCGATCGCCGGCGGTTGAGGCGAGGGAACGACATGGCCTTCGAAGACGACCCCAGCGACCCGATCGACCGCTATAGCCGCCAAGTGCGGTTCCACGGCCTGCGCGAGGCCGGACAACGCCGCTTGATGGCCTCGCGGGTGACGATCTGCGGTTGCGGCGCCCTCGGCACCGTGCTCGCCAACCACCTCGTCCGAGCGGGTGTGGGACACGTCCGGATCGTCGATCGCGACTTCATCGAGACCCACAATCTCCAGAGGCAAATCCTCTTCGACGAGAAGGACGTGGCCGACAACCTCCCCAAGGCGGAGGCGGCCGCGCGCAAGCTGAGGGCGATCAACAGCCAAGTCACCATCGAGCCCGTCGTTACCGACATCGACCATACAAACATCCTTGACCTTGTCGGCGATGTCGATTTGGTCCTCGACGGTACCGACAACTTCGAGACCCGCTACCTCATCAACGACGCGGCCGTGAAGTTGGGAAAGCCCTGGGTCTTCGGGGGCGTGATCGGCAGCGAAGGCCAAACGATGACCATCGTGCCGGGTCGGACTCCTTGCCTGCGCTGCTTGATCGAGACGAGCCCGCCGCCCGGCATGACGCCCACCTGCGAGACGGCCGGAGTGCTTGGTCCGGCGGTCGCGGTGGTCGCCTCCTTCGAGGCGGTCGAGGCCATCAAGCTCCTCAGCGGTGCCGACGCGACCCTCAACAATGAACTCATCATGTTGGACATCTGGGACTGGTCGTTCCGCCGCTTGAAAGTGGCCGCGCTCCGCGAGAAGGTCGACTGCCTCTGTTGCAAGCGACGGGAGTTCGTCTGGCTCGACGGCAAGGAAGGCTCGCACACGACGACCTTGTGTGGTCGGAACGCTGTGCAAATCGCCTCCAGGCGGGCCGAACCACTGGATTTCGCTGAGATGGCCGGACGACTACGACCGCTTGGCGAGGTCCGCTTCAACAACTACATGCTGCGTTTCGTCGTCGAGGGCCACGAGTTTACGGTCTTTCCCGACGGCCGGGCGATCATCAAGGGGACCAACGACATCGCCAAGGCCCGGACCCTGTACGCGCAATTCATCGGCAGTTGAACAAGGGAAGCCCCTTTCATGGCCTACTGGTTGTTCAAGTCCGAACCCGACGACTTCTCTTACTCCGACCTCGTTCGCTCGCCGCGGAAGACGACGGGCTGGGACGGGGTCCGCAACTACCAGGCGCGGAACTACCTGCGCGACCAGGTGAAGAAAGGGGACCGGGTCCTCTTCTACCACTCGTCCACCGAGACGCCGGCGATCGTCGGCATCGCCGAGGTCGTGAAGGAGTCGCACCCCGACCCCACGGCCTTTGACCCCGAATCCAAGCATTGCGACCCAGACAGCGACCCCAATTCGCCGACCTGGTTCCAAGTCTCCATCAAGGCCCGGCGCGCCATCGAGCCCCCCTTGGCCTTGCCCGCGCTTCGGGCCGAGTCGCGCCTGGCCGGCATGGAACTCCTACGTAAAGGCAGTCGGCTTTCGGTCCAACCGGTCTCGCCCGAGCATTACGCGATCGTCTTGGAACTGGCGGGCTTACCCGTCGACACTTAAGGGGCCAAAAGACATGGCACGCATCGAACACACCGCCGTTTTCGCCGTGGACCCAGCCGCGCTGAAGGACTTCTACATCGAGGCGCTGGGACTGCGACTTGTCGTGGACAACAGCCACACGTCACCGCCCGGCTACTTCCTGGCCGACGATGCGGGCATGGCCTTCGAGATCATCGGTCGTCCCGGCGACTTGAAGGTTGGTCCCACACGTCACGTTTGTCACACCGCCTTCTTCGTGGATGATTATGACGGCGCGCGGGCCGCCTTGGAAAAGCGCGGACTCGTGTTCGAGACGGACACGGTGGTGGACAACGAGAAGATGCGCACGGCCTTCTTCCACGACCCGGAAGGCAATCGCTGCCAAATCGTCTGGCGTCCCAAACCCCTGGTGAGCTGAACCTACTTCGGCCCGCGACATTCCAAGAAGAGGCCCCAAAGGGCGTGGCGGCCCTCGGCGTTTTGGGGTATCTCTCCGGGGCGGTCGCGCGCGAGCTCTCCCCAGAGTTGGAGCGTCTCGTCGTCCAGGAAGCTACCGAGCGGAATGTCCTTCCCCTGCCGAGCCAGCTTGGTCGCGTGGCGCAAGATCGCCCGATCGTCGAGACCGCGAATGGCCGAAATCTCATCGGCCTTGAAGCCGCGTTCCAGAAGGCGCCAGGTCCATTCCTCGGTGGTAACGCGGCTTGTATTGTCGATCGCCGCGACGACCTGTGGTGTTGCCTCGGCCTGGACCGGCGGGCCCGCGACGATCGCTTCGGGGGCCGGGTCCCGAATGGCCCTGAGGAGTTTGTCACCGTAGCGTTCGAGTGTCGCGGGCCCGACCCCTTTGATCGCCGCGAGCTCGCCGACCGTGGCCGGTCGCACCGCCACGAGCGCCTCAAGGACACGGTCGTTGAAGATATGATAGGCCTTCAGGTTCGCCTCTTGGGCCCACTGGCGGCGAAGGGCCTTCAAACGCGCTTCGAGGGAGTCGGGAGCGCGATCGACAGGGGCCGGCGGTTCGGCGGGGACCTCCTCGGACTGGGGCCGTTCCCGGTCGCGCAGGAGGTAGTCGGCCAGTTCCGGGGCGAGGTCCAGGGTCAGAGGCGTTGGGCCTCGAGCGCGGAGCCATTCCCAGCCTTGGTCACTCACCGAGACGACCATCTTGGCGGGCCCGCTCTCGCTCGTGTCGCGACTCTCGATGAGGCCCGCGGAGATGAGGGCCTCGATCATGGCGACGATCGCCTGCCGGGTGAGTCCTTGGTTGGCCAAGATCCCGAACGTGCTGAGCGACTTCAGACCAAGTTGCTCCAGACGTGCCGATCCCGAGCCGATCAGCATCTGGGCGATCAAGGACTTGCCCACGCGCCCCTTGGCGCGGGCCACTCCCGAGAGCACTTTCAACAAGACTTCCTTACCAAAGTCCGTGTCGATGGCCCGAACGTCCGGCAAGGGACCGGCATGCAAGGGCCCGCAACGATCGCAGCGACCGCAACGACCCGCACGTTTCTCACCGAAGTAATCAAGCAAGTACGCGCGCCGGCATTTCTTGGTTTGCGCGTATTGAAACATGATGTCTAGCTTTTCGTACTCTTGCCGCTTGCGGGCCTCCAGGTGTTTGAAGTCGATCTTGATGTCCCTCGCCCGACGGTCTCGGTCGAGCACGCGAATCGCGTTGCCTCGGAAGGGCGGGACATAGTCGATCGGCAGCTCGTCGACCAGCTTGCGAATCGCGCGTCCCAGGGCCGTGCGGTCGATGCCCAGGGCCGCGGCCAGCTCATGGGGATGGAAGTAAATGGCCTCGCCGGACCGTCCGCGGGTCAGCCCTTCCAAGGCGCGGAGGACCACTTCCTGCGTTTGGGCCCGAGGTCCGAGCCTGTTCACGAGGCCCCCCACATCGGCGTCCGCGTTGAAGCGGACGATGGCCATGTTCTCGCGAGGCTGGAACTTCTCGATCGCGCCCGCCCCTTCCAGCAACCGCAAGGCCGAGCCGACGCCCCCTTCGCGTAGCTCCGAGCGACACAAGTCGGCGATCTCCGCATGGGTCAACTCGATCGGGTCGGCGTCGATGGTCCGGAGGAACTCGTAAACGCGATAGACCTCATCAGCGCCTGGATATTCATTCTCAATGAACATCTCCTGCAAATACCGATCACCGGGCGCGAATAATAAGACGCACCGCGACGGCTGCCCATCGCGACCCGCGCGGCCGGCCTCCTGGTAATAGGCTTCGAGAGTGCCTGGGATGTTGTAATGAATGACCGAACGGATGTTGGCCTTGTCCACCCCCATGCCGAATGCATTCGTGGCGACCACTACTTCCGCCCGGCCCGACATGAAGCGCTCTTGGGACTCGTGACGTTCCTCTCGGGTCATGCCCGCATGGTAGATCACCACGCTTCGCCTGACGGATCGGGCCACGAACTCGGCGATGCCCTCGCAGCGCCTTCGGCTCGACGCGTAGATGATCGACGAACCGGGAAGGTCGCGCAGGGTTTCTTCCAGCGCGATCGTCTTGTCCGCGTCGCGAGGGGCCGTGATGACCTGATAGCTCAGGTTCGGCCGGTCGAATCCGGTGACGAATGCGGCCGTGTCGCGGAGTTGGAGTTGGACCGCGATGTCGCGTCGAACCTGGTCGGTGGCCGTGGCGGTCAGGGCGACGCAAGGGGGTGATCCCAGCGCGAGACGCGCCTTGCCCAAACGCGCGTAATCAGGCCGGAAATCGTGGCCCCACTCGCTAATGCAGTGGGCCTCGTCTACGGCGAAGACCTTCGGTCGCACCCGCTGGAGCATCTCCATGAAGAGCGAACTTCGGAACCGCTCGGGCGCGACGTACACGAGGTCGTAACGGCCGGCTTCCACTTCGTACATGCGGGCCTTCTGTTCGGCCGGGTCGAGCGTGCTGTTGATGAGGGTCGCGCGCAGGCCCCGTTCTTGGAGCGAGTCCACCTGGTCTTTCATCAAGGCGATCAGTGGGCTCACCACGAGCGTCAGGCCGTCGAGCAGCACGGCGGGTAGCTGATAACATAGACTCTTGCCGCCCCCCGTGGGCATGACGCAAAGCACGTCGCGACCGGCCAGGACCGCCTCGATCACCTCGCGCTGACCGGGCCGAAACTCGTCCAGGCCGAAGTGGTCATGAAGGGCCTGTTCCAGGTCGAGGGGCGGCGCGTTTGTGTCGCTCATGGTGGCCGCCTCCTCGTCAATTCGCTACGAAGAGTTCATTATAGGCCCTTCGAGCGACCCAGGCGACCGCAAGGCAGGTGGGCATGAACACGGCCGACGAGAGAGTCCGTTGGAGACCGCGCCTGCCGAGGGGCCTGCCGGGCACGGTGGTCGCGTTGGGCTTCGTCTCCCTGTTGACCGACGCATCGAGCGAGATGATTTACCCGCTTTTGCCCGCCTTTCTCGTCTCGCTCGGCGCGGGACGGGCCTTCGTGGGCCTTGTGGAAGGGGTCGCGGAATCGACGGCCGCGTTCGTGAAGCTCTTCTCAGGGGTTTGGTCCGATCGCCTGCCTCGGAAGAAACCGCTGGTCCTGATGGGATACGGCCTCTCTTCCGCGGTGAGGCCGATGGTCGCGCTCGCGGCGTCCCCTTGGCATGTCCTGGCGATTCGGTTCATCGACCGCGTGGGGAAGGGGGTCCGATCATCCCCCCGCGACGCCCTCATCGCTCAGTCAACCCCCGCCGACCGCCGCGGCTTGGCCTTCGGTTTCCATCGGGCGATGGACCACACGGGGGCCCTCATCGGCCCACTGGTTGCTTACGCCTTGATGTCTTGGTTGGACCTGACCACGCGGGCCGTCTTCGCCGTGGCCTTGATTCCGGCGGTGGCGACGATGGTCGTCCTTTTGTGGGGAGTGCGTGAGACCGGGCCGGCGCAGTCGAAGCCGAAGTCGGCGCAAACGCAAGAAGACCGAACGGCCCTGCCGCGCCCCTTGTGGACGTATTTCGGTGTCTTGGCGGTCTTCACGCTGGGCAACTCCTCAGACGCCTTCTTGCTCTTGAAGGCCTCGCGAACGGGGCTTTCGGCGGCCCATCTGCCGCTGCTCTGGGCCTTCATCCATGTCGTGAAAGCGACGCTCTCCACGCCCCTAGGCGCCCTGAGCGATCGCCTCGGACGCAAGCCGACGATCGTTGTCGGTTGGTGTGTCTATGCGATTTCGTATCTGGGTTTCGCCTTCGCCAACCAAGCCTGGCACATCTGGGCCCTCTTTGGCGTCTACGGCTGCTTCTTCGCGGCCACGGAAGGGGCGGAGAAGGCCCTCGTCGCCGACCTCGCGCCGCCCGAGGCTCGTGGTCGCGCCTTCGGGGTGTTCCATTCCTTGGTCGGCGTTATGGCCTTGCCCGCGTCGCTGGGCTTCGGCCTTCTTTGGGACGTGTTCGGTCCCGAAGTGGCCTTCACCACAGGCGCCGGACTCGCCGCGCTCGCGGGGTCGGGTCTTCTGGCGTTCGTGCCCGGCCGTGGGTTGACGTTGACCGATCGACAAGGATGACTAGAATTCGCTCAAGTTCGCGCGCTGGGCGACCGACGCTCGGTCCGTTCTTTTTTTTTCGTGGGAGGGCCGTTGTGGAGCGTCAGCCGCTGGCGTCGAGCCTGATTCGCACCGTCGGCTACGACCCGGCCGCGCGCATTTTGGAGCTGGAACTCTTCGAAGGGGACCGCACGGTCCAGTTCTTCGACGTGCCCGAGGCGACCTTCACGGCCCTCGTCTCGGCGCACTCGCCGGGCACCTATTTCAACGACCACGTTCGCGACGCGTTCGCTAGTCGCGACGTGACGCCCGACGAGTTGGAGCGGGCCCGGCACCGGAAGCTCGCGAAGATCGCCGAACTCGGTTTTGACCCTTGGGGCCAGCGGTTCGACGATCATCTGCCAATCCGCGAAGTCCGCGAGCTGCCTGTGCCCGAGGAAGGGCAAATCGGGACGAAGGTCCGCGTCGCCGGCCGGATCGTGCTCAAGCGTGATCAGGGGCGCGTGGTATTCTTGCAGCTTCGCGACTGGACCGGGCAAGTCCAGGTTTTCATCGGTAAGAAGCAGGTCGGCGACACGGGCTGGGCCCTCGCCGAAGCGCTCGACCTGGGCGACCTTCTGGGCGTGGACGGCCACTTCGGCAAGACGAAAACGGGCGAGCTTACGGTCTTCGCTCAGTCGCTCACGTTCCTGGCCAAGAGCTTGCTGCCGCCCCCCGAAAAGTGGCACGGCCTGACCGACGTGGAACAACGATCGCGTCAACGGTATGTGGACCTCTTCAGCAACCCCGAGAGTTTGCAGACGTTCCTCGGCCGGTCACGCGTGGTCGCGGCCATGCGGCGCGTCTTGGCCGATCGCGGTTTCGTCGAGGTCGAAACACCCACGATGCAGGCGATCGCCGGGGGCGCGGCCGCTCGACCTTTTATCACGCACCACAATACACTCGACATTGACTTATATCTCAGGATCGCGCCGGAACTGTACTTAAAGAGGCTGCTTGTCGGGGGAATGGAGCGCGTCTTCGAACTCGGTCGCGTTTATCGGAACGAGGGGCTGAGCCGCAAGCACAACCCCGAGTTCACCATGCTCGAGGCTTATCAGGCATACGGCGATTATCACTCGATGATGGACCTGACTGAGGCCCTCATCGTCGGGTCGATCGAGGCGATCGACGGCCGCTTCCATCGGCCCTGGGGAGAATCGACGGTCGATTTCACGCCTCCCTGGCCGCGCAAGAGCTACGCCGATTTACTCCAAGAAGTCGCCGGGGTGGACATCCACGACGACGCGGCCATTCGCGAACGAGCGAAGGCGGCGGGGCTCGACCCGACTCGCAAGGACCATGACGTGGTCGTCAGCGAGCTCTTTGAGGAGGTGGTTGAAGACAGCCTAACCGGGCCGATCTTCGTCATCGATTACCCGGCGTCGATCTGTCCACTCACCAAGCGGAAGGCCGGCGACCCGAGCGTCGCCGAGCGTTTCGAACTCTTCGTCCGCGGGATGGAACTGGCCAACGCCTACACCGAGTTGAACGACCCGGTGCTTCAAGACAACCTTTTCCACAAGCAACTGGCCGGTCAGAAGGCGGACGAGTCGATGGCCAAGGTTGACGACGATTTCGTCCGGGCCTTGAAGCACGCGATGCCGCCGGCCGGCGGTTTGGGAGTCGGCATTGACCGGCTCTGCATGTTGCTCTTGGACCGGCCCAACATTCGCGACGTGGTCCTCTTTCCGCTCTTGCGGCCCGAGTGAATCGAGGTCGAAGCCCGATGGAACGGGAGGTCGAGGCATGGAAGCGACGAACGCGGGACGACCATACGTAAGGCGCCTCGTGATCTGGGGCGCGCCGATCGCTTGCCTGCTCTTGATCGTGGGTGTTTGGATCATGGGGTCGCTTGTCTCGCGAGCGAACGCGGGCACGCTTGATCTTCGCTTCGGCATGCCCGGACATGGGCCCGCACTCGTCGTCAAAGTGGACCGCGGCGGCCCGCCCACGTCGCCGCGGCGGCTCATCGTCGGCTTCAACATCGGCCCGAATTCGTCAACGAACTGACCTTCACGCAGATCGCTTCTCGGAACCAAGGACGGTCCCGATCATGTACAAATACCTGCTCTGCTGGCGCTATCTTCGGACGCGATACATCGCCCTGGCGAGCATCATCAGCGTGCTCCTGGGCGTGGCCACGATGATCGTGGTGAACTCCGTCATGGCGGGCTTCGCCGAGAAGATGCGAGCGCGCCTGCACGGCGTCTTGGCCGACGTGATCGTGGAGTCCTTCAGCCTCGACGGCTTCCAAGACTCGGATGTCGTCATGGCCCGGATTCAACAAGCGGCCGGCGACGAGATCGAAGCGATGGCGCCGACCATGGAACTCTACGGCCTGATGTCGATCATCACGCCCTCGCAAACGATCAACCGCCAGGTCCAGATCATCGGCATCAAGACCGAGGAGCGGTCCAAAACGGGCGACTTCGCCGAGTTCGTCCTCGACGAGAACGGCAAGCGCATCAAGCCCACGTTCGAAGTGTCCGAGTCCTTTCGGTCCCGTTCCCCCGCCGGCGAGCTCCTTCAGTCGATGGACCCGGACGACGAGTTCTTCGAGGCGATGAAGAAGCGGACCGAGGAAGAGGTCCCTCGACATGGCGCGATCGTGGGCTACGCCCTGGCGACCCACCACCAACCGGGGGCCGAGAGAGACATCTTCCTCGCGCCGATGGGCTCGAAGGTCGTCATCACGTTCCCGAGCGCCGGCCGGACCATCACGGCCCGTCAAGGGGCCTTCGCCGTGACCGGTTTTTTCCAGAGCGGCATGAGTGAATATGACTCGATGCACGTTTATGTCCCCATTGAATATCTGCAACAGCTTCGCGGGCTCGAGGACGGCAAGGGTGGAGGCGCGGTCAACCAGATTCAGATCAAGGCCAAGGCGGGCGTGGACATCAACACGCTTTCGGAAAAGGTCCGCAAGGCGATCGACCCGATGCGGCCGATGTTCTTCGTCGTGAGGACCTGGGAGCAGAAGCAAGGGCCGCTCCTCGCGGCCGTGGCGATTGAACAGAGTATCTTGAACATCCTGCTCTTCTTCATCATCGCGGTGGCCGGGTTCGGCATCCTGGCGATCTTCTTCATGATCGTCGTCGAGAAGACGCGCGACATCGGCATCCTCAAGGCGCTCGGGGCCTCGACAGTCGGCATTCGCGGCATCTTCCTCGGTTACGGTCTTTCCCTCGGATTGGTGGGCGCGGGGGTCGGTATGGCCATCGGCCTGCTCTTTGTGCATTACATTAATGACGTTGAGCAATGGTTAAGCAGCCTGACAGGCCATAAAGTGTTTGACGACTCCATTTATTACTTCAAAGAAATCCCAACGCTCGTGGAACCGTTCACGGTCGCTTGGATCGTGGGCGGGGCCCTGCTCATCGCCGTGGCCGCGAGTGTCTGGCCCGCGCAGCGCGCGGCGCGACTTCACCCCGTGCAGGCCCTTCGGAACGACTGATCCCCACTTTCAAGACAAAGGAGGACTCGCGATGAAGGCCCACCTCGCAACGAACGGCCTGGAGAAGAGCTATCGCAAAGGGAAGAACCGCGTGCCTGTGCTTCAAGGTGTGGACCTGGAGGTCGAACGAGGCGAGTTCGTCGCCGTGGTCGGCGCCAGCGGCTCGGGCAAGAGCACGATGCTCCACGTGCTGGGCCTGCTCGACGCGCCCGACGCGGGCGAGGTCCTACTGAACGGTCAGCGGATCGACAGCCTGCCCGACCGCAAGCGCGACGCCCACCGCAACGGCACCTTCGGTTTCGTCTTCCAGTTCTACCACCTACTTCCCGAACTGACGGCCATCGAGAACGTCTTGATGCCCCTCATGATTCGACATGGCGTCCTGAGTTATCTGTCCAAACGAGGTCGTTTCCGGGCCGAGGCGATCGAACTGCTGGAGCGCGTGGGATTGGGACACCGCCTTCAGCACACGCCCAACGAGCTTTCGGGAGGCGAGATCCAGCGGGCGGCGATCGCTCGATCGCTCATCGGCGGGCCATCGCTCTTGCTCCTGGACGAGCCCACTGGGAACCTCGACGCGACCACGGGGCAGGGGGTCTTGGAACTGCTCTGCGACTTGAACCGTGAGCGAGGCCTCACTATGATGATGGTCACGCACGACCCCCAGATCGCCGCCCGGGCCGACCGGATTGTCCGACTGGCCGACGGCCGGATCGAGGAATGGGCCCCCGCCTTGGCGTAACGCCGGTCGGGGGCCGTTTTGTCACTCCTCCGGCGGGTCGCGACCGCACCCGAGACGGAGGACCGCCGGATGAGCCTGAAGATCTACATCGGCGGAAAATACTACGAAAAGGCCGACGCGAAGATCAGCGTTTACGACCACGGCCTTCTCTATGGCGATGGCGTGTTCGAGGGCATCCGGTCTTACAGTGGGCACGTCTTCCGACTCGAACAACACATCGATCGACTCTACGACTCGGCCAAGGCGATCCATCTGGTCATCCCCATGACCAAGGTCGCGATGTGTCAGGCCGTCATTGACACCCTTCAGTTGAACAACCTGAGCGACGCCTACATCCGTCTGGTCGTCACCCGAGGCGCCGGGAGCCTCGGTCTGGACCCGCGCAAGACGACCGACCCGCAAATCATCATCATCACCGATTCGATCAGTCTTTATCCGAGCGAACTTTACGAACACGGCCTAAAGATCATCACGGCGGGCACGATGCGCAATCACCCGTCGGCACTCAACCCGAAGATCAAGTCGCTCAACTACCTCAACAGCATCCTCGCCAAGATCGAGGCGACAAACGCGGGCTGCCTGGAAGCGATGATGTTGAACCACAAGGGGGAACTCTCCGAATGCACGGGCGACAACATCTTCGTCGTCCGCAAGGGGGAGTTGCACACGCCGTCGATCGACGCCGGCATCCTGGACGGCATCACCCGCGACGCCGTGATCGAACTGGCGCGGTCCGGGGGCATCCAGGTCTTCGAGCGGACCATGGACCGGCACGACGTATACACGGCCGACGAGTGTTTCCTCACGGGGACCGCGGCGGAGGTCATCCCGGTCGTCGAGGCCGACGCGCGACCGATCGGCAACGGCAAACCCGGGACGATCACCAAAGAACTGAGTCGTCGCTTCCATATGCTCGTGCGCAATCAGCTTTAAGTGGGGCCCGCCATGCTCTCCATCGCCCGAATCCTGGCCCCAACCGATTTCAGCCGACACGCCGACGTCGCGGTGAAATACGCCTGCGGCGTGGCCGAGAAGTTTGGCTCGGAGTTGCACCTGCTGCACGTCCTCTCCGAGACGATCCTGCCCGTCGGCCCCGACCCTTCCCTCGTCGCGACCATGCCTCCCGAGTTTTACGCGACGTCGGAGGAGCACAGTCGAAACGCCCTGCGCGACTTGATCGCGCCGGGTTGGCCGCGGCCGGCGACCGTCAAGGTCGATGTGCGCTGGGGGGACCCGGTGCTCGAAGTGGTCAGTTACTCTCAAGGACACCACATCGACTTAATTGTCGTAGCGACGCACGGGCGGACCGGCCTGAGTCACGCCTTGCTAGGCTCCGTGGCCGAACGCATCATACGCGAGGCCCCTTGTCCCGTCCTGACGATCCGCGACCGGACCCCCGCGTGAAATCGACCGATCCCAAGGGGCCCCACTCGTGAAACTCGCCCCAGCCGCGTCGGTCACGCCTTCGAGGATCCGCGTCATCGCGAGCCTCGCCGACCAGCATCCAGGCACGGCCCGCCTCTTCGTGGGCGAGGACACCCGGCCGACCCCCGATTTCATCAAGGAAGCCGCCAAACGGGCGATCGATTCCAACAAGACCTATTACACGCCCAACGCCGGTTATCCCGAATTCCGCCGGGTCGTGGCCGACCACTTGTCCATGCTTCATGGGGTCACGGTCGACCCTGATCGTCAAGTCATCGCCACCGCGAGCGGGATGAACGCGATCGTCTTGACCTGTCAGGCGACCGTTGGTGCGGGAGACTCGGCGCTCGTTTTGAGTCCGCTCTGGCCCAACACGGCCGCCGCGATCCGAGTGACCGGCGCCGAGCCGATCGAAGTCCCCTTCCTCGAGGATGATCAGGGTTTTCAACTTGACTGGGACCGTCTTGAAGGGGCCGTCCGCTCGAACACGAAACTCCTCGCGCTGGCGAGTCCGAGCAACCCCACCGGCTGGACGGCCTCTCACGAGGATTGGAAGCGTTTGGTGGAGTTCGCGGAACGGCATCGACTCTGGCTCCTCGCCGACGCTGTTTACGAACGCATCGTGTTCGCCGGTCGCGTGGCCCCGGGGCCCCTCGCCGTGCCGGGGGCGATGGAGCGGACCTTCCTCGCCCAGAGCTTCTCGAAGGCTTACCGAATGACCGGCTGGCGGATCGGCTACGTGGTGGCCCCGCCGGCTTTGGGGCCCACATTGGCATATTTGCAGGAGTTCGCCGTAAGTCACGCGGCGGGCATTCAGCAGGAGGCGGCGCGGGTCGCCATGCTCGAAGGGGAGGATTTTCTGTTCCAGGGACAGGCCCGTTACTCGCTGCATCGCCGTCTCGCCGTCGATCGCCTCCGGCGCATCAACGGGCTCAAGCTGGTCGTCCCATACGGGGCCTTCTACGTTTTCCCAAGGCTCGATGGCCTTACCGATTCCATGGACTTCTGTGAGTATCTTGTTCGAGAGTGGCGCTTGGGTGTCGCGCCGGGAGTCGCCTTCGGTGAGGGAGGCGAAGGACACGTCCGGATCTGTTTCGCCGTGGATGAGCACCTTCTCATGAAGGCCCTGGACGTTTTCGAGGCCGGATGGGAATCGTATCGAGCGAAGTTATGATGAACGAGGATCGCCTAATCTATCGCGGCAAGAAGATCGACCTGGCCCTTCGCTCGATCCGACTGTCGGACGGCTCAGTCTCCGAGCGCGAGGTCGTCCTCCATCGAGGCGCCGTGGCCTTGCTGCCTATGCTCGATGATGATCGCGTTTGCCTTCTCAAGAACTTCCGGCACACGGTGGGCAAGGTCCTCTTGGAAGTCCCCGCCGGGACGATCGACCCGGGAGAAGGGCCGGACTCGACCGCGGCGAGAGAGCTTCAAGAGGAGACCGGCTATGTGGCCGGCTCGATCGAGCGCGTGGCCGACTGGTACGTCTCGCCCGGCGTCATGAACGAACGCATGTATCTGTATGTTTGCCGAGACTTGCGTCCAGGCCCCACGGCGCACCAGGCCGATGAGTCTCTGGAGCCGATCGTCGTGTCCTGGGAGGAGGCGCTCGCGATGGTCCGGGACGGCCGGATCGAGGACGGGAAGACGATCATCGCCCTTCTTTTGGGCAGCTCTTATCGAGCGAAGACACGTGCATAATCGAGGTCGGAGGGTCGTCCTTTCGCCCTTGGTCACGAGTCCTCGCTTTGGGTCCTACCTGCTAATCACGGGAAAGACGGCGGGGCCGAGGGCCGAATCCAGGTTGTTCACTCCAGGTGCGGCCAGTCCGTGCTGGTTCAAAAAGATGTCGCGATCTTGGTCCGATATCCACCGCAGGCGTCGCCAGGCGGCGTGACCGTCGGTGAAGAGGACGTTTTGCCCGCCGCCGCCGTGGTTGGGGCTGTTGCCCGCGAGGATCCTGCCCTTCTCATCGTGGCGGGGCTGGTCGGAGAGGAGCGGCACGACGGCGCCGAGCAAGCGTGCTGGGACCGGTTCGGGCCGGCCCTGGGCCGTCTGCACTCCGCGATGGTAGGCGTAATCGGAAGAGACCGCTTTCCGGCACTTCTCGGGTGATTCGCGATGGAGGTCGACGAGTTCGCTCATGTGGGGCAAGGTGGCTGGATGGGACCCTTCGTGTTTGGCCGCGCACGGACAATGCAGGGCCTTCGCGGTCTCTGGGTCGAGCAGGTGCTCGTCGTTGAGGATGGCGACGTACACACCGTTCAGGGCGATCGGCAGTTCAATGTCGGGATAAGGATAGGACTCATGAGTGGCGGCGTAGCGATTGAGTCCGGTACCAAGCTGCTGGAGGTTGGAGAGGCATGTGAGTTGACTGGCCTGCATCATCGAGCGGTGATTGGCCGGGATCAACGCCAGCGTTCCCGCGATGAAAAGGCTCGCCGCCACCGCCACGTCGGCCCAGCGAAAGGGCACGGTCGTCGGCAGCAGGTCGCCCCAACGTTTTGGTCGGGAGGCTTCGCTCATGCGCCGTTGAGACTCGACGAGCTCAATCGTCAGCGCCGCGAGCCCCGGACTGGGTTCGGGTGGTGAACCGTCGTCGAGGAGGAGGTCCAACCGCCGACGGACCCGCGCGATCGTGAGGGCGTCCAAACTGTTGGGGGTGGCCGGCTCGTCTTCGAGGCCCAGCGCTTGTTCGAGGACTTGTTCGGGCGTCATGGCACCGCACCGTTTCCGTTCGGGAGGATCGATCGCCCCATTTCGGCGATCTTGGTCAGGGCCGAGTTCAGGCGCGACTTCACCGTGCCGAGTGGGATGTTCAAGACATCGGCGATTTCACGATATTTCATGTCCTGATAGTAGGCCATGATGAGGGTTTGCCGGAGCGAATCCGGAAGTTTGGCGATCGCGTTTCGGACCCATTCTTCGCGTTCACGCCCCTGAAGCTCAGCGAGTGGTCCCGGCTCATCGGTCGTGAGCAAGTCCACCAAGGTCCCGGCATCCGGGGAGGCCGTGCCGTCGATTTGCTGGTCGAGGCTGACGGTGGGTTGGCGCCCGACCTTGCGGAGGGCGTCCACGGCTTGGTGGGTCGCGATTGAGTAGAGCCAAGGGCGGACGGGACGGCCATCTTCGTACAACCCGCGTTTCAGATGGACCTGAAGGAACGTGTTTTGGAAGACGTCGTCGGCCAGGGAGGCGTCGCCGAGGTAGCGAGCGAGGTAGCGGTAGAGTTCGCGCTCGTAGCGCCGGACCAATTCGTTGAAATCCGCGGCGTTGCCCGATTCGCGATAGCGACCCAGCAACTCTTCGTCGGTCAGGCGACCGACGTCGTTCGCCGGATCGAGGGCCTTCCTCATCGTTACGTCCCACCCCGTCGCGGGGTTCGCGAACTCCGGCGAAAAAACGTCCGGCCGTCGGCGACCATGTTCTTTTTCATCATATCGTCCCCGACGACGAACGGTCGAGCGGGCATCCTCAGGCGAAAAGCGGTGTGAGCACACGTCCACCCACGTCTGTCAGGCGTTCATCGCGGCCGTTGTGCAGCACGGTCAGTTTCGTGTGGTCCAGTCCCATCAGGTGCAGGATCGTCGCGTGGATGTCGTTCACATGGGCCTTCTGTTCGATCGCGTTGAGGCCGATTTCGTCGGTCGTGCCCAGGATCGTGCCCCCCTTCACGCCGCCGCCCGCGAACCACATGGTGAACCCGGTGGCGTTGTGATCACGTCCCCGCGACCCCTTCTGACTGACGGGCGTCCGACCGAATTCGCCTCCCCAGACCACCAGTGTTTCGTCGAGCAAGCCGCGCCGTTTGAGGTCCAGAAGTAGGGCCGACACGGGCTTGTCGGTCCGGCCGCACATCGCCTCGTGGTTGGCGTTTACGTCGTCGTGGGCGTCCCATTGAACGGCCACGGGGCCGCCCCCCGAATAAAGCTGGACGAAACGGACACCACGTTCGACCAGCCGGCGGGCCATCAAGCAGCGCGTGGCGAACTCGGCCGTCCTGGGGTCGTTCATGCCGTAAAGCTCTTTCGTCTCCTCGGTCTCCAGGGAGAGGTCCACGGCCTCGGGCGCCTCGGATTGCATGCGGAAAGCAAGCTCGTAACTGGCGATTCGTGAGGAAAGCTCGAAGTCGGCGAGGTCGAGGTCGGCCTCGTTCATGCTCTTGAGAAGGTCGAGAGTGCGACGCCGTCGGCCGACCGAGAACCCGTCAGGAGGTTTGAGGTTGACGATCGGACTTGGGCCGGGTCGAAACATGGTCCCCTGAAACGCGGCGGGGAGGAAACCCGGGCCCCAGCAGGGCGCGCCTCCTTCCGGCGTCCCTTCGGGCTGGGTCATCACCACGAACGCGGGCAAGTTCTCGTTTTCAGAACCAAGGCCATACGTCACCCAACTACCAAGGCTGGGAAGGCCCATGAAGATCCGGCCCGAGTTCATTTGATAATGGGCCGGCGCGTGGATGACCGAATCGACCCAGCAGGAACGCACCAGGGCGATCTCGTCGGCCAAAGGATGCATGTTGGGCACGAGGTCGGACATGTCCATACCCGACTCGCCGTACTTCCCCCACTTTCGCGTGCACCCAAGGCAGGTCGGGTCGTTCTCGACGAATTGACTGACCACCTTGCCGAAACTGGGCGGAAGCGGTTGGCCGTGCAGCGCGTTGAGTGCCGGCTTGGGGTCGTACATGTCGAGATGGCTGGGCCCGCCGACCATGAACAGAAAGATGCAGCGCTTGGCCTTCGCCGGAAAATGACCGGGCCGGGGCGAGAGGGGGTTCCCGGACTTCGACCCGCCGTCGTTGGCTCGGGCC
The DNA here is from genome assembly GCA_937858365.1 of uncultured Isosphaeraceae bacterium. Lineage (GTDB taxonomy): Bacteria > Planctomycetota > Planctomycetia > Isosphaerales > Isosphaeraceae > CALLYK01. The sequence continues at coordinate 909 of CALLYK010000530.1, read as the reverse complement.
TCGCGTTCAAGGAGATCGCAAAGGCCCAGGAGACCAAAGCCGCCGCCGACCGAGGCGAGGAACTCGCGCCGGCCCCGAGGGACCAAGGAGCCAAGGCAGGGGTGATGATCTCGCGAGGGCATGGTTCCTGCTTTCATCGAGTGAATTTTGACTTGTTTCCATCGACAGTCATGGCAGATACAGGAACTCGTTGCGATTCAGCATCGCCAGGGCCAAGTCAAGCCAGGGGTCGCCTTCCGGGGACTCGGCCAAGAACGTGCGGGCTTGTGTCAGTTCCTTCTCGCTGGGGCCTCGGGCCAAGACGCGTTGATACATCGCCACGATGGACCCATCGACGTTGTTGATGTTGATCTTGTCGCGAACATGCACGGCAAGGGCCTTAGCCCGGGCGATGGCGAAGTCGCTGTTCATCAACACAAGCGCCTGCGGAGCGTGCGTGCTGACCGGTCGCTGAGGACATGCCGATTGCGTATCGGGCGCGTCGAACGCATCGAACATTGGATAGCGGACGTTCCTCTTGCGGAAGAGGTACAACGAGCGCCGGACGTGTTCGGTCTCATCCAGCGTTTCGGGCCAGAGGTCCACCACTTCGGCTTCGGTGAAGATGAGGTCTTCAACCTCTTTCTCGATCGGCGCGAGCACACCCGGACCGCCGAGTTTGGTGTTGAGTTCGCCGGAGGCCGCGAGCATGGCGTCGCGCACGAGCGCGGCCCGAGCATCGTGGGGGAGCGAGTCGAGGTGGGCGTAGACCTGGAGCAACGCCTCGCCCGAACGGAGCGACACGTCGAGGCCCAGCGAGGCCTCCATGCCGACCGGCGCCCGCGCGCGCACGAGCCCGAGGAACGCCTCGAACGTGGGAACGAGCGTCGCGCTCAGAACCTCTCGCGCCGCGCGCTCGACGGACGCGAG
>CALLYK010000529.1 GCA_937858365.1 uncultured Isosphaeraceae bacterium | reverse complement strand
GTTAATGGGGGGGGGGGGCAAGCGCACCCATCATGACATGGGGTGGGCGACGCTTGTGTGGATGACCCGCCAACGTTCATGGTTGCGACTCCCAACGGCCCTTCACACCGTCGATCGACCGCCACCGTCATTCAGCAGGTTCCCGACGTCGGGCCCATATGTCAAGAGGGTCGAGGCGAGACGTTCGATTTTCTGGACCTTCGATCTTCAAGGGCCCAGCACGGCCATCAATAGGGTGTTGGCCCGGTCCCATCGATAGTCCCCCGCCCGCAACTTGCCGGCTTCCACGCGTTGCGCTCGTTCTTCGTGTTGGTCCAGCAGGGCCCGGAGGGTCGCGGCCATTTCCTCCGCGCTTTCCGGGTGGAAATACCAACCGGCCTCGCCGCCAATCTCGGGGAGGGCGGTCGTGCTCGCCAGGGCCACGGGACAGCCTTGGGCCATCGCCTCCACGGTCGGGATGCCGAAGCTTTCGCAAAGCGACGGGAAAACTAGGGCCGTCGCCTCGGCGTAGGCCGCCCGGAGCTTCGCCCCTTGTCGATATCCGGGCAGCCTCACGACGGCACGCGGTCCAGCCGCCGCGATCGCCGTGTTAAGGGCCGTGTGCTGGTCGTCCGAGCCTGAACCGAGGAGGACAAGCGCCAGGTCGCCGGAGGCCACTTCCGGCAGCGTTGCCGCCGCCGCGATGAGTCGAGTCAAGTTCTTGCGGGGTTGGAAGTTGGCCACGGAGAGCAAGTAAGGACGGCCCGGCGGCAAACCGAGGTCGGCCCGAACGCTCGCCCGCTCGGCCGCGCCGGCTTCTCGGAAGAACAGGTCTTCCGCCGCGTTGGGGACGTGTCGGACCTTGTCGCGATAAAGGGGAAAGCACTCCACGAGGCGGGACGTGTTGAAGGCCGAGACCGAGAGGATGCGATCCGCACGATCGAAGACACGAGCCAGCAGCGCTTTGCGGCGAGCGGTCCCATATTGGACATCTTGAAGGACGTCGTGGCTGGTGACCGCGAGTTTGGTCTTGGTCCCAACCGACACGAGGAATTCGGCCGGACAATAGACCCAATCCACGGCCCCGGTCCAGAGCGTGAGGCGGGGCCAGCGGGCAAACCGCCAGTAGCGCAGGGCGTCTCGCGTCCGAATGGGCAGCTCGCGGCGGCGTCGCGATTCGAAGCGTTCCCAATAAGCGAGGCCATCGGGTCCCGCGATCCGGCCCGAGGCGATCGTGAGTTCGACATCAGGCCGCTCGGCCAGGCGTTCGAGCTGGGCGAGGGCGTGTCGGGTCACGCCGGTCGGGTCGCGACAGGCGTCCATGTCGTAAAACCAGGCGATGCGCATGGGTCTCCCGCTCATGTCCAGCGAGGATGGTAGGTGGGCTGCGGGTCGCGGTCAACGCCCGGCTCGTCTGGACAGCCTCGGTGGAATCGACTACCAGAGGCGCCCGAACGGAATGGTCCAGGGCCGCGCAACGACCGAGGAGGACAACAGGATGGACCATTCAACCCCGATGGGCCGCCCCCGCGCCGATGCAAGAAGACGGTTGGCGGGCCTCTTTAGAGAAAGGGTTGAAAGCCGTTCGGGGCCATCGCGGACGGTCTTTGTCGCCGCGGCGTTGATCGGTCTGGGCCTCACGGGCCTGACATGGGACCTCCTGCGAGGTCATCCACGATACGCCGAGCCGATCGTCGGCTTGACGACCTGGACGAACACCGACAAGGACCGCGACTACCGCGCGCTTGCGGTCTTTCTGGCCGGCACGACGGCGGCGGTGGTGGGCCTGACGGGTCTGGTCCGTCGCTTCTCAGCGGGCCCCGAAGGCCCGGAGAAGGTTCGGGCCGCCACCACGGCGATCGGCCTTTCCCTGGCGCCTCTCGCCCTTTGGTTCGGTCAGGGCATCGCGTTCGAGAAGGACCCTCATCGACCCGTCGACGCGGTCGTCTGCCTCTTGATTGTGGTCTGGTCCCTCTTCGCGCTGTCTCGACATCGTCGAGAGCTCCAAGCCCACTCCCTCTTCGAGTTGCTGGGCGCCGTCCTGCTGATTGACCTCTTCGGCCTGATGGCGGCGAGTGCTCCGGCCACCCTCCTCGACCGTTTCCTGCCACGTTTGCTCGCGTCGCGTCCCTGGCTCGGCTGGACGCTCTTGGGGAGCGGGGCCTGTGTCGCCCTGGCGGCGACGACCACAGCGTTGGCTCGGGCGGGGGACGTCGCCGGAGCGCGACAGCGACTTCGGAGGCTGCTCCTCCTCTCGCAAACAGTCCTACCGTCGCTGTACTTCGTGCTGCTTCCCCCTCGCATCTTGGCGGGACATCGCGCTCTCCCAACGGCGGCCACTCTCTGGTTGCCGATCGCCCTCGGCGGGGTCGTGGCGATCGCCTGGTTCGACTTGAGTCGCCGCGCTCGTTCAACATCGTCCGACCTTCGCTCCGTCTTGTCGCCCGCGTGTTTGGGTGCGATCGCGGTCTTCGCGCAAGTGCGCCTCGCGGGCGTACCGCGCTTTCCACGCGACCTTTTTCACGTAGGCGAACAGGTCTTGCCCTGGCATCAGTGGTCGCGCTTCGGAAAGGTCCCCTATGTCGACTTCATCCCGATCCACGGCCTGATGCCGTTCCTCCGAGGCGCCGCGAACGACCTTTTCTTCCAGGGGACAGCGACGACCTTGCCGATGGTGGACCCGCTCTTGATGGCGGCCTGGGCGCTCGCGACCTTCCTCGCCGTCTGGGCCTACGCCGGCCCATTCGCGGCCCTCTTCATCACGATGACGATGGGGCCCTCGTCGCCCGACGTCTTCGATCGCCTTTACTTCCTCGTGCCTGGGCTGCTCCTGCTGGGATGGTCGCGACTGACGAGTCGGCCCGTATGGTGGCTGTGGGCCTGGCTTGGCGGCGCGACGTTCATGGTCGCCTACAACTTCGCGGTTGGCATCGCCTACGCGCTGGGCACGGCGCCAATCGCTTGTTGGTTCGTTGGACGGGCCTGGCGTGAAGAGCGTCGGGCACTCCGAGTTTTCCTCCTTCTCGGCGTCGCATTCGCGGTCGCGCTGGCGACTTGGGGGACGAGTCGCAACATCCTCCTCGGCTTCACCGTGTATGTCCGCGAGAACTCGGCGACGAACTCAGTCCTTCATGGTGTTCCCTGGAGCATGAGTTGGGAGGCCGATCGGCGAGGGCCGGGCCTACTTCAACACCCGTTCTTGATGGAGGTCGCTCGACTGGCCTGGCTGGGGTGTGTGGTCATGATGGCCTGGCTGTGCTGGGACGTGTTCACGCGCGATCGGGCACGGAAGAACCGGGGGGGCCTGATCGTAATGCTGGGCTCGATCGGCACTCTGCTTTTGCTCACGTCCTGGTCCCTCGGACGCATCGACCCAGGGCAATGGTCACGATCGGGTGGGCTCTCGGCCGTCGTCGTTGGTTGTTTGATGCCGGCCGTCTTGCTGGCCCGCCGTGAACCGACACGCGCACCGACGATCTTGGCCGGCTTGTCCGGAGTGATCGGCTTGTTCAGCACTTCGGATGCTCGAAGCTGGGCCGATCGACTCCATGAGCAGGCGCTCGCATCCATTGCGCGCCCCGAGGGTTTCCAATTGGCCAACGGTCGCGAAATCGGCCTGCCTCAGGTCGGCCGTGGGGAACGCGATCAAGGCTGGCTCGGGGAACATACCATCCTGAAGCAGGCCCTCGCCGAGTTTCTGAGGCCCGGCGAGACCTTCCTTGACCTGACGAACCGCTCGGCTTATTACCATCATCTCGACCTACCGGTCCCCAGCCTCTACGCGGCGCACTTCGTCGCTGGGAACCGAGCGACCCAGACCCGAATGCTCCATCAATTGCGGAGCGACCCGCCACCGGTCGTCCTGGTAGCGCCCGCGACCAACTTCGACCACGCGCCGGCATCTCTACGGTCCTATCATCTGTATCGCGAGTTCATCGACAAATACGTCGCCGTCGAAAGGGCCCCCTTCATTTTCCTCGTAAGACCTGATCGCGTCTCTTCCGTCGAGACACCACGTTCCTCCGCACAGCGAGAGTTGCTGGATCTGGTCTTCGCCTCACCCAATCTCAGGAAGCTCCCTTCGTCATGGGGGAACTCCTGGCGAGACATGGCCGACTTGTTTGAAGAGGTCGAGACCCTGGCGCCAGAGAAACTCGTGCCCGTGCATGAGCTGACACGACTCGAAGCGGGGCGCTTTCGGACCGAGGGAGCGGAGTCGCGGTTGGCCCTCTCGCTGACACCGCGAGCGGGAGTTGGTGCCGATTACGTACGTTTTGATTTCCAGAAGCGAAATCCCATCCGAATTCGCTTGCGCTGGACCACAGACGATGGTGAAGTGGAAGGCCCCATCTTCGAGCCGGATGGACGGACCTTGCTCGTGCCCCTGGGGGCGTATCCGAGTTGGCTCCTGGCGAACGAAGTGCGTTCGATGGAACTGGTCATCCTCAGCGGCGGGCCGGGAACGGAGTTCACCATCGGCAACCTCGAATTCCTCAAGTTGCGACCTATTCCCTGAAGACCGTTGGTCGATGGAGTTTAACCGCTTCGACTTACCCGTCCGGACCGTCTTGGCCTGCTCAGCAAAGAGGCCAACTCCCCTTCCCTGGTCGGCGGCTATGACAGATTACTCCCGGACGGACGGCCCACCAATCGCTGTCATTACGATGTCGTCAGGACTTGGGAGCAACCGCCCGAAGCGTTCCTCGATGCGGCTGGCGGCCTCGTCCCGCTCGCTCCCCAAGGATAAGGCCCGCGAACCCGACCTGCCGGGCCTCGTCCAGCGAATGGCCGAGCGAATCAACAGGCTCGACCCCGAGCGGGCCACCGCCCTCTGGGGAGCCACCTACTTCCTCATGGGACTGAAATTCGAAGACGTCCTCATCGATCAACTCCTTTCCGGCGTCCAAAACATGGCCGAATCCACCACGTACCAGAAAGTCCTGCGCGAGGGACGTGCTCAAGGCCGCGATGAAGGTCGCGTTGAAGGCGAGTCATCGGGAAGGCTGAACGAGGCCCGCTCGCTGCTGCGACGCCTCGGCGCCCGGAAGTTCGGGACGCCCGGCCCCGACATCTCTGCTCGACTCGACTCGCTCCAAGACCTCGGTCCACTCGAGGCCCTCCTCGATCGCGTCCTCGACCAAGAACCGAAAAGTAGGGATGAATTCCTGCGCCAAGCCTGACTCATCGCGACGTCGATGGGTGTGGAAGGTGCCTCGAGGAACGGCCGGGGTCGAATTCAACCCGTTCGACCTTGACTTACCGGTCTTGTCTTCGCGGTCGCTCTTACCGCGAGTCTTGATCTTCCTTGGCAGGGCCTTCTCGTTCCTCGAATCGCCACCGGCCCCTGGCGGCGCTCTCGGGATCGGTTTATGGTCAGGGTCGTGTGGGGCCCGTCTGCGACCGGCCCGCGCTGAGTTTGGCTCGACGCGACCTCGATTGGGCCCCATCCCTAGCCAACCAGGGCCCAACCATGCGTATCGCTCTCCTCACCAACGAGTATCCCCCCAATATCTATGGCGGGGCCGGCGTTCATGTCGAATACCTGACACGCGAACTCGCCCGCGTCGAACATGGACACCACTCCATCGACGTGCTTTGCTTCGGCGACCAGGCCTTCCAGGATGGCAACCTCACGGTGCGCGGCGTCAAACCCGAGTTTTCCCTGCCGGCGCGCGATCCCCGTCATGCCAAGTTCCTGGACACGCTCCTTCGCGACCTCGTCATGGCCGGCACACTCAACGACGTCGACGTCGTCCATTGCCACACCTGGTATAGCCACCTCGCCGGTTGCCTCGTGAAACAACTCTCGAACGCCAAGCTGGTCCTCACCACCCACTCGCTCGAACCCCATCGACCCTGGAAGGTCGAACAACTCGGCACCGCCTACAACGGCAGCTCCTGGGTCGAACGGATCGCCTACGAAAACGCCGATGGCGTGATCGCCGTTTCCGAATCCATGCGCGAAGATGTTCATCAACTCTACGGCGTCCCATACGACAACATTCGCGTCATTCATAACGGGATCGACCTGAACCAATACCAGCCGACCCACGACCCGGCCGTCTTGGCGCGTTACAACATTGACCCGAACGTCCCCTTCGTCCTCTTCGTGGGCCGGATCACCCGGCAGAAGGGGATCATCCATCTCGTCAACGCGATCAAACATGTCCGGCCGGGCGTGCAGGTCGTCTTGTGCGCCGGAGCGCCCGACACCGAGGAAATCGGTCGCGAGATGGCCGCCGCGGTGGAGCAGGCCAAGCGGGAGGCGTCCGACCCGATCATCTGGGTGCCGCAAATCGTCCCCAAAGACGATATCATCGTCCTTTATTCTCATGCCTCGCTCTTTGTGTGTCCATCGGTTTACGAGCCCTTCGGGATCATCAACCTGGAGGCGATGGCCTGCGGGACCCCCGTGGTCGCCTCGGCCGTGGGCGGGATCAAGGAAGTGGTCGTGACCGAGCGGACGGGGCTCCTTGTGCCCCTCGAGCCAAAGGGGCCGACCGACTTCGAACCGCGCGAGCCGGAACGCTTCGCGCGCGACCTGGCCGCGGCGATCAATCGACTCCTCGACGACCCCAAACGCATCGAGGCGATGGGGGAACGCTCCCGTGAACGAGTGGAACACTACTTCGGTTGGCCCAGCATCGCCCGCTGGACCATGGACTTCTACTGGGACCTCATTCAAGCATAAAGCTGTCTTTAATAATTCATGCGATATCACGCCGGCCCTTGTCTTGTGACCTGATTGGTCGCACGGGTCCGGCCGGGCCATGACCCCGGTCCTCGTTGCGATTCGCCGAGGGTCTGTTTTCCCGGCGGACCCGCCTGACCTACAATGGTCATTCAGGGGTCGGGTCAGGTCCGTATCGAGCGGGGCGACGCATGGCCGACATTGGTGCCGATTCGCCTTCGAAGCCGGTGAGCGTTGTGGGGTCTTACCGCCTCTTGGCGCCACTCGGCAGCGGCGGGATGAGTTCGGTCTTTCGCGCCGTCCATATTGAGAGCGGCCACATCGTCGCGGTCAAGGTCCTGCCCCGGGTCTTGGCGCACAAGTCCACGATGCTCCAACGCTTCCTGCGCGAGGCCAAAAGCGCCGAGGCCCTCGAACACCCCAACATCGTCGCGATCTACGATCGCGGCGTGGACCAGGGCCGCCATTATTTGGTCCTCGAATACGTGGACGGCAAGGACCTTCACGACCATGTGCAGGAGAACGGGCCCATGCCGGCCGCGCAGGCGGTCGGCCTGGTGCGTCAGGCCGCGGCCGCGCTCCGACACGCGGCCGCCCGCGGGATCATTCATCGCGACATCAAACCCGCCAACCTCCTCATCGATCGCGAAGGACAACTCAAGATCATCGACCTGGGCCTGGCCCTTCAGGCCGAAGAAGAGGACGAACGAGTCACACGCGACGGCACCACGGTCGGCACAGTCGATTACATGGCCCCCGAGCAAGCGCGCGACAGCCGCGCCACCGGCATTGCCAGCGACATTTATTCCCTCGGTTGCACGTTCTTCTACCTCCTGACCGGGTCGGCCCCCTATCCTGGCGGCGATATCGCCGACAAGCTCCGCCGGCATGCGAGCGTCCCAGCGCCCGACGCCCGTCAGTACCGCGCCGACGTGCCCGAGAACGTCTCGCGCCTCATCCGCCGGATGATGGCCAAGCGCCCGGAACGGCGCTTCCCCGATTACGAGGAATTGATCGCGGAGATCGATTCCCTCCGCGTCGGGCCCGCGTCGAGCGACGAGACCGGCATTCGCCCAGCGCTCGTCGCCGAACCGGCGCCCCCGGTCGCCCTCATCGACGACGAGGACGAAGAGGAGGACCTCGCGCCGCTCGTCCCAAACCAGGCGCCGCCCACGCCGCCGGTCGCCCTCATCGACGACGAAGGCCTCCCCGACGAAATCGCGCTGATGCCGGAAGACGGGCCCCTAATGACACTCGCCGGGCCTTCCGGGGCGGTCCTCCCGCCGGTCGCGTTGATCGACGATGACGATGAGGACGACAGGCCACCGCCTAAACCGCCACCAAAGCGACCCGCGAGCGGCCCAACGTCCTCCGGCACCACGCGGGCCCGTCCCAGCGAAGTGAAGAGGCCGCCCAGTCGGTCACATACCGGTCTGGACCTGGCCGACCTGGCCGCCCTAGCCGAGGCCGTGGCGCCGCCACCCCAACGCCCCGTGAGTTCCGGCACGACCCCGGCGCGACCTCCCTCCAAGACGGTGGTTCGACCTCCGAGCCGACCAGCCGCCAACCTTGGTCCGGCCCCCCTCCGGCCGTCTTCGACTCAAGTGCCTCGGGCCCCCGAGCCAGTCGCCGCGCGGGCCCCTTCCTCGGTCGAAGAGGCCCACTTCGAGCCGGTCGCGCCCGAGATCGTCCCAGCGATCGCGCCTCCCGCCGAAGACGCCGGCGTGAAGCGGAAGCCCGTTCGCGACGTGGTCCTGGGCGGGCTCGCCGCCGCTGTGCTCTTCGTCCTGGTCTTCGTCGTCGTGAGGGTCGCGCTTTTCCCCTCCGGCCCAGGCGACGACCAGAACGAACTCACCGCCGGGAGTGAAACCGGGCCCGAGCCGGAACCGGCCCCCAGGATTGTCCCTAAGGGGCCCTCGTCCACGAAGGCAGTGCAGCCCGCGCCGCCGCCCGTCGTCGCGACCTGGGTCGAACCCGTCGAGGAAACCACGTCGCCGAAGCCGGAGTTCGCTCTCCCTACCGAATGGGAAAGGAAGTTCACGCCGACACACCTGGCGCCCGCGACCGGAAACGTCGTCGCCGTGCGCCGGGTGGGGCCCGTGGAAGGTCGCGGAAGCGTCGTGGCGGCGCTTGACGTGGGCCTTCACGACCCGCAAGCCGTGCTGGAGCTCGCCGACAATGGCCCCTTCTTCGAGTCCGACTTGCGCGTCCTGGGCAAGAACCGGCTGGTGCGCGCCCGACCCGGCTTTCGACCGATCGTCTTCGTGGACCCCCCACAACTCAACGACGTGAAGGAACAGACCGCTTCGACCATCCTTTCGGGCGCCCGCCTCACGCTGGAAGGGCTCGACATCGTGGTCAAGGTTGGACGATTGACGTCCGCGCAAACGGCCCTCTTTCAGGTGCGCGGCGGGGGCCTGGCCTTGCGCGATTGCACGATCACGGTCCTCGGTCCCAGTCCGCGTGCTTACAGTGTGATCGACGTGGAGGCCCCCGAAAGCGGTGGCCAGGCGCGGTCCAACATCGAAGTGGAACGGACCCTCATTCGCGGGGCGATCGCCTCGGTCGTCCGCTTGGGCGCTCCGGCCGACGTCCACATCGAGCGTTCGGCCCTGCTCGCCGGGAACGGTGTGATCGTCTCGGCCGTGGGACTTGCGAACGCCGACCAACCGCGCGCGTTCGACCTTTTGCGAAGCGTCACCGCCTCGACCGGCCCGTTTGTGGAGGTGGCCGCGAGTCGGCCCGGCACCGCCCCGCCCGGTCTGGCCGTTCGGGTGCTGGGTTCGATCGTGGCCCACATCGAAGGCGGACCGACCTCGTCTCCCTTTTTCGCCAAGGAAGACGGCGCCTCGATCGACGTGAAGGGGGCCTTCTCCACGTTCACGGGTTGGTCGTCATGGCTGGTCGTCGGCCAAGGGGCCAGGGCCATTTCGAAAGTGCTCGACGACGCGGCGGCGCGCTCCGCCTGGCCGGAACTGGAACGGCCGAGTTTGGAAGGTGGGGGCTGGAAGCTCAACGGTCCGGTCGAGTTCATCACCGGCCGCGACCTGGTCGACCTGGCGCCGTCGTCTCAAGCGATCGCGGACCGCTTGGCTGGACCGAACGCGTTGCTCGTCGAAAAGACGGTCGAAGCCTATCGTCGGCCGACCCCGCCGGAACTAGCGGCGACCCTCGCGAACCCGGCGACCGCGATCAACCAAGGGCCCAATTACGGGCAACTGAACAACACGAACACAGCGGCCGGCACTTGGACCTTCCCAGCTTCGGCCTCGCCCGGTTCGCAAGACGTGGTCGAACTGAACTTCGACGCCCAGGCGATGCCGTGGAAGGGGGACCTCGCCGCGTTCTTGCGCGATTCCGTCGGGCCCAAGGCGCGCCTCGTGCGCGTCCTCGCTCGGGGACATGGGGTCCAGGAGACAGGGGTGGTCCGAGCACCCGATGGGACCGCTTTGGAAATCGTCGTCGAAGTCCCCTCTGCGCCTGTGCTTGTCGCGGGGAAGGCGGTCGAACCTCTGACCTGGCAGCCTAAGGCCGACGGCCGCGGCGACGCCTTGATTGACGTGCGCGGTGGACATCTCGCGCTCACGCGGGTCCGCCTGAAGAGCAAGGGCCCGACGGGCCCCGAGCATCTCATTCGCGTCGAAGACGGCCACCTCGTCTTGAACCAGTGCGTCTTGACCGGCGCCGAGGGCGGCGGGGGCCGGTCGCTCGTCCTCTTCCGCGCGGCAGGCACACGCGACTTGCCCGCGCTCCCGCCGCTCACCTTGCCCGCGATCGACCGGCCCGTCTGCCGGATCGTGGACAGCCGCCTGCACGCCGGCAACGAGGCCCTCACCGCCGAACTCGGCCGCGGTTTCGTTTCCCTCACGCATTCGGTGGTCACCAGTGAAGGGGCCGCGTTCACATTGCGACCTGAAAAGGTCCGGCGCGATCGTTTCTCGACCGACCTCGCCCTGGAACGCTGTACCGTGGTCGCGGCGCGGTCCGTGGTGGGTTTTGGCAAGTGGCCCGGCGCCGACCCAGGCCCCGACCGCCCTTGGCTCGTCTCCACCAAGAACTGCGTGTTCCTCGACGCATTCCAGCGCGGCAATGCGCCCCGTCAGGGAGTGATGCTGCGTCTGGGAGACGCCGAGGGCCTGGCACGCGGGGCCGTCGCCTGGCAATCGACGGGCGACGTGTACGACATGGCCGGTTACATCGCCGCCGGCGGGGCCACCCCGGCGCGTTCGGACTTCAAACCCAACTGGCTCCGCATTTGGGGCGAAGACCACGTCTTCGGGGGCACGGCACCTTCGCGGAGTGACACCAAGGCACTCGTGCGTTTGGCCGGCGATCGCCTCAAGCCGGGTGAGTTCCAACCGGCCGACCTCATCGTGACGGCCCCAGCGAACCACGGTGCCGACCTCGAACGCATGGGGATCAAGCCCGTGCGCAGGCCTTGAAGGCCCCAGGCCCTCGATGCGCTATTACGCCGCTTGCTGTCAGACCGACTTGCCCTGCCCGCGCGATCGCTCGGGACTCGCCGATCGCGTGACGTTTTTGCTGAGCATGATCGATCGCGCCGTCGTCGGTTATCGACCCTTCTTCGACGTTCGACTCGTCGTCTTCCCTGAGTTCGCGCACGCCGCGCCGATTTACGAGTCGGTCGAAGAACTCCTCGAGAAACTGGCCGTCGAACTCCCCAACGAGCAAACCGAACGCTACGTCCGCAAGGCCCACGAACGAGGGGTCTTCATCCAAACGGGCACGTTCCTGGAAAAGGACCCGAAGTGGCCGGGTGTCGTCTTCAACACGACCTGCCTGATTGGTCCCGATGGCCTCCTCTCGCGCTACCGAAAGGTGAACCCGTGGCTGCCTTGGGAGGTCCACGCGAGTCCACACGACCTTCTGCCCACCGGTTATGACGAACCGCTCTTTCCGATTGTTGAGACCGAGATCGGCAACCTCGGCGCGGCGATCTGCTACGATTGGCTCTTCCCAGAGGCCATTCGGGCCCTCGCCTTGAACGGCGCCGAGGTGCTCGTTCGGGTCTCGGCGTACATGGACCCATGGGGGGCGACACCGCCGCTCGATTGGTGGACGCTCTTCAACCGGGCGCGGGCCGTCGAGAACATGGCCTTCGTGGTGGCGTGCAACCAGGGGGCCTCGGCCGCGCACTATCCGCCCTTCTCATGGCCCGGAGGGAGCATGGTCGTCGATTTCGACGGCCGGGTGCTGTCCCAGGCCGACCCGGGACCCGGCGAGAAGATCGTGGTCGGCCCAATCGACATCGCCGCTCTCAGGCACGAGCGCGAACGCCGAGAGGGACACGACCTCCTGGGACACATCCGGGCCGAAGCCTATCATGAGCGCTATGCTCGACCCATCCATCGCCCCGATCGGGGCGCCTGAACTTCGGACTCATCCCATGCGTCGCCTTCCTTTCGCCTGGCGGGCCGACCGCCTGGGCCTCCGCTGGTCCTTGCTTCTCTTCGCGCCGCTCCTGGCCCTGGTTTCGTTAGGTTGTCCGCAGGGGCCGCCAAAGAAGCCCCCAGTCGCCCCCGAGGACGTTTCGCTCGAAGATGTCTCCGCCGCCCAGCGCGAGGCCGTGCTCAAGGCCCACTACGAGGGCGTCGGCGCGATGGAGCAGTTCCGATACGCCGATGCCGTGAAGGCGTTTCGGGTGGTGCGGTCGCTCGTGCCCGGATGGGTGCCCGCGAAGGTCAACCTGGCCATCGCCCTCCTCAACGACGTTGGCTTGAAGTCGGAGGAGTCGAAGAAATCGGGGACCGACGTCGCCAAAGACAACTTCACCGAGGCCCTCGAATTGCTCGACGGCGTGATCGCCAAGGACCCGAACAACCTCACCGCCTACTTCTGCCGTGGGGTCATTCTGCAATATCTGGGCGAAATCCGTCCCGCGCACAAGGACTTTCAAGTCGTCGTGGACAAGGACCCAAGCGACGGCCACGCCTGGTTCCGATTGGCGTCCACCCTGGAAGACCCGGATCGCCCCGGCTTCAAGGCCGGTCTGAAACAGCACAAGGAGTTGGTCCGACTCTACGAGGAATCGCTGCGCCGCAATCCCCACCTCTTTCCGGCTTACTATCAACTCTTTCAGGTCACCGGCTGGGCCGCGTCGGACGCCCCCACGCCTGAGGAGAAGGAAAAGCTCCTGGCCCGGCAGAAGGACCTACAGAACACGTTTCAGCGGCTTCACCCCAAAATCAGCCCAACCGGCACCGGCGAGTCGGGCGACAACGCTTACGGCCAGATGGGCAAACACGGCCGGCTGCTTGGTCCCGAACCGCCTCGGCCCTCGTTGACCGACATGCCCCAGTGGCCCAAGTTCGAGAAGATCCGGCCCATCGAAGTGGAGTTGGCGGAAGGCACACGCTGGGCCAAGCGCGACGATTTCCAGGGAGATCACGCCCTCCTCGGCCGCGTGCGCGCCCGTTTTGGCGCCGCGGTGGCGGCGGCCGACTTCAACGGCGACGGACACCTCGACCTCTATCTGACCGCCGCGGTCGTCCGCCCCTCCGGCCTGCGCGACGTCCTGTTGCTCAACAAGGGGGACCACAAGTTCGAAGACGCTTCCGAGCGCTTCGGTCTGCCGGATCGCCCGAGCATGGGCGTCGCCTTGGGCGATTTCGACGCTGACAAACATGTGGACGTTTACCTCACGGCCACCGGCGACAACCGCCTGCTCCGCAACCGCGACGGGACGGCCTTCGAAGACGTCACCGACACTGCGGGTGTCCGTTGCGCCGATGCCCTCAGCATCACGGCGCGCTGGCTCGACATCGACCAGGACGGCGACCTCGACCTTTACGTTGTCCAACACACCAAGAAGGACAGCGCCGACCAGGCGTTCTTGGAGACGAAAGTCCCCGGCATGCCCAACGCCGCGTTTCGGAACGACGGCGCGCCGACGCCGATCGATAAGGCGACCCCGCTGCCGAACCTGACTCCCGAGGCCACGGCCACGTCGGAACAACCCGGAAGAGGCGGGCTGAGCGTTTCCTTTACCCCCTGGCCCGACGCCGCCGACCTTTTGGGGGGGGCCCAACGGCACACGGCCGTCGCCGCCTTGGACCTCGACGATGATCGCGACCTCGACCTCGTGCTCGCCGCCGATGACGGGCCCCTCACGATCATCCTCAACGAGCGTCTCGGCCGGTTCTCGGCCCGGACCGTCCCGGACCTGAAGGCCCCCGCGCGTGCTTCAGGACTGGTGGTCGCCGACATCGACGCCGACGGCCGGGCCGACCTCGTCGCGACCAACCGCGCCGGTGATGCCGCCGCCTGGCGGAACACGTCGTCGCGCGACCAGGAAGGGAGCGTCGTCTTCCGTTTCGAGGCCAGGGACTTCCAAGCGGCCAACTGGTCGATGCCCCAGGTTTGCGATCTGAACCTCGATGGCCTCGCCGACTTCATGGGCGTCGGCCACACCCTGGGCCAGACGCGCGACGACGACGTGCCGGGCGTCGGTTGGACGCTGGGCGACCGACGGCCGATCGGCCACATGCCCGGTCCCGATGAGCGCCCCGTCGGTCGCGGGCCCGAACCGGGCCTGCGCGCTTGCTTCCTCGCCGACCTGGTGGGCGACCCGCTTCCCGACCTTCTCACGATCCACGACGGCGGCCCGCCCCAACTCATGCGCAACCTCGGCAACGGTAACCGTTGGCTCGCGCTCGAACTCGGCGGACGCTGGAAATTCAGCTTCGACCAGATGCGCACGAACCCGCACGGACTGGGGGCCCGCCTGGCGATCCAGGCCGGTGAGCTGTTCGTCCCATTCGACCACACCACGCAAAGCGGCGGGTTGGGACAGTCGATCGCGCCCATCGTGGTAGGGCTTGGACCGCACAAGGCCGCCACGTTGGTCCACGTCAATTGGCCCGACGGGGTCATGCAAACGGAAATGAACGTGCCGTCGAACCAGCTTCTTTCCTTGGCGGAATACAACCGCAAGACGGGGAGTTGTCCGGTGCTCTTCGCCTGGGACGGCAAGCGCTTCGCCTGCGTGGGCGACTTCCTCGGCGGCGGCGGCCTGGGTTATCTCGTCGCCCCCGGGACCTATGGTCAACCCGACCGCGACGAGGCGATGCTGATCGGGGCCCACGTGCTCCGCGCGGAGAATGGGTCCTATCGCCTGCGCGTTTTGGAACCGATGGACGAGGTCGCGTACCTGGACCAATTGTGCTTGGACGTGATCGACACGCCTAGGGACCTGTCGATCGCGCCCGACGAGCGCTTCGCGCCGGGCGGCAACCGGCCCACCGGGTCCCTCCTCGCCTGGCGCACCGAGGTCCGGCCCCTGAAGGCGACCGACTTGAAGGGGCGCGACGTGACCGCCCGCCTCGCCGCCTTCGATCGCCTGACGGTTGACGATTTCCGCAAACTGGGTGCCTGGGTCGGTTACACCGAGGAGCACGGGATCGTCCTCGACTTCGGCGACCAACTGTCCCGGTATGGGCCCGAGGATCGGCTCGTCCTTGGCCTGGCGGGCTGGGTCGAATACCCGTACTCGCAGACGAACTACGCGGCGGCGACCGCCGGGGTCGCACTCAAGCCGCCCGTGCTCGAACGCCTCAACGACGACGGTTCGTGGTC
Source organism: uncultured Isosphaeraceae bacterium (assembly GCA_937858365.1). Taxonomy (GTDB): domain Bacteria; phylum Planctomycetota; class Planctomycetia; order Isosphaerales; family Isosphaeraceae; genus CALLYK01. Next base: position 9,689 of record CALLYK010000529.1, on the reverse strand, counting down.
GGTCCTGGAGCCCGACCCCGGTTATCCAGCCGGCCTGCCGCGTCTCACCACGTTGGAACTGACCGGGAAGCTCGCCGGCCCGCGCTGCGTCTTACGCCTGCGGACCAACATGGAATGCTATTGGGACCACGCATTCGTCGCCATCCTGGACGCCAAGGCCGAAGTTCGCGTGACCACGCTCGACATCGACCGCGCGACGCTTTCCTACCGTGGGCCCGTCCGGGAGGTCTCGCCTGACGGCCGGATGCCCGCCCTCTACGAATACGAAACGGTGGAGGATGTGCCCTTGGCCCGTTTCCGGGGCCATCTCACGAAGCTCGGCGACGTTCGGCGGTTGCTCACAGGTGATGACGACCATCTCTGCGTGATCGGTCCCGGAGACGACCTGGAGATCAGGTTCGCCGCGGACCAGGTCCCGCCCCCGCCGGAAGGCTGGACAAGACGCTTCGTCTTGCGGACAGTCGGTTACTGCAAAGACGCCGACCCGTTCACGGCCGGGAGCGACGACGTGGGCCCACTGCCCTATCGGGCGATGCCCGCCTTCCCTTTTCCACGGGAAAAGGCACGGCCCATCGACCAACCTTACAAGGAGGATTTCGATACCTATCAAGTACGACCCGCGGAAAGGCCCTTCACGAACGAAGGGCCGTGACTTGCGAAGAGGTGTCGGGCCGGGTGATGGGTCATCGGCAAGACAGGGGTCGCCAAAAGTCCACATCGCGTCGGGCGGCCTTGCGGCTTGGCGGCCCGATTCTATAATGCATCCAACGAGCGGGACCACGATCGGCACGCCGCCGGGCCAGGGGAAGGCCCGAGCTCGACACCGGGCCGTTTCGAGCGACAGGTTCAGGCACCGGCGACCGAGGTCCTTGGTTCGTGACAAGCCGTCCCGTTGGCGTCACCGAGGATTCTGGCCATGCCGCTTTCCCAGCCGGCCGAGACCCGTCGTAAATATTACACCCTGGAAGAGGCGAACCGGGCATTGCCTCTTGTCCGCGTCATCGTGGAAGACATCGTTCGGCAGCATCGCATTGTGAGTGAGATGAAGGAACGGATGTCGGTCGTCAGCCGCTCCGCCGGTCGCGACCGCCGTCGCCGTCAAGAACCCGACGTTTACGCCGAGGAGGTGGCCCACTCCGAGGCCACCCTGCAAGCGGAGCGTGCCAAGCTCCAAGATTATCAGGAAGAACTGGAAAAGCTGGGTGTCGAGCTGAAGGGCCCCGACGGCCTCTGCGACTTCCCCGCCCGTCGCGACGGCCGCGACGTCTACCTCTGCTGGCGCCTGGGGGAACCCGAGGTCCTCTTCTGGCACGAAATCAACGACGGCTTCCTGGGCCGACGGTCCGTCCACGAACCGGCGCATCGTTGACCGAACTCCCCAACGCATGGGTCCCGGCGAGAGGGCGGTTGGGGGCCGACTCGGTCGGGACCGTTGAAAGCGCCTTCGATTAGCCGTTCCCCAAGAGTTCATTCGCGAAGTGCGAGCCTTGCGCCAATTCCCCGCCGTGTCCTTCTCGGCCGGCGGGCGCTGGGAAGATGCTGTAGAGCACCGGCATGAGATAGCGTGTCAGGAAGAGTGTCACCAGCATCCCGCCCACCACCACGATCGCAAGCGGCTTCTGGGCCTGCGAGCCGATCGACGTGGCCATCGCTGCCGGAAGGAGTCCCAAGGCGGCCGTGAGACTGGTCATCACCACGGGCCGCACCCGGAGCTCCGCCCCACGAAGGATCGACTCGCGAACGGAGAGCCCCGAGCCGCGCATCTGGTTGAAATACGAGATCAGCAAGACACCGTCCTGCACCGCCACCCCGAAGATCGAGATGAAGCCGACGGCCGCCGAGATGCTGAAGTGGGTGTCGGTCAGCTTCAGCGCCCAGATGCCCCCCATCGTCGCGGCCACCACGTTCACCATCACCAAGAGCGCGTCCTTGAGCGAACCGAAGGCCATGTACAAAAGCACGAGGATCAACAGGATCGACAAGGGGACGATCCAGGTGAGGCGCTCGTTGGCGTCTTTCATCTGGTCGAACTCGCCCGACCATTCGACCCGATAACCCGGCGGCAGGAAGTCGGCGGCGGCCACCTTCTCCTGGGCCTCGGTCACGGCGCTCGCCAGGTCCCGATCGCGCACGGCGAACTTGATCGGCAGGAACCGACGGTTGTTCTCGCGATAGATGTACGAGGCGCCCGACTTGTGTGGCTGGATGTCGGCCAGAACGCGGAGCGGGATGCGCGCCGCCGGCTTGCCGTCGTCCCCCTGGGTGTCGATCGGGACCTCGGCGATGACCGCCGGGTCGTCCCGCAGTTCCAGGGGCAGACGCAAGACGATGTCGTAGAGCTTCTCCCCTTCCACCATCTGCGAAAACGCCTTGCCGCCGATCGCGACCTGCACCACCGCCTCCACGTCGGCCACGTTGATCCCGAATCGCGCGCACTTGCGCCGGTCGATCTTGATCTCAAGGTTGGGCTGACCCACGATGTGAAAGACGCCGACGTTCTCGATCCCGCGCACGTCGCGCAAGACGTTGGCGATCTTCTGGCCGGTCTCTTCCAGGGTCGCCAGGTCGCCGCCGAAGAGCTTCACGGAGTTGGCCCCCTTCACGCCCGAGAGGGCCTCCTCGACGTTGTCGCGGATCAGTTGCGAGAAGTTGAAGTCCACGCCGGGGAACTCACGGAACTTCTCCGTGAGTTCGTCCTGGATCTCCTCGCGCGTGATCGCGCGGTCCCAGACGTGGTGGCCGAGGACGTAAACGGGTTTCTTGCGCCATTCCTCCATCGGACGTAGGGGCACGTTGAACTCGACGTTGAAGAAGCTGGTCACGTCGGTACCGTCGTCGGGCCTGCCGATGTGAGACATCACCCCGCGCACCTCGGGCACCTCGGCGATCACTTCACGCAGGCGAGGCGCGATCTTGGCGGCCGACTCCAGCGAGATCGTGCGCGGCAAGAGGGCCCGAATCCAGAGGTTTCCTTCCTCGAGGGCCGGCATGAATTCGCCCCCCAGCGTGGGGACCAACGTGGCCGTGAACGTGAGCAAAACACCGAAGGCCCCCAGCGTTAACCAGCGGAACCGCAGCACCCGGTCCAGGTTCCTCAAGTAGCGCCGCTTCATCAGGCGATCAATGAATGTGTCGTGTTCCTCTTTCTTATTCTGGAAGAAGAAAGAGCAAAGCACTGGGGCGAGCGTCAGGGCGAGCAGAAGGGCGCCGCAGATCGCGAACGCGTAGGTGTTCGCCATCGGGCCGAAGAGGGCCCCTTCCGGCCCGCTCATCGAGAAGAGCGGGATGAAGGCGCAGACAATGATGGCGGTCGAGAAGAACAAGGCTCGCTCGATCTCGCTGGACGCCTCGGCGATGCGTTCGATCAAGGGCCGCGTGCGGTCGGCGTTGGCCGCGGTGACGTGCCGGTAAATGTTCTCGACGATGATGACCGAGCTATCGACGATGATCCCGAAATCGACGGCGCCGATGGAAAGCAGGTTGGCCGACTCGCCGCGCGCTTGCAAGACCGTGATCGAAAAGAGAAGGGCCAGAGGGACCATGATGGCGACGATCCCGGCGCTGGCGATGTCTCCCAGGAAGATGAACAAGACGAGTACGACCAGGCCCATACCCGTGACCAGGTTATGAAGGACGTTGTGGGTCGTGACGTGGACAAGACTCGTCCTCTGGTTGAAGACGACCAGCTTCATGCCCTCGGGCAGAAGGCCCCCTTCGTTCAATTCGTCGATCTTTCGTTGCACGGCCTCGGACGTGGGCAGGGATTTCTCGTATTTCCGCATCAAGACGATGCCCTCGACGACGTCGTTCTCGTCGTCCCGTCCCACGAGCCCGAGGCGTGGGCGGTGTCCCACCAGGGTCTTGGCCAGGTCCCGGACGTAAACGGGGGTGCCGTCGTTGATGTCCACGACGACGTCGTTGATGTCTTGTAGCTTCTCGACCTCAAGGTCGAAGGCCCGCTCCACGTTCGCCGGGTCGAGTGGGTCCACACCGCCGCCGAGGTAGCCGATCGCGCGCACGTTGTGCGACTGCTCGCCGATCCGAATCTGGTTGCCCCCCACGTTCGCGTTCGAGTTGTTGACGGCGTCGGAAATCTGCTTGAGCGTGATGTTGTAGCGCTTGAGCAAGGCCGGGTCGACCAGGACGTGGTACTCCTTGACCGTGCCGCCGTAGCCGGTCACGTCGATCACACCGGGGACCTGCTTCATCGCGCGCTGGACGACCCAATCTTGGATGGCCTTCCGTTGGTTCAAGGTGTAACCGGGCCCTTCCAGCACATACCTCACGACCTCTCCCGTGGGACTCCAGGGAGAGAGGCTGGGCACCACGCCGGCCGGCAGATTGTTCACCATACCGATTCGGTTGATCACTTCCTGGCGAGCGTCCTTGTAGTTGGAGCCGTAGGCGAACTGGCACTTGATGTCGGTGAGGCCCGCGATGGAAGTGGTGCGCAGGTCTTCGAGTCCCGGCATGCCGTTGAGGGCCGTCTCCAGAGGAATGCCGACGAGGCGTTCCATCTCCTCGGGGCTGGCCCCCTCGAATTGGGCGATTACCTCCACGAGTGGAGGAGTCGGGTCGGGATACGCTTCAACATTCAACGATTGGTACGAATGAACGCCCGCGGCAATCAGGGCGGCCACACCCAAGAGCACGATCAGGCGATTCCGCAGGGCCCAGACAATGATGGCGCGAACCATGACGAGTCCCCCCCCGGGATGAGTCGGGTTGATATGGAAGGCTGAAAATGGCGAAGGGATGAGACGGCCGACGACGAGCGGGAGCGTCAGCGGGCGCGCTCGCGCGATCGCGTTGTGAAGAAGGCGACGTGATGGGGGGAGAGACTCAACGCCTAAGCGGCGTGATCACGGGAAAGACCCGATCGGGCGGGTCGGCAGCGACCAGGCGCAGACCCAAAGCGGGGTCGGTCGCCGGCTGAGAAATCGGCTCGGCGTGGAAGGCCGCTTCCGACTCGGATTCCTCGTCGCCGTCCGACTCCAAGAAGGTGGACCGACGTTGCCGCGAATCGACGGGCGCCGCGTCGTCGGGGTCGGAGAGGGGCGCGAGAGGCATCGCTCGCCGCGCCATCTCACACGGTCGTTCGACCGCGTCGTGGGCTGGACAAGCCGTCGCCCACTGAGGCGACCAGAAGGTCAAGAGCAAGACCAGGAACGACATCAGCGGTCCCATGCGTGCCGAACCGAACGGCGGCCAAGGCGCGACGGCCAAATATTCTGAGATGAGACGTCCCCGAAATCAAGTTCGCTTCCGAAAAAAGGGCCCGCGTCCGCGCGGCTTGACGGCGCCTTCTCGGCCGTCATAGATTCAAGGTCGCGGGGCCCGCGCGAAGACGTCGCCCCGTCTCGCCCGCGCCCCCACGTGGAGCCGTTCATGCCGCGTCCCCACACGTTCCCGGCCGCTGGATTGGCCTTCATTTGGGCCGTCTCGCTCACCCCGATCGCCGCCGCCGCCGATCAGGAGTCGCCCCGACTCAAAGAGGCCCGACGCTTCATGCAGGGCCTGCGCGACCGCAACTTCCATCAACTCGTGCCCGCCTACGCCGATCGGCTCCGAGAAAGCGGCGAGTTATCGAGCGACGACGCGGTCGTCCTGGCCTTTGAAGAGGCGCTCAGCCTGCTCGACCAAGCGGCCAACCATCCCGACCTGGGACGACGCGCCGGGATGCTCGACGAGGCCCGCGGCAAGCTCGATGACTTCCTCAAGGCGCACGGAGACCACCCCCTCGCCGCCGAGGCGATGCTCGCCGGGGCGCGGGCCCTCGTGGAACGCGGCCACCTCGCGACCTTGCTCGCCCTAGACGCCACGGACCCGTCCACGATCCGCGCCCGACAAACCGAGGCCCGCGCCGCTTACGAGCAGGCCCGCGCCGTCTACGGCCGGGCCCTTGATCGCCTGCGCTCGATCCAAGACTCATTCCCCAAGTTCCTCGCCGAACGTGACCCCCGCCGCGATGCACGCGAGGGCGCCCAACGCGCTTTGATGCAGGCCGAATTGCTTCGCGCCCTGGTCGATTACAAAGACGCCCAGACCTACAGCGCCGAGACTGGCGACAAGGGGGTCGTCAGTCGTGAACGTGCCCAACGGCTCGACGTGGCCGCCGCCCAGTTCGAGGACATCTACCACCGGCATCGCGAGCAGCTCGCCGGACTCACCGCCCGGAAGATGCAGGGGAAATGCCTGGAGGAAAAAGGGGAATACAACAAGGCGATGGGGATCTACAAGGAGTTGATGGAACACCCCGACCCCAACCTCAAGGCGTTCAAGGCCGAGGTCGCCTATTACGAGTTGATCGCCAAGAACAGGCGCAAGGAACACGCGGTGGCCGCGGCCGACGCCGTCGCCTGGCTGCGCGCCAATCCCGGCAACAAGGGGACCACCGAACGACTCGGTGTGATGCTCGAAAAAGGCCGGGCCCTCCTGGCGATGCGTCCGGCGATCAATCGCGACCAGGAACGCGACGCCTTGGAGTCCCTGAACGAGGTCGCCAAGTACCTCACACCGCTCCGCAACGAGGCCCTCAAGCTCCTCACTCAGAACCAGCCTCGAGGCGACAAGACGCCGATCCCGGCGAACATCACGTTCGAGAGCGCGATGACGCAAGGAGACAAGGCGGCCCGGGCCCAGGACTGGGACCGCGCCATCGCCCTCTACCGAGCGGCGATCCGCGCCGCCGACCCCCAGAAGGACCCAGACAAGGCCAACGAGGCCCGCTACCAACTGGCGATTTGCCACTACCAGAGCGACAACTATTATGAAGCGGCCGTGGCCGCCGAACACATCGCCCGCCACTACCCCAAGCACGCCAAGGCGGCCCTGGCGGTGGAGATCGCGCTTGCGGCCTGGTCCAACGCCTACACCAATTACACTCAAGGCGGCGTGCGCCCCGATCTCGAGCGCCTTCTCGCCTTGGCGCGGTACGTCCTGGAGGCCTTCCCCAAGACCGAGCAAGAATACGCCGCGCGGATGACCCTCGGTCGCGCCGCCGCGATGGAGCACGACAAGAAATAGAAGATGTCGATCGAGCGAAGCGGACTTGGAAAGTCCGCCCGCTCGGTCCTTTCGAGCGGTGACCGAATGCGTTCCTTGCCTAAACCCGCCTCCCATACCCCGCGTCCACAACCGCTCGGATTTGGTCTCGGTCTCCGCCCGCAACATTACAGCGACATCCTCGAAGGCGAGCCGGATGTCGACTGGTTCGAGGTGATCTCCGAGAATTACATGGTGCCCGGCGGGCAGCCCTTGAGGATGCTCGATGCGATCGCCGAACGCTATCCCGTCGTCATGCACGGCGTCTCCCTCTCGATTGCATCGACCGCGCCCTTCAACGAAGACTATCTCGATGCGCTCGTGACACTGGCACAACGCATCAAGCCAAAGTGGATTTCAGACCACCTGTGCTGGACGGGCGTGCACGGCATCAACCTGCACGACCTCCTGCCATTCCCCTATACCCGCGAGGCGCTCGATCACGTGATCGCCCGCATCGCTCACGTGCAGGAGCGTCTCGGCCGCCCGCTGTGTCTGGAAAACGTATCGACGTACGTGTCGTTCAACGAAAGCGAGATGACAGAATGGGACTTCATCTCCGAGATGACGCGGCGCACTGGCTGCTGGCTCCTGTTCGACGTCAACAACGTCTTCGTCAGCGCCACCAATCATGGCTATGACCCGATGCGTTTTCTGGACGGCATCCCCGCCGATCGCGTGATCCAGTTCCATCTTGCAGGACATAGCGATCTCGGCACGCACGTCATCGACACGCACGATGCACCCGTCCGCAGCGAAGTCTGGGACCTTTATGCGGCGGCTCTCAACCGGTTCGGCCCTGTCTCGACGATGATCGAGCGCGACGACAATATTCCGCCGCTTGCGGAACTCGTGGGCGAACTCAACACCGCGCGCGCCCTCGCGGCACGCACGCTGGGGCCAGATGCATTTTCTCCGCGGCGAGCTGCAGTCGCAGAATGACGATGAAACTCGCTGAATTCCAAAGTGCCATGCAGCGCGCCATTCTTGAACGCGACACGAGCATTCTGTCGCAAATTCCCGATGGCGCGAAAGCAAAGCGAGACGTCCTTCTCGACGTCTATCTGGACGCTTACAGATTGCGCTTGGCCGGGATCCTCCGGCACGACTTCCCGCGCACGGCAACGCTAATCGACCGCCGGCGCGGCGATGGCGCCTTTGATGCGCTGGCGAGCGACTACATTGCTGCAAACCCGTCGCACACTCCGAACGCTAGGTGGTACGGCCAATCGCTTCCCCGGTTTATGGCGTCAGACCCGCGTCTTGCTGATCGTTTCGATATTCACGAACTGGCACAGCTCGAAGGCGCGCTAAACGACGTCTTCGATATGCCGGACGTGCCCGCAATCGGATTGGACGCCTTGGCAGCATCTGCACCGGGCGACTTCGGCGGCTTCGTCTTTGCGCCGCATCCCACTGTTCGCCGGCTCGAAACGCACACCGACATCATGCGCCTATGGCGCGAGCTGGACGCGAAGGACGACGCGCCGGCTTACCCAGAGCCCGCCGCCGCATGCCAAGAAGGCTCGGCTCTTCTCGTTTGGCGCCAAGATTTCACAGCCCGGTTTCGCGCGCTAGAAGCCGAAGAAGCGATGGCCTGGGACGAGGCTGCCAAGGGCGTGCGCTTTGGCGTTCTGTGCGAAATGCTGGCGGTATCCGGATCAGCCGAAACTGCTGATCGGCGTGCCGCGCGAGGACCGCGTGCAGTTCGAGCGCCTGGTGAACGGCTTCTACCGGCTCGAGGTGCTGGCGGCGCTCGCCAACACGCTGCTCCTCCTGGCCGTCGCGGCCTACGTCGTCTACGAGGCGGTCGGCCGCTTCGGCGACCCGATCGACGTGCCCGGCAGCTGGTTGCTCGTGGTCGCAGTCGTCGGGTTGGTCGCGAACCTCGGCTCGCTGCTCCTGCTGCGCGGCGGAGCCGGGGAGAGCCTGAACGTCCGTGGCGCGTTCCTCGAGGTCCTCTCCGACCTGCTCGGGTCGGTCGGCGTCCTCGTCGCGGGAGTTGTCCTGCTCGTCTGGGGCTGGCCGTACGCCGACCCGATCGTCGGCATCGCGATCGGCGTCTTCATCCTGCCCCGCGCGCTGCGGCTCGGACGGGACGCCCTACGCATCCTGCTCCAGGTGGCCCCGCCCGAGATCGACGTCGAGGCCGCGCGCCGTCGGCTACTCGAGCTCTCCACCGTCCGCGACGTCAGCGATCTGCACGTCTGGACACTCACCTCGGGGCTGCGGATCGGGACGCTCCACGTTCGGCCCGCGTCGGGTGCGGATGCCGCCGACGCGCTCCGGGAGGCGACGGCACTCCTGCGGGACGAGCTCGGCATCGAGCACGTGACCGTGCAAATCGACCCCGACGGCGCTCCGCCGGACGAGCTGCCCGTCTAGGACGACCCACCGGCCGCGCGTCGGCGGCCCTCGCTGAGGATGAAGAAGATGAAGCCGAGGAACACCGCGAGCGAGAACAGGAGCATCTCGAAGCCGATCCAGACGGACGCGGCGATCACGCTGTCCTCCGAGCGAGACAGCGACCACTGCCAGGGATCGGAGAGGTCGTGGTAGGTGCCGGGGCTGGCCAGCCAGATCACGAGCGCCGGCGGCAGCATCGCCAGGCGCGAGGCCATCGCGTAGACGTGCCTGCCCCACCA
>CALLYK010000528.1 GCA_937858365.1 uncultured Isosphaeraceae bacterium | reverse complement strand
CCGGGTTTCGTGGTCTTGCAAGCGGGCCCGCGCGGGCCGCGCGGGGGTGCCGTGCTTTGGAACAATGGCTTCCTGCCCAGCGCCTATCAAGGAGTACCCTTCCGCAACGGGCCCGAGCCGATCCTGGACATCGCGCCGCCGGCGGGCGTGGACGCGGCCCGACAGCGCGAGACCCTGGCCGCCATTCGCGACCTCAATTCGGAGCGGCTAAGGACCGTCGGCGACCCTGAGATCGCCGCGAGGATCGCTTCGTACGAGATGGCCTATCGGATGCAGACCAGCGCCCCCGAACTCATCGACGTGGCCTCGGAGAGTCAAGCCACGCTCGAGCTCTATGGCGCGGAACCGGGCAAGCCGTCGTTCGCCTTGAATTGCTTGCTCGCCCGGCGCCTCGTGGAGCGCGGCACGCGCTTCGTGCAGCTTTATCACACCGACTGGGACCATCACGGATCGCCCGGCCAGGACCTTCGCGGCGACCTCGACAAGGTCTGCCGCGAAATCGACCGTCCCTGCGCGGCCCTGGTTCGGGACCTGAAAGCGCGCGGCCTTCTGGGTTCGACCCTTGTCGTTTGGGGGGGCGAGTTCGGACGGACGCCGATGGGCGAAGTGCGCGAACACATCGGCCGCAATCACCACGTTGATGCCTACACCATGTGGCTGACCGGCGGCGGCGTGAAGACTGGACAAGTCCTGGGCGAGACCGACGAGTTCGGCTTCTCCCCCATCGAAGACCACGTTCATGTTCACGACTTGCAAGCTACGATCTTGCACTTGCTCGGCTTGGACCACGAGAAGCTCACGCACCGTTTCCAAGGGCGCGACTTCCGCTTGACCGACGTGGCGGGTCGGGTCGTGAGCAAGCTCCTCGCGTAACGTGAGGATCGCTCCCCGGGACGGAAAGAGACCGTGCGCCAAGCCGTGATCGAAGACCGACCTGGCGTGGCTGCGGCTACCAGTCCTCGGGAATTACCTCCCGTCCCGAGCGTGTCGCCAAGGCCTTCCAGAGCGACAAAGTAATCGAGTCCCGGGCGAATCGCACACCACCGTCCATCCTGGTGACATTTACCCCCCCGGGGTGGGTGCTGGTCGCGGAGAAGACCCCATTCCTCAAAAGGCGATCATGGAGGTACTCTCGTTGAGCATACAATGAGCAATCGGCGATTTTCGGATTTGGCGTCAAAACATGATTATATGAAGTAAAATGGGCGCCTGAGAAGAACCAGCTTTCACCTCCCCGTGAGTCGTGACGCCGCCGATGAAGGTCGGCGGAGGCGCAGAGCGCGACGGTCGAGCGCTCGTCAACAAAGTCGTCGTAAGCGAAACTCAGAAGGTTGTAATCTCCTCCATGCCGAAATGAGTCCGAGATCCAGTCGCCTTGAAGTCGTTCCGAGGTCCCCACAGTGTGGGATAGGCCGTCCGTGAAGTCACTCGGTCGGAGAGAGGCATGCATCATGAACGGACCCGACCAGGATTCGACGACCGCGGGGTTTGGCGTGAGATAGTGGCTAGGGCCCAAGTTGAATCGATAATTCACTCGGCCGTAACCCT
>CALLYK010000527.1 GCA_937858365.1 uncultured Isosphaeraceae bacterium | reverse complement strand
GACAAACGCAAGCAAGGTCGCTTCGAGCTGGCCCACGGCGGCACGCTCTTCCTCGACGAGATCGGCGACATTTCGCCGGCCATGCAAGCCAAGCTTCTGCGGGCCGTTCAGGGGGGGGCCTTCGAGCGCGTCGGCGGCACTGAGACAATCCAGGTCGACGTCCGAATCGTGGCCGCCACCAACAAGCGGCTCGACCAAGAGGTGAAGGCGGGCCGCTTCCGTTCCGACCTTTTCTTCCGCCTGAATGTCGTCCGGATCGACGTGCCCGCCCTGCGCGAGCGCCGCGAAGACGTGCCCATCCTCGCGATGCACTTCCTAGAGAAGTTCGCCGCGAGGAGCGGCCCGCCCGTCACCGAGATCGACCCCGAGGCCATGCAGGCGCTTCTGGACCATTCCTGGCCAGGGAACGTCCGCGAACTGGAAAACGCCATCAAGGGGGCCGTGGTGATGGCCGAGGGCTCGTCGGTCCGCCGCGGCGACCTGCCCGCGAGCGTCGCTCCGCGACCGCGAGGGGCCGGCCCGCCGGTCGTCGACGTCGATCGCCCCTTGGCCGAAGTGACCGAGGCGCTGGTCACCCTGGCCGAGCGCGATTATTTCTCGCAGTTGCTCGCGCGTTATCATGGCAGCATCGCCCGCTGCGCCGAGCACAGTGGGCTCTCCCGACGCAGTGTGGCCCTCAAGCTCCAGAAGCTGGGACTGGACCGGACCGAGTTTCGTGAGAGGCCCGGACTCGTCGGCGAGGGCTAATCACCCCGCAACGCTCATCGGCTGCCACTCATGAACATCGACGCCGGACCGGGCCTCCGCATGGAGGCGATTACCAAACACTTCGGCGGCGTCCACGCCTTAGAGGACGTGACCTTCGAGGCCCTCGCCGGTGAGGTCCACGCCCTATGTGGTGAGAACGGCGCGGGGAAATCGACCCTGATGAAGGTGCTCGCCGGGGCGATCACCGACCATCAAGGTCGCATCCTCCTGCGCGGCCAGGAAACGAAGTTCGCGGGCCCGCGCGACGCCGAAGCGGCTGGCGTGCGGATCATCCATCAAGAGCTGAACCTCGTCCCCGACCTCACCGTCGCCGCCAACATTTTTCTCGGCCGGGAACGGACCAACGCCCTCGGTTTCCTTCACGAACGCGGCATGGCTGAAGACGCGCGCCGACTCTTCGAGAGCCTCGGGGCCCCCATCTCGCCCAGGTCCCTGGTCCGCGACCTGCGCATCGGCGACCAGCAAATGGTGGAGATCGCCAAGGCCCTCATGTTCGATGCCGACATCGTGATCATGGACGAGCCCACGTCGGCCCTCTCCCCCGCCGAAGTCACACGCCTCTTTCGCGTCATTGGCGACCTTCGCGCCGCGGGCAAGGTCGTCATCTACATCTCCCACAAAATGAACGAGGTCTTCACGCTGGCTGACCGCGTGACCGTCCTGCGCGACGGCCGCTTTGTGGCCGCGGCCCCACGCGGCGAGACGACCCCCGATCAAGTCGTTCGCTGGATGGTCGGCCGGACACTCGGCTCGGTCCACTACGACGCCAACATCGTCCTCGAACGACCCTTGCTCGACGTGGAAGACCTCTCACTGCCAAGCCCACCGGGAAGCGTGGGTCGGCCGTCTCTCTCGGGCATCTCCTTCCGCCTGCGACCCGGCGAGATCGTCGGCGTCGCAGGGCTGCTTGGAGCGGGCCGCACGGAACTCCTCGAAGCACTCTTCGGCGCCACGGAAGGCCCCCTCTCGGGTTGGGTCCGACTGGACGAAAGGCCCGTACGCTTCCGCGGACCGGCCGACGCAATGGCCGCCGGTATTGCCCTCGTCACCGAAGACCGTAAGGGACTTGGACTCTTCGACCAGATGACCGTGGCCGAAAACATCACGATCAATTCGCTTGGCGAATTGACAAAAATGTTTTTGGTGGGACCTTTCGCGGAAAAGCGCGCGGTGGCCGATTCGATCGACCGCCTCGGGATCAAGACGGCCGGTGGTTCGGCCGCGATCACGAGCCTTTCGGGCGGCAATCAGCAGAAATGCGTCCTGGCCCGCTGGCTTCGCCGGAACCCGCGCGTGTTGCTCTTGGACGAGCCCACGCGCGGGATTGACGTCGGCGCCAAGGCCGAGATCTACGCCTTGATGCGCAAGCTGGCCGAGGAAGGCATGGGTATCTTGATGACGTCGAGCGAACTGCCCGAGTTGCTCGCGGTGTCCGACCGCATCCTCGTCCTCTGCGAAGGACGCCTCACGGCCGAGTTCCCGCGCGACGAGGCGACCGAGGAGGCGATCATGACGGCCGCCACTCGGTTCCTCGATCGTCAAGCGGCAGTGGCCTAAGCATCCGCGATCAGCAAGGGGCCGCTTCGCCGTGGGGATAACGGTAGTCGGCCCCCGCGTCCGTGGAGACACGCCGGGTCGTGCCGTCTTCCATCTCATAGACGAACAGTTGGCCCTTACCCGCGCTCCGGTGATAGATGACCGCCGCCTCGCTGTTGATCCAGCGCGGGTAGGCGTACCAATGTGGCTGACCGTTTTCGTTGGCGATCGCCTTGATGTTGGTGATCGCCCGCTTCTCGGCGTCGAAGTCGGCGACGTACAAAGTCCGGCCTGGGTCCTTGTACTCGAACCCCTTCTGGAACTCGAAACAGACCTTCTTCTGGCCGGGGGAAACGCTCACGCGATCGAGCAGGCCCTGAGAAGTGAGTTCACAAGCGATCGGCTCGTAGTCGGGTGATTGGCCCTCCTTGCCGCACTTCATCAGGTAGTAACCCCAGCCCTGTTTCGGGTGCCGGGAACTGACCAGAAGGCGGCCGTCGGTGAGGCTGGAATAGACCCAAGTGTGGTGGCCCTCGTCGGTGACGGGGACCTCCTCACCTGGTCGGCCGCCGACCTTGCCTGCCATTACGAAGAAGGAGCCGGTCTTGTCGTTCTTGCGGTTCCAGATCGGTGTGTTTGAGCCGTCGCGCGTCCAGGTGGGGTTGAAGTCCGTGCGCGAGCCGTCGCTGAGTTGGTGGAAGCCGGTGCCGTCCACGTTGATGATGAAGATCGCGCTCTTCCACATGACGGTCACGGGGTCGTCCTTGGTCCGACGAAAACAAACGAGCCGATCGCCTGTGAGGGACCAAGACGGTTTGAAGTCCATGTGGCCGGTGGTCAGAGGTTCGCCCTCGGCCTTGCCGACCTCGTTGACATGGATCTGGCCATCGCGGAAGTAAGAAATCCTGGTGCCCGGCTTAAACCCGAAGTTGGAGGCCCGCGCCCCGATCGGAACGCAGGCCAAGGCCGCGAACGACCCCGTTCGGAGGAATGCTCGTCGATTTAGGTGTGTGATCATGCCCTGATTTCCTCAGAAATCATGTTATGTGAAATCAGCGTTCTTCCTGATTGCGAAGTCTCTCCGCGACCTTCGGTCGGTCTTCCTCGGTCCCAGACGGCCTTGGACCACCTTGGGACGCTCGCTCGCGAGGCCCTCTCCGGGGCCGCGGGGGAGAAGCGGCAGCAACAACACCGCGGCCAATGCGACCGCGAAAAGTACCATTGGTATAGACCCCTCGAAAGACCTACGACGTCGGTGAGATGTCCCGAACCGAGGACCGATCCGATGGGCGGCGCGCCCGCTCATCGTACACGATCGGCCGACCCGGAAGGCCCTGCAATCGTCACGACCGCGCCCGATTTCCCACGACGCCCCCTTGGCACGTCTCGCGCCGACTGCTCCAATGAAGAAATCGAGAAGTCATGCGATAACGACTTGGGAGGCTGGGCCGATGGAAGCCGAATTGGCGACTGAAGGCAATGGGCAAGTTTCGGCGATCGAAAACGAGTCCGGCCCCGCCGCCCTGGAAGAGGCCCTGCGCTCGGCGCCCCCCTCCCCCTA
>CALLYK010000526.1 GCA_937858365.1 uncultured Isosphaeraceae bacterium | reverse complement strand
CGAAGCCGGAGACCAGTCCGGTCGCGGCCAGGGCGGTGGAGCTCATCGAAGTCGGCTATTCAGAACTCCCCGCGGTGAGCGATGCGACGGCCGCGCTGCAGCCGGACTCGCCGATTGCCGTCCCGGGCTGGCGCGACAACTTGGTCTTCCAGACGACTTTTCGCCGCGGCGACGCCCGCGCGGCGATCGGCCGTCCGTGGCGCAGATGGTCCCAACCCTGATGGATCAGGGACAGGGCGTCTTCGCTGGTTTTTCCTTGTGCCATCACCGGGGTCCGCGATGGATTGGCCGGGAGGTCACGGCCTCGTGAGGATGACCTTGGGTGGGTCGCCTGGGCCGGAGGCTTGGGGCGCTGAACCTGGGGTCCAGATGGTCGAGCCTCCACGACTGGCGGCCTCTTTCGCCGGGGTCCAGATCGCGTCGGCTCGGTCGGCCGTGCCGGTGTCGCCGATCGTCTTGATCCGAGGGCCATAGCGATCGAAGAGGGTCTGGAGCGTCCGGCTGTCGATCGCGAACTGCTCACCCTCGGGACCGTCTTCCAGGGGCACGACACGGAGCAAGCCCAACTCGAGCAACTCGGAGATGATGTGGTTCATGCCCTCATGATCGGTCCTGTTGGTGTTCACGATCGCGTGGAGCCGGGGCACCCACTCCTCGGGCGGGTCGAAGAGTGTCATCAGGCGCAGCTCGAGCATGTCCCAACGCGTGGCGCGCGCGGCCTTGAGTTCTGGTGGGTCGCCGTCGCGGCCGATCTGGACGTAGGCCATGACCGACTCTCGGTCTTGCCGCATGGCCGCGAGTTGGGCCAGTTCCCGAAAGAGGGCGAAGCGATCAAGGCCGTTGGGAGTGTCCAAGAGCGCCGGTCTTTCCGAGACGGCCTGGGCCGCCTTCCCGACCGCGAGGATGCAGCCGTTCAAGCCGGCCCGACGATGGAGGGCCAACAAGCGGCCGTCGTCGAGCCGGTCGGCCGGGATACGGTGCAACCGACCCAAATGGACTTGGTCGATGTCCACCGTGGCCGGGTCGATCGGCGGTGGTACCGGGATGCCCAGACGCTCTTGGTATGCGGGGTCGAGTTCGCGGGAGCCGGGGACCTCGAGGGCCTCCTCGATCAAGTTCCAAGCGGCCCGAAGTTGGACGGTGGCGGCACCCGCGGAGATCGCTTGTTCGGGTGTCCGGTCGCCCAACACGGACAGGGGCGTTTTAGACCAACGGGCGATCATGATGAGCCGTCGGCCGTTCGTGAGGGCCTCACGGGCCTTTTCCTTGGGCACGCCGACAGGAAAGACCCATCGCTCATTCATCAGTCGATCGAGTCGGCTGATGCGGCCCAATCGCTTGGTCTTAGGGTGGGCCGGAGGGATCGTTGGGCCGGCCAGGGTCGTGAAGCGGTCGCTGAGGGCGTCGAGCGTACCGTCTTCGCAGCCGAAAAGGGCCACGGTGTCCTTCTCGACCAAGACCTCGCCGACGACGCGGCCCACGTCGTTGGCGTCCACGAAATCGTTGGCGTCGATTTGGGGGCGAGCCAGGACGAAGAACGTGTCACCTTCGATGGGCCCACGCTCGTTGGCCGGTCGCACTTGCGCGATGACGCTCGTGTCGTTTCTTAGGCGCTCGATGAGGCCGTCACGGTCGCGGATCGGCCAGACCAGACGCATGTTATCGAGAAGGTCCGATTCAGCCGGAGGGGCGATCAACTGGCGCACGGCCTCAAGGTCCACCGTGTCTTCCGTCGGCTCGGCGCGGGGGACGTACGACCGCAGGGCCTCCTCGGCGCCGGGGTGGTCACCCAGCCAAAGACGGCAAAGCGCCAGGTTCCTTCGGGCCTCGGGCAGGTCCGCCTCCTCGTCGATCTTCTCGAACGCGTCGGCCGCCAACGACCAGAGCCCCGCCTCGACATCGCCGAGGGCCTTCTCGTAGAGATCGCGGTGGTGCCCCTGTAAACCCTCGGGAGGAGGCGAGGGCTGATAGTCGTTCCGCAACCAAAGGGATGCCAACTTGACCTTCTTGAGGGCCCCGACCGCAGACATGCGGGCAGCCTCGGTTTGGCTGGAACGAGCGGCGAGCGCCCAGTGTTTGATCGCGGCCGGGACGAGCGAGTGCTCCGCCAGCGCGATGGCCAACATCTGGGCGTAAAGCAGGAGTGTCTCTCGTCCCGCTTCGGGCACGTCTTGGAGGGCCTTCTGGTAGGTCGCCACCGCCGCCGTCGGCCCGTCGATCTCCACAACGAGTTGCGTGAGCAATCCGCGCAGGTTCGCATGGCCGGGATGTTTGGCAGCCGCGCTCTCGATGGTGGGGAGGGCCAATTTCGGCTGGTCTTCATCGAGCAAGGCCAGACACTTCTTGATCGCCAGCAAGGGGTTGTCGGGGACCTTGCGCAAGCCTTCGTCAAGGGCGTGGTTCGCGGCCTCGACCTGACCCCCGTCGTTGAGCCGCTCGAATCGTTCGAGGAATGGCTCGACCTTGTGGCAGCACCACTTGAATTTCTGTCCGCTGCCGCAGGGGCAGGAAGAATAGGGGTCGATCAGGGACATCGATCCAGTTCCTTAAACGATCCAGGCAAAACTGCGCTGTGCTGAATAGCTCAGCGTAGCAAACCGGGCGCGATCGCGCCTACCAAATGGAGCCGTCGCGAAGGTTTGGGTCACGAGACCATCATGGCCGAAGTGGCATGAAACGGTTGGCGAACTCCGCGATGATCATTGCCAGGTGTTGATCCAATCGCGCGATCGTACTGTTCCGAATTCCTTCGGGGACGCCCCCGAAAAAGGCCTCTGCGATCCCGCCGGCGATACAAGCCATCGTGTCCGCGTCGCCGCCGAGGGAGATCGCGTTTCGGAGGGCGTCCTCATAATCCTGGGCTTCGAGAAAGGCCAGGATCGACTGCGGCACCGACCCCTGACACGACACGTCGAACGAGTAGCCGTCTCGAACATCGTCCAGACGCCTCGATAGGTCGTAGCCGAACCGGTCCTCGATCTCGGCCTTGATCTCGGCCTTCGAGGCCCCTCGGCGAGCCAGGAAGATCGCGGCGGCCGTGGCCTGGGCCCCTTTGATGCCCTCCGAGTGATTGTGTGTCACTTCCGCGGAGGCGCGCGCTTCGGTCAGGACCTCATCAAACGATTCCAGGGCCAGGGCGACGGGCCCCACGCGCATCGCCGATCCGTTCCCCCAACTGTTGTATGGAGCGCGATCTCGGCGTAGGGCCCATTGGATGAAGGTCGCACCATAGCCTGCGTGTGGATAGGCATGAAAGTACGAATGAAAGCAGTCCACATAACTTCCGCCTCGGAGCAGTTTCTCGGCGACCGCGACCGTGAGGACCGTGTCGTCGGTGAACCGACTGCCGGCCACGAAGAGGGGAAAGTCCTTGGTCTTGGTGCCGGCCCGCTCATGGACCGAGCCGATGACGTCTCCAGCGATCGAGCCCAGCATGATCAGATTGCCTCCGAATGGCGTCGATGGACGACCCGCTCCGGCATTGAGGCTTGTCAGCGGCGAGGCCGAGGGGAGCCGGACACCCGGACAAGAGTTCGACTCGTCATCGTACACCTTCGGCGCGTCTCACCACCAGTTCCCCGGACCTCGCCGCTCTACCGGCATTGACAGGCGTTCGACAATCGTCAAAGATGACGCGGGTCGAGACCGAATTCCCTCGTTGGGAGGACCGCTTTGATGGCGGCGGCTCGTGTTCCTCCGGCCCTGGTCGTCGGGTTGCTCGCCCTCGCGGTCGCCTGCGCGCTCCCGGGCTGCACGCGCTTGCACTATCGGTCGGCCGCCAACGCGCAAACCTACGATGTCGAATGGCGCCGCCAGTTCGACCCGCGCTGGCTCCTGCCGCCGCGGCCCGTCGAGGCCCCGCCCGGGTCGCGCATGTTCGACGGGAACGACCCCGACCACACGCCGATCCCGCCCGACGACCCCGCCGCTCGTCATTTCCAGGTCGCCGGCGCCTTCCCGTTCGAGTTCGTTGGCTGGCGGGATCGCGGTACCACCGAGATCGAGGACCTGAACTGGCGCCTGGAGATTCCTCGCGAGG
>CALLYK010000525.1 GCA_937858365.1 uncultured Isosphaeraceae bacterium | reverse complement strand
GCCTGCGACGCGCAAGGCCTGAAGCGCATCCATCACCGAGCCGGGCCCGACCGGAATGCCGGCCGCACGCAGCGCGCGCGCGAAATAGACGATGTTCTCGGCGAGCCGGCCGGGTGTCGTTTGTACCACCGGCACCGAACCTTGCTCGGTTTCACCTCCCCCCTTGCGGGGGAGGTCGACCGCCGAAGGCGGTCGGGTGAGGGGGGCATCGGTGAGCAAGGTGTCAGCGATCAATTCCAGAACACCACTCGTGTTCTTCAACACATCATTATTCCAGAACCGAAGAACGCGATAACCATGTCCTCGCAGCCATGCCTCTCGTAGCATGTCCAGTGAGCTATCGGCATGTTGTCCTCCGTCAACCTCGACAACGAGGCGATGCTCACGACAAACGAAATCGACAACGTAGTTTCCGATCGGTTCTTGGCGAACGAATTTCGCCCCCGCAATGCTTCGTGCCCAAAGCCGATTCCACAGCACCAGCTCAGCATGAATAGAGTCCGCTCGAAGTTTGCGTGCTTTAGCTGTCTTATGAAAACGTGCACCACGCACGGGGCAGTTCCCCCCTCACCCGGCGCTAACGCGCCGACCTCTCCCGCGAGCGGGACCTCACTGGGGCCTGATCGAACACCACCCGATGCTACGAGGTCCTCAGGGGAAGGTCTCCCTGAGGCGTTGTTCCGGGCCGATCATGTGCCCGGTCTTGCGATGGTCTCGCGGAATCGCCGCGATGGTCCCGTGCCTCGTTGTTGTACGGAAAACCGCAAAACGCAGTGGCCCATTTCCACCGCCGAGAAGCGATTCCCAGCCTGTTCCACAAGAGGACCCGACGGTCCTATACTAACTGAAGGCCCCTTCCCCGGACGGCCTCCCAGGAAACTCCCGCGCAACAAATGGCGAGCACCCCGACGACGACCGCATGAGCACCAGCAAGGCAGGTCCGCCCCGCGTCTCGGTCGTGGTGCCCAATTACAACCACGCGCGCTTCCTGCACCAACGGCTGGACAGCATCCTCGTCCAGTCCTTGCAAGACTTCGAGGTCCTCATCCTCGACGACTGCTCCACCGACGAGAGTCGCGACGTCATCGCCGAATACCAGGCCGACCCTCGCGTGACGGCCCACTTCAACACGACCAACAGCGGCAGCACGTTTCGACAGTGGGCGAAAGGACTGAAGTGGGCCCGAGGGGCCTTCGTTTGGTTCGCCGAGTCCGACGACCGCGCCCACCCCACATTCCTGGAAAGAACGGTCGAACTCCTGGAACGTCACCCCAACGTCGGCATGGCCACGACCCAATCCTGGGTCATTGATGAGAAAGGTCAACGCCTCGGCAGTTACATCGACGAACAGGCCAAACTCTACGGCGACGTCGACCACTGGCGGCGCGACTACCTGAACAGCGGACCCGACGAACGCGCGACCTACTTCTATCGCGCCAACCCGGTCCCCAACGCCAGCGCCGTCCTCTTTCGACGCGACGTTCTCGCCAACCGCGTGCGAATCCCCGTCAAGATGCGCTTGAACGGCGATTGGATGCTCTATGCGCGCGTCTTGAAGGTGTCCGACATCGCCTTCCTGGCGGAACCCCTGAACGACTACCGACACCATCCGAACACCGTGCGCCACCAGTCCGATCGCGTCGATGTGGCCTGGGGCGAGGCGATCATGGTCCACAGAGAGTTGCTTCGAGACAGCAACGCGCACCAGCGAGGCGCCTTCGCGGACGAGGTGCGCGCTTACGTGTTCACGTCGATCGACAAGGCGAGGCGTCCACCGCGTGGGAAGGTGCCGCCGGCCGACCTGCCCGCTTTGGTGCGTCGGACCTCCGTGGCGGGCTGGTCCGGTCTCAAACTCGCCTTGCCGATCCTCGCCAAGGAAACCGCGGCCGACTTGCTCCGTGGGCCGTTCGGACGACGAAACGCGGGCGCCGAGACGCTCGACACGCGGAAGGCCCCTCCGGACACGGCTTGACGAGCGAGCGGGAGCGGCCCCCTCGCGGTCGTCTTCGGGTCGGTTAGAATCGGACGCGGCGGGTCGCGATGGGGGCGGCCCCAGGTCCTTCAGGGTGGGCCCCTCTCATGCTGGCCAAGCTCTCGTCGTATACGCTCGTCGGGATCGACGCCGCTCAGGTCGAGGTCGAAGTGGACGTCTCGGCCGCCATGGAAGCCAAAACGATCCTCGTGGGTCTGGCCGAGACCGCCGTGAAGGAGAGCACGTATCGCGTGGAGCGGGCCCTCGTCAATTCGGGGTTTCGCTTGGCCCCGGACCGCGTCGTCATCAACCTCGCGCCGGCCGACCTCCGCAAAGACGCCGGCGGCTTCGACCTGCCCATCGCCATTGGCCTGCTCGTCGGCAGCGGCCAGGTCAGTCTGGAGCGGGCCCACGATTTCGCCCTCGCGGGAGAACTCGCCCTCGACGGACAAACCCGGCCGATCAAGGGGGCCCTGGCGATGGCCTTGGCCGCCTCCGCGCAGGGGAAACGCGGGTTCCTCGTGCCGTCGGCCAACGCGGCGGAAGCGGCCGTCGTGGAAGGGGTCCCCGTCTATCCGGTGAGCAGCCTCACCGAAGCGGTCGGTTTCCTCAGCGGCCGGCTTGACCTGGAACCCAAGACGATCGACCTGGAGGAAGTCTTCCGACGCCTGGCGCATTACGAGGAGGACTTCGCCGACGTGAAGGGCCAAGACTACGCCAAGCGGGCCCTTCTGGTCGCGGCGGCCGGGGCCCACAACGTGCTGTACATCGGTCCGCCCGGCACGGGCAAGACGATGTTGGCCCGACGACTGCCTACGATCAT
Organism: uncultured Isosphaeraceae bacterium; assembly: GCA_937858365.1. Classification (GTDB taxonomy): domain Bacteria; phylum Planctomycetota; class Planctomycetia; order Isosphaerales; family Isosphaeraceae; genus CALLYK01. The sequence goes on along the minus strand of CALLYK010000525.1, from coordinate 16,946 downwards.
GCCCCCCTTGACGGCCGTCGAAAGCCTGGAAACCACGCGCATTTACAGCGTGATGGGACTTCTGCGACCCGGTCAGGCCCTGATGGGAACGCGCCCCTTCCGCTCGCCCCACCACTCGATCAGCGACGCCGGTCTCGTCGGCGGGGGCAGCACGCCGCAACCGGGCGAGATCAGCCTGGCCCACAAGGGGGTCCTCTTCCTGGACGAACTTCCCGAGTTTCACCGCAAGACCCTGGAGGTGTTGCGCCAGCCCCTGGAGGAAGGACAAGTCACCATCAGCCGGGCCCTGCGCTCCACCACCTTCCCCGCCGATTTCATCCTCGTCGCGGCGATGAACCCGTGCCCTTGCGGTTATCGGTCCGACCCGCGTCGGGCCTGCTCGTGCTCGCCGCCCCAGGTGGAGAAGTACTTGAGCAAAATCTCAGGCCCCTTGCTGGACCGAATCGACCTGCATGTGGAAGTGCCCGCCGTGCCCTTCACCCAGTTGGCCGAGGCCCCGCCCGGCCCGAACTCGGCCGAGTTCCTGGAACAAGTGATGAGGGCGAGGGCCCGTCAGGCCGAGCGCTTCGGCGCACGAGGCCCCGGCGTGAATGGTCGGATGACGCCCCGCCAAATTCGCAAGATCTGCGTGCTCAAGCCCGAGTCGCTCTCCTTGCTGAAAGGGGCCATGGAGGAACTCGGCCTCTCGGCACGGGCCCACGACAAGGTCCTGCGCGTCTCCCGCACCCTGGCCGACCTGGAAGGCGTGGACGACATCGGCCCCCATCACGTGGCCGAAGCGGTTGGCTACCGCTCGCTGGATCGCGGCATCTGGGCCTGAGCATGACCAACCCGCGCAGAGAACAGGTGCCAGGAGCCGTTCTCCGGTTTTTTTGAGGTCCGCTTCGTTCATTTTCATGAGTTCGGGTGCGGCCGGAAGGGGGCGTGACGGCTGACACCGGGTCCTGTGACACCGGGTCCCGACATGGCCTTCTTCGTGGGCGGGATCGTGTGGGGCCATGCCACGATATGCCCCGGGCCGTTTTTCTTGTCAACCGGGCGCGGGCGGGGTCACTATCATGGGGGGCATGGGCCCCACCGACGATTTTCCAGAGATCCTCCAACTCGCCCGGCAAGGCGATCAGACCGCGCTCGCCGCGCTGCTGGAGTTGGTCCGCCCCTGGCTGGAGCGGGCCGCGCGTGGCTACGCCGACCCCGAGCGCCCCGATGAGAGCACCGCCGACCTCACTCAGGCCGCCTGGCTTCGTGTCTGGCAGGGCCTGGGCCAGTTCCAAGGCGCTGGTCGACGCACTCGCATCGGAGACCAATGCCTACGCGCGAATGGTGCTCGCGCAAGGCTTGTCGTCGATGTCGTCGCGGTTGGAGGCGGGCGAGGTGGCGCGGTTGTGCGGCAACGCGGCCCGGTTGCTGGTCGACGCGTTAGAACGGGAGACCGACGCGGCCGCGCGGTACGAACTCGCGTCAGGCTTCTCGTCGGTGGCGTCGCGACTTGAACCAGCCGAAGCGGTCAAGTTGTGCGGCGCGGCGGCACGGATGCTTGTCAACGCCCTCGGACGGGAGACAGACGTGGACGCGCGGCACCAGTTCGCGTCAAGCTTGTCGTCGGTGGCATCGCGGATGGAGCCGGGCGAGGCGGCCCGGCTGTGCGGCGAGGCAGTCATCGAGCTGATGCGCCGCCACGAGTACAAGGCCTTCGTACGATTCCGTGGCGTGCATGACGAGCAAGTCGTAGCGGTGCCGTACATCGCTCGCTTGCTACCGTTCCTCGAGAAGGACGAACGTCAAGCGCACCTGCGTAGCCTCTCCGCCAGCGTGGCATCGGGGTCTGATTTGAACGATAGTTATGGAATTTCTTGGGGGTCTGAAGAAAATAGGGACCGGGGAGGGTTTTACAAAGAACGTAGGGAGTGGGGAAGGGCTTACAAGGCCCTTGCCGCGCTGCTCGCCGACAACAGCCGCGAGGAGCTTGCCCGGCGCAACCAACAGGCCGCGTTCGAGACCCTCTCGGGGCCGCTCGGTCCCGCGATCGTCTGGTCCCAGCCGTTCCCCTGCCGGTTGACCGCTCAGGATCTGGTCGAGCTCCTCAAGATGCCCACCTGCTTCGGCAAGGCCCGCCGCCTGGTGCTCGACCACCTGGGCAACACGCTCGGCCGAAGTTCCCCCACGACGGCGCCTTCGTCCGCTACGCCCGCGAGAAGAAGCTCAACCTCGACCTCACCACGCCCCCCAAGCGGCCCGATCCGGGAGGTCCTTGGTTGTCGAGCCATGTCGGCTCAGCAAGTCCTTGATATTGTATCCTTGATGGACCGATCCAAGGAGCCAGGCCATGTCCGCACTCCCGACCCCGAACACTTCGGCCGCCTCCATCTGGGGCCGGATCGTCGCCCCCGAACGCGGCAGTCTGTCGCCCGATGCCGCCAGGGCCCTGCTCCAACTCGATTTCCGACCCGAGGATCGGCAGCGCGTCGATCAGCTCTCGGCGCGGGCCGCCGACGGGACCTTGACGGAAGCTGAGCGGACCGAACTGGAGGAATACCTGCGCGTCAATGAACAGTTGATGGTCCTTCACTCAAAGGCACGTCTTTCATTGAAGCTCGCGGGACTCTCCCCGCGATGACGCGGGACGTCCAGAGGCGCGTCCGGAAACGGGCCCGAAATCGTTGTGAATACTGTTGGCTCCCGCAATCGGCCTCCCGATTGAGGCACCAGATCGACCATATCATCGCCCGACAGCACGGCGGGAACGATGCCTACAACAACCTCGCGTTATGCTGCGCGCGATGCAACCAACGTAAGGGCCCGAATCTGTCAGGGCAAGACCCGGAGACCGGTGAAATTGTGTGTCTGTTTCACCCTCGGCACAATCGTTGGCGCGAGCATTTCTCCTGGGACGGCGCCGTCCTCGTTGGGAAAACGCCGGTCGGCCGGGCGACGATCGCCGTCCTCGCGATCAACGCGCCGAGCCTCATCGAAGTCCGAGAGGCCCTCATCGAGGAAGGTCGGTTCCCTCCCCGCTGAGAGGTCGAGGGCCGCCATTGCCATCCGGTCCCAACCGTTCCCCTGCCGCCTGATCGCTCAGGAACTAGTCGAGCTGCTCAAGATGCCCACCTGCTTCGGCGCGGCCCGCCGCCTGGTGCTCGACCACCTGGGCAACACCCTCGGCCAGAAGTTCCCCCACGACGGCGCATTCGTCCGCTACGCCCGCGAGAAGAAGCTCAACCTCGACCTCACCACGCCACCCAAGCGGCCTGGACCATGAGCATTTTTCGAATTGCTTCGCAGGGATCTCTCAGGGCGGTGCCGTTGACTCTTCAAGCGGGTAAAATAGGAGTGCCTGAGGTACGCCGATCGCGATGCTCCCCGAACTCGAAGAGAATGGCTATCTGCCGCCTGGACTGCATCCAGCAAACTTGGAGGAGATCGTGCGCGAATTCGGGCAAGCGTCCGAGCTTCGTCGTGTCCAGGCCGAATCATTGGCCTGGCTTCTCGGTCTGGCGCGACGCGCGGGCGTCCTTCGCGTCGCGATCAATGGTAGCTTCGTGAGTTCGGTCGAGGAGCCGAACGACGTCGATTGCGTTCTGTTGATCGGCCCGGGCTTCCCCGGCGACCCGGACGCCGAACGAGAACTCCTGGACGGACTACCGTTCCTGGACATCCAACTCGTCGACCAGGACGGCTGGGACGAACTGGTGGGTCGGGTCTTCGGGACCGACCGAGGCATGGTGCCGAAAGGCCTCGTCGAGGTGATCTCATGGAATTGAAGAATGAACACGAGCTGGCTGCGACTCACGAGAAGATTCGTGCCCTGGAAGCCCGGCTCCGGCAGATCCAGGAGAAGACGGACGGCGACGCGCACGTCCGAGAACTCACGCTTCGCTCACTCCGCGGGGTCCTGAAGCAACTGCGAGAGGAAGCAGTCCGCTACCAGGCGAGCCGGACGACTGCAACAACCTCGACGAGTTGAGGTGAATCCCGCCGGAGAAACCGTCCCAGCCATGATCAAGCCGGCCGAACCGGCCCTTCAGGCGATCCTGGAACTCGGTGAAGAAGGCCCGATGCGCCGGGTCGTCGGCGATGTCCACGAAGACCCGGATCAAGTCGTCGCGATAGCTCTGACCCTCGTGGCGCCATTGACCGCGAATCGTCGCGGTCTCGCATGAGACGGCGCCAAACCGTTCCTCCAGCTCGAGGAGCGTGTCCGCCACGAATTCGTCGGGAACTTGACTGCCGTCATTGAATCGGAGCGGCGGCAAGACTTCGAAGCGCCGGAGCGTTCTGCTCATAGGTCGCCGGCCCCTCGACCTGGAACGCGATGCCCTCGACGGCCAGATAGCCGAGCGCGTCTTCCGGGACCAGTATCTCGCCGCTCGCCCAACTCTTGAACGAGAAGCGACCGGCAAGGCGACCCAGGGCGCGCCGTTTCGAGTCCGGTCCGGTGAAACGAATGCGAATCATGGCTCGATCCTATCCTCTGGGAAAGTGGTACGACAAGCCATGATCTCACGCCCCTCGCCACGGATCGCCGAGAGAACATGCCCGACCTCACGACGATCCGCGACGTTCCCCTGCCGACGGACCGCTCAGGAACTGGTCGAGTTCCTCAAGATGCCCACCGGCTTAGGCCCGGCCCGCCGCGAGGTGCTCGACCACCTGGGCCACACGCTCGGCCGGAAGCTCCCCCACGACGGCGCCTTCGTCCGCTACGCCCGGGAGAAGAAGCTCAACCTCGACCTCACCACGCCACCCAGCAGGCCAAGTCCCTGAGCCGTTCCGCAAGCGTAGTTCAGGGTCAGCCGCCGACTTGTGTCGCCCCACGGACCTTGTCCGGCATCGTCTCAAGTTCTACGATGAAGTGAAGGGTCTACCGGGTCTTTCGCTCTTCCGCCACTCGTCATGTTCACCATTGAGTCTGCGGAAGGTGTCGTGGATGATCGCGAAACCTGCGGGCGTTCGACCGTCAGCGCATTCTCGATCGAATCGACGAGCAACTGAGCCATCAACCGACTGAGGAGACCCGGCAAAGGAAGGTCCTGGCTGGTCTGGTCCCCCCTTGGGACCACGAACCGCCCATCTGGGAGTTGCGCGTGGGCGAGTTCCGCGTTTTCTACGATGTGGACGAAGCAATCGGTCGAGTTGTCGTGCGAGCCATCCGTCTAAAACCACCGCATGTGTCCACCGAGGAAATCCTGTCAAGACGGTCACGATCGAACATGCGAACCTTGAGGTCTGCGTTGACGACGCCCAACGTGAGCGTGTGGTCATCACGCGAAACGGCGTGCCGGTGGCCCTGATCGTCGGCATCGAGGGGGTAGATCAGGAAGAAGTCGACCTCGGGACCGATGACGAATTCTGGCGATTGATCAAGCAAAGACGACAGCAAAAGTCGATGGACCGCGCGGAACTCGAAAAACGGCTGGAACAGGCGGGCTGAGTGAGGAAGGCGGTCGAGCTCCTCAAGATGCCGATCTGCCTCGGCGCGGCCCGCCGCCTGGTGCTCGACCACCTGGGCAACATACTCGGTCGAGAGAAAAATGACGGACCGGCCCCTGACCCCTTCTCTGTGATGACCGCGTCCCTTGCCCAATCGGAATGATCGAGTATATTTGAGACGACCTCCTGACTCCCCCTCGTACTGGAGTGTCGTCGATGAAGCGTCGCACCTTTCTGGCCGCGGCCTCTCAGGCCCTATGTTGTCTGGGAAACCCAGCGCGAGGAAAGGTCCGGACGTATCTCAAGAACGACGTCGGCCCGCTTCGGAGCGTGATCGTGCATACGCCCGGCGCCGAGGTCTTTCGCCCAGCCGACGACCTTGATGAGCTCATGCCTTGGCTTCGGGAGGTTCGTTGGGACGAGGAAGGTCTCGCCCAACACGCGAGGTTCGTGAAGGCCCTGCGCGCGGAAGGGGTCGAGGTCCTGGAACTCGTCGACCTGCTCGACGATGCGATCAAGCACCTGCGCGTGGCCGGACGACTCGAACACTGGCTCGAGCATCACTGTCCCAGTCTCCTGGACCTGGACCGGCCCATCACGGCCGCCTTGCTCATTGGACGTGAGCGGCCCTCGATCGCCGAGGATGAGCCTGGCCCCGCGGACGAAGGTCCCCTTCCGCTCAAGTCGCTCGTGTTTACACGCGACATTGCCGTCATGACGCCAAAAGGTGTCGTTCTCACGAGTTTCTTAAATCATGATCGCCTTCACGAAGCCGATCTCGTCCGGCTGGCCTTTCACGCGGCGCCCCGCTTGAAACGCTATCCCATCGCCTTCGACGCACGCCGCGAGGGGGTCTATCTCCAAGGAGGCGACCTCATGGTCCTGGATGAGAAGACGCTGCTTCTGGGCGTGGGGAACCTGACCGAGCCTGCGGCCGCGCCGAAGCTGGCGAAACGACTGGGGATGGACGTGGTGAGCGTGACCCTTCCCGGTGATGGCCGGTTTGAGCATGAGCCAGGCGCGGAGCGATGGTCGCCGCTCAGGACGATGGCCCTGCACCTTGATTCCGTATGCACGCTGCTCGATGAAAAGCGCGCGCTCGTGGCCCCCGCGTTTTTGGAAGGGACCGACACGCTCTCCGCCATGCGCGGCCTCTGCGACGACGTCCGCATGATGCGACGCATCGGCCGAGTCAAGACCTACCGGGCCCGGACGGGTGAGGCCGTCAATGGGGAGAAAGACCAGAAGCTAGTGGACCACCTCACCGAGCGCGGCTACGACTGCGTTCGGGTGGGCGGGCCGCGTCCCGAGCGACCCGAGGAGACGCAAGCCTGGACGCGCCTCGCCTTGGCCGAGCTCTTCGGGCAAGCCGCGAACGTGGTCGCGATCAAGCCGGGGCACGTCTTGGCCTACGCCGGCAATGAGGCGACCCTACGTGCCCTCCGGGCCGGCGGCGTGACGGTCCGGACCATCGAGGGAACAAGCCTGGCGCGTTTGCACGGCGGGCCCCATTGCCTCACGTTGCCCCTGGAACGCGACGCCTGAAAAAGAGCTTGCCCCCTGCCTCCCGCTGCGGGCCCCAGTATGATGGCTCGTTTGTGGGTGACTGCTCCGGACCAAAGGCGTCTTCCCTCGGAGGTCGAAATGGCGACTTGCGCCAAGTGTGGCAAGAACATTCTGATGGGTGGTCCCAAGATCGGCGAGTTTCGTTATTGTTCTCAACAATGCCGATTTCAAGGTTTTTTTGAGAAGCTGATGTTGGCCATGGAGAAGAGGGCCGCGAGCGAACCACCGCCGGCACCGCCGCCTGTCGCGACCGGCGCGGCGACCGATCGCGTGCCCGACCTTCTGGACGAGTCCAACTTCACTTCGACCGGCGAGGACCTGAAAGACCTGACGATCGTCCTGTTTGGTCTGGGCGGCTTGGTCGCGGCGGCCTTCCTGATCCATGTGCTTGTGGAACTTGTCAACTATCCTTTTCACAATCAAACGTTTTGGTTTGTCCTCCCCATCGGTGCCTTTTTGTGCGGCATGGTGGCGGGTCTTGGTTATTGGGTGGGCCTGCGTTCGATGGATCGCCTTCCCAACAAGTGGACCTATTTCTCGGCGATCGTGGGTGGCGCCGGCAGCTACGTCTTGATTTACTTCTTGATGTGGTGGTTCTTTGAGGCCAAGGGCCAAAAGGCCCGAGACCAGATTTCCTTCCTCGATTTCCTTCAGGTGGTCTTGGAACACCAGCGCGTCAAATTCGGACGCGGCAAGGGTGAAGGCGTCGAATTGGGCAAATGGGGCCACGCGCGTTTCGCGATCAACATCGTTGGGTATGTGTTGGGCGTGCTCGCCACCATCTCGATTGGCGGCGGCAAGACCTACTGTGTCAAGTGCAAGCGATACCTCAAGACCGTAGGGTCCCAAGTGCGCTCCAGCGACGACCCCGAACCAACCGGCGCCGCCCTGCACGGCGTGGTCGCCTTGCTCGTGGCCGGTCACTTGCAAGAAGCGCTCGACGCCCACGCCGCCTCGGGCGAACCAGGCGCGAAACGCTTCTGGGCCTCGACCATCAAAGTCGAGCGTTGCCCCGGGTGCGAAGAACACCAAGCCAAGCTCTCGGCCAACGTACTGGGTGAAAGAGGGCGGCAGGAAGTGGAGGGCTTCGTCTTTCAGGGGAAGTCGCCACGAACCGTCAGGATGCCCACGGCTTGAAGCACAGCGCGTAATCCGCAAATTCAACCCGACCCCACCTCGGCCCGAATCCGGCCGCCTTGTTCCCTTCAGCAAACTCTTCCCCATCGTCGATTACCGATGACGAGGCGGTCCACGTCGGCCCGCCCACACATTGGCAGCGTTCGCCAACCGCGAACCCGAAGATGGGAGTTTCGTTCCATGTCCAAGACCAAGAGCCAGTCTTTTCAAGACCAGGCCCGTAGGGCCAACGCGCAAAAATCGACGGGACCGAAGACCGAAGAGGGTAAGGCCCGCAGTCGCGTCAACTCCACAAGGCATGGTCTCGCCGGCAAAGGGATCGTCTTGCCGCCCGACCTCGCCGAATACGTCGAAGAAGAGCGGCGCACGTTCGTGCCCGCCCACGACCGCACCGACCCCCTTTCCGCCGCCGTCGAAGACGAGGCGGCCCTGGCCATCGCCCGTGTCCACGCCTGCCGCGCCGCCCGTGTCACCCTGGTTCAGGAACACTGGGAACGTGAGCAGGAAATCGCCGCACTCGAGCTGGCGAGCAAGCTCCCCGAGCAACCGCGACTGATCTCCAGGAAGCTCGAACGCACCTTTCTAGGCGTCGCCTGGAAGCTCGAGCGTTTCTACAACCTAGCGGACGAGTTCAAGTCGAAGGGCCACTTCACGCACGAGGAGCTGTCCCACTACTACGACCTGATGGGCCGCCACCCTTTGGATCGTCCGCCCGCGGGCGAGGCCAAGTTCGACGCGGAGGACTTCAAGTACCTCAAGAAGGAAACCAGGCGACTGGAACACCTCCGCGACGAGGTCCTCGGGCCACTCGAACAAGAGGTGCGCGACATGGTCGCGCTCGGCGTGCCGATCGACGAGATGGCCCCCACACGCCTCCTGAGGCGCTACGAGACGGAAAACTGGAACAAATTCGTGAAGCTCTGCCCAGGCATGGCGGCCCGAGCGAAGAGGCTACCTCGCGCGCAGGCACCCCCGAAAGCCGGCAAGCCGAGCGCCAAACCCGAACCGTCGCCAACACCGCCGCCACCACCACCAGCAACACCGCCGCCGCCATCACCACCGGCACCCTCGGCACAACCAGCGCCCGCGGCGCAACCCGCCCCGAAGCGTGATCATGTGTTAACCGGTGCGGCGACCCCGGTCGTTTCCCGAGACGAAGCTGGAGCACCGTCACAACGATTGGAGCGGTCGCGCGGGGGAGGCGAGGGCATGACCGTCATCGAGGTGATGCGCCGACGGTTCTCAAAACGGTAACACATCCAACAACAAGGCAAGTGATATACGCAAAATGGACACTCAAACGATCGCGGTGCGCGCGTGCCCTTCCCATCACGTGACCGTCTCGGCGCTCGCGTTGGGCGGCACGACCCGGAACGTGAAGGAAGGGGCGCGCCGTCGAGTGATCGCCCCGGCGACCTCCATGCGCAAGTCGCTAGCGACTTCGTTCAAACGGGCGATCAGGGCGAGCGGGTCGGCCGTCGTGTTCAGCGGCCGGACGGTGACCAGCAAGTGCGAGCCATCGGGCGCCGGCGTGACCGAATCGACCATGAGGTCGCGAAGGTCGTCGGCCTCTTGTTCGGCCAAGACTTGCTCCAAGGTCCGCGCGACCTGCGAGCAAAGCTGCAAGACCTTGCGGTCGGCGCGCTGGCCCGTCGAGTCGTGTTCTTTCCTACGCGAGCGAGAGGGGCGTTTTCGTTTCAAGCCTGGTCCCTTGAAAGGCGGTCGATACACCTGCGTCTCATTCGGCCCGGACACCGCCAGGCGAACGCTGGTTCGCTCAGCGGCCGTACTTGCCCACGATCTTGCCCGAGGCGATCACGTGCCCTTGGATTGCCTTGAGCACGTCGCCCCGCTTCGCCCCGTCCTTGATCTTGGGCGATTCGTCCAAGGCATGGATGCGAAAGACGTAGCGATGTGTCCCGCCAGGTGGGCAGGGCCCGCCGTAGCCGGCCTTGCCGAAGTCGTTGGTCCCCTGGCGCGCGAACTTCCCCGCTCCCGCCAGGTCGATCTTCGCCTCCTTCGTCAGGTTGGGCCGCAATTCCCGAACGTCCGGGGGCAAGTCGAACAGCAGCCAATGGCACCAGGTCCCCAGGGGCGCGTCGGGGTCCTCGCAGATCAAGACGAGCGACTTGGCGTCGGCCGGCACGCCCGCCCAGGCCAACGGAGGCGAGATGTCTTCACCATCGCATGTGTACAGCTTCGGGATTTGTCCTTGGTCGTTGAAGACCGAACTCTTGAGCCGAATTGTGAGTTTCTCGGGCGGTGCCGAGTCGACCCTCGCCTCCCCGCAGCCCAAGAAGGCGAGGGACGACGATGAGAGGACCACGACGACCCAGAGAAACCGTGACATGGCCGCAAGTTCCTTTCATTCTCATCTTAGCCGTATTCCTGGGACTTGCCAGGTCCTTCAGCGCGACCAGACGGCCTGGGCCACCGGGCCGTCATTCGGTCGTCCGATGGGCATCACGCTCGCTGTGGAAGGCGGCGCGCCTCCACGGTCATGAGCATGGGACCGTCGGGTCGCAAGGTGATGGTGGGCAAGGGCCTAACGCTACAGCCCGGGACCCGGCGCAATCGGTGTCGCCGCGCGAGCCCGGCCAAAAGCAGCACCGCTTCCATCTGGGCGAAGCGATTGCCGATGCAAACGCGCGGCCCGCCGCCGAACGGGAAATAGGCGTATCGCGGCAGGCGCTCCATCAGCCCGTCGGCCCAGCGCTCGGGGCGGAACTCCTCGGGCCCGTCGAACCAGCGCGGGTCGTGGTGCACGACCCACTGGCTCATCCACATCGTCGTCCCCAGGGGCACGCTCCGACCGCCGATCGTCACGGGGGCCACGGCCTCGCGACCCAGAAGCCAAACCGTGGGATAAATGCGCAACGTCTCTGTGATGATTTGATCGGTATAGGTCAACCGCGGCAAGTCGGCGACCGTGGGCGCCCGATCGGGGCAAACCGCGTCGAGCTCGGCGTGAAAGCGGGCCTCGACCTCCGGGTGTCGCGCGAGAAGGTGCCAGGCCCAGCAAAGCGTGTTGGCCGTCGTCTCGTGACCGGCCAGAAAAAGGGTCATGGTCTCGTCGCGAAGCTGACGGTCGGTCATCCCCGAGCCGTCGTCGTCCTGCGCTTCGAGGAGCATGGAGAGCAGGTCCCCTCGATCGCTGGGTCGCGCCCGGCGCTCGGCGATGATGCGGCGAAGGACCGTCTCCAAGGTGCGCATCGCCCTCTTGAAACGGAGGTTCGCGGGCGTGGGCAAGAAGCTGGGGACCGGCACAACGCGGTTGACGCGGTTGGTGAAGTTCCGCAGGAGCGTCTCCATCGCCGTGCTCACCTCGGCGGCCTCACCTTCGACGTCGGCGTCGAACAGGGTCTTGGCGACGATCCGCAAGGTGACGCGCATCATGTCCTCGTGGACGTCGCGCGTTTGGCCGGTCGACCACTCCTGCGCGAGGTCTTGTCCATAACGGACCATCACATCGGCATAAGATGCTATGCGGTCGCGATGAAACGCGGGTTGGGCGAGCTTTCGTTGCCGGCGCCAGAAATCGCCTTCGCTGGTGAGCAAGCCGTCTCCCAGTGTGGGTTTGGCGATGCGCAAGGCGAAGTGTTTCGTGAACGCGCGATTGTTCGTCACCAAGACTTCTTCAATGAGGTCCGGATGGTTCAGCACCCAGAAGCGGCGCGGGCCGAGGCGCACGGCGACCATGTCGCCATATCGTTCGGCCCAATTTCGGAAGGCGCCAAGGCGATCGCGGCGGAACTCGGGGAGGTTGCCCCAGAGCCAATGTCCTCGTGGTCCCGGAAGCGGGGCGGCGGTCGTCATGGGTCCTTAGTCCGACTCCAACTTCGAGTCTTGGCGGACCCGCCACGTATGCGAAGGCCCCTTCAACGACGCTTCCCAACCGCCGCTCGTCGCCTTCAAGGAGATGCCTTGCGGCTGGGCGAGCTTCAGGTCGTCGAGCCGATCGGCCCATCGCTTGTGTTGCTCGAAATGGGCCTTCTGGGCGTGATACACGGCCATCAGACGGTCGCGCGTGGGCCCGTCCGGGTCGCGACGGAAGGCGTCGTCACCCGGATTATTCGTCGAGAATTGCACAAAGCCCCATTTTTCGGGTCGGTGCATATCAATCACACCTTGAGGCGACCAGACCCAATTGTCCTCTTTCGTCCCTTCAACCTTCAGGTATTTGCCGTCTTTGATGATCGTCGCCCACTCAACACGAGAGAAGTTCACTCGCCATTGGTCGCCGTGGCGCGGCGGGGCGGCGCGATGCGCGTGTTCCTTCAGGACCTCCCACGGGATGGCCAGTTCGACCGACCAGCCCTTGTCGGTGTCGCCGGGGTCGTTGATCGAGCCGTCGATGTGGACGGCCTTGAGGAGCCCTGGGACTTCCCAGTCGTCTCGCGCGGGGCCGCCGTCGCGGTAGGGCTTGGGCAGGAAGAGGTCCCATTCCGTGTTCAGGGCGTTGATCTCGATCTCGTAGTATTCGTGGTTGTCGCCGTTGGGGTCGATGAAGACCTCGAAATCATTGTCATGGAAGATGACGGAGTCGTGCTTGGTGAGTGTGGCCCATACGTGCGGTTCTTCCATCTCTGCGGCGACGTAGAAGTAGCGGTCGTCCCAGGCCATCTTGGCGCGTGTCCTGAACCGGGGCCTGGGGCGAAGGTCGCCTTCGATGTCCACGAACTCGGCCGTCCAGGGCAAGTCGCGCCAGGCGAGGTCGTCGAGCTTGCCGTCCACGACGATTGGCGTGCCGACCTTGTAAGCGACATGACCAAGCGGCTGGGGACCATCCGCCGAGAGCATGAGGAAGGAAAGAGCGCAAACCATCATGGGTTAGCCTCCAGGGCCTTTGATTCCGGCCGATTTCCGACCCGATGGGAATGGGCCCATCACGAGGAAACCCTTCGTAGTTGCGCCTGGCGAACGGGTGCGGGACAGCAGTCGCGCGGGCAATCGTCGTGGTTCGGGCCGAAGCGACCGATCGCGCGCCGCTCGCCGCGGGCATCGAGCCGCTCCTCGACCAGTTCGGCCAACATCGAAACGAAGAGCGGGTGCGTGCCCACGGAGGCCGATCGCACCATTCTCAGGCCCATCGTGTCGCAGGCGTGGCGTGCCTCTTCATCAAGGTCGTACATGACCTCCATGTGGTCGGAAAGGAATCCGATGGGGTGGACCACCACTTCAGCGACCCCGCGAGCACGGAGGTCCTTCAAATGATCAACGATGTCCGGTCCCAGCCACGGGTCTTCGGGTCGCCCGCTCCGACTTTGATAAACGAGTCGCCATCGTTCCTCGGGAACACCGAGGGCCTCCGCGACCAGGCGGCAAGTCTCGCCAAGCTGCTTTTCATAATCGCAATCGGCGGCCATCGACGTGGGAATGCTGTGGGCCGTGAAGGCCAGATGCGCCTCGGGCCCGAGTTGATTGAGGGCCTCGCGCACACGATCGGCGTTGGACGCGATGAAGTCGGGATGATTGTAATAGACACGCATCTTATCGACGCGAGGGGCCCCTTCACCGACGGCCTCGCGCGCTTGTTCGATGTTCTCGCGATATTGGCGGCAACTGGAATAGGAGCTGAAGCCCGCCAGCACGACGGCCAGCGCGTGCTTCACGCCATCGCGGGTCATCTCGGCCAACGTGTCGGCCAGCATGGGGTGCCAGTTGCGGTTGCCCCAATACAGGGGCAACGTGATGCCGCGCTCGATCAACGCCGGGCGCAAGGCCGCGATCAAGTCGCGAGTCTGTCGGTTGATCGGACTGACGCCGCCGAAATGGTCATAGTGCTGCGCCACCTCAAGCATCCGCTCGCGCGGCACGGGCCGACCTCGCAAGACGTTCTCAAGGAAAGGCATCACGTCGTCGGGGCCTTCTGGACCGCCGAACCCAACGATCAAGATGGCGTCGTAAGGAGTGGCATCCTGGTCCATGGGCCGGTCCGCGCGTGTCGTGAATCGAAGAAGACCATGTCATCATGGTATTCGCTCGGCGACCGTGCCGCTTCCAAGAAAGGCGCCGCGCGGCCATGTTCAAACCTCAACGAGGCAATCGACCTCGCGATAAACTTCGGCTGCGGGTCGATACGCCTGAGTGCGTCGGTCCCAAACGATGTGGTCGAAGGCGACCAAGTAACGCAAGGCGAGCACCGTGTGTCCCCCCGCCACGACCCGGTAATCGTCGGCGGAAGGTGCGACGTGGACCGTGCCGACGTAGCCGTCGCCGGCGATCGAGGCGGCCTCTTCCGAGAGGCAAGGATGATCAAGCCGGAGTCGACCGGCCGGGCCGTCGATCACAAGGTTGGCGAGAGGGATGGCCCGCGCGACGAGAGACGTGGGGATCCGATGCGCACGCGCGGACGACGTGACAAGTGTGGCCGACATGGGAGCGTCCTGCGAGGAAGGGGAGAAACCGCGTCTGGCGATGGGGTATCCAGTAACATAGCTCGCCTCTCACCGTCCTGGCAACCAGGTGCGACCGAGAAATCCCAATTCAACGTCTCACAAATGTCCGTGGAAAATGGGGTCCCTGGGCGAAGCGCGGGTCGGACGGTGCGATCTCTTCCATCAGGCGTTCGGCGTGCCGGGCCATCTCATCGAGGGCCCCGGCGCCTCCGGTCGTCACCGAGACGACGCGGCCGTCGCCGTCAATCAGCAAATGCAAGGGGGTTTTCGCGACGCCGAACGCCCTGCGAGTGGGCCCTCTCGCGAGATAGAGGGGCAGGTCGCGCGCCGTCCCTTGGAAGGCGGCCCGCCAGTTTTGGGCCGGATCGGCTTCAAGCACGGTCACGACCATGGCGAAGGGGCGTCGGCCTTGAAGGCGGCGCCAGGTCCGATCGAGCGCGGCGGCTTCCCGCGAGGCTTCGCGATCGTTCGGCGACCAGAAGGAGACCCAGAGCACATGCCCCGGCCGACCGAAAACGATGGCCGGCTCGTGCGTGTCGGCGTCGGTCAGGGCAAGCGGAGGCGCCACCGAACCGACGGGTGGCGGCCCATCGATGGGGACCTGACGGAATTGGCGATACGCGTAGAACGCGAGGAGCAAGGTCGTCGCCAGGGCCATCACGGCGGCCGTCCAGTCAATCGTTCGCTTTCGGCCTGGCCCTACTTCCATCGTGTGCCTCTCGAATGGAGATGTACACGAGGTTGGCAGGGACCATGGTCGCGGGTCAAGGTCCAAGGGCGGCGCGTTTCCCCAGCCGAGACGAATGGATAGGATGTCGCGGCGGATGGAAGACACGGTCCCTCCCTTCGACATCCACGTCTCGGAGGTCTTTGATGTTTGGCCGGACCCTCGTGACACTCGCCTTGCTCGGGTCCTTCGCGACCTGTCGCGCCGAGGGGTCGCGCCCCAATGTCGTCTTCGTGTTGACCGACGACATGCGTTGGGACTGCATGGGCATCGCGGGTCATCCTCATTTGAAGACGCCGAACATCGATCGGCTGGCGCGCGAGGGACTGCACTTTCGCAACGCCTTCTGCACCACGTCGCTCTGCTCGCCGAGTCGGGCCTCGATCCTAAGCGGTCTTTATGCTCACGCACATGGCGTCTCGAACAACTTCACCGAGTATCCGGAGGACCTGCCGAGTTTCCCCCGGCAGCTGCAAAAGGCCGGCTATCGGACCGGTTACATCGGCAAGTATCACATGGGCGAGGAGAATGACGCGAAGCGGCCGGGCTTCGACTCGTTTGTGACCCACAAGGGTCAGGGCAAGTACCTCGACACCGAGTTCAACGTCGATGGCGAGCGGCGCGTGCTGCCAGGGTATTACACGCATGTCGTGACCGACCTGGCCGAACACCGGCTGCGCGATTGGGCCACCGATGACCGGCCCTTTCTGCTGATGCTCGGCCACAAGGCCCCGCATAGCTTTTATGTACCGGAGACCAAATACGAACATGTGTTCGATAACGTGGACGTCCCCTACCCGGCCTCCGCTTTTCAACTCGAAGACAAGCCGGCTTGGTTCCAAACGCGGCTTGACACGTGGCATGGGATCTACGGCCCGCTCTTCGACTTTCGGAAGGTCTTTCCCGATCGCCGACCCGAATCGGTGAAGGACTTCGCGGCGATGACGCGCGCTTACTGGGGAACGATCCTTTCGGTGGACGACAGCGTGGGCCGTCTGTACTCCCTCTTGAAGGAGCTGGGCAAGCTCGACTCGACGCTCTTCATCTTCACGGGTGACAACGGCCTGCTCAACGGTGAGCACGGCATGGTGGACAAGCGGACGATGCACGAGCCGAGCATCCGCGTACCCTTGGTGGTTCGCTATCCCAAGCTCACGCCGCCCGATCAACCGCGGACCATCGACGCGATGGTCCTGACGATCGACTTCGCGTCCACGATCTTGGACCTGTGCTCGGCCGAGGCCCTCCCGCGCACGCACGGTCGATCATGGAAGGAGGTCGCGCGGGGGGACACGACCCAGTGGCGCACGAGTTTCTATTACGAATACAACTATGAGCGTCAGTTTCCCTATACGCCCAACGTACGTGGGGTCCGCACCGACCGATACAAGCTGATTCGCTATCCCCAGGGCGACGGCGGCCCCGATCGCCACATGGCCGAGTTGTACGACCTTCAGGCCGACCCCGACGAGACGAGGAACCTGATTCGCGTTCCCGAGCACCAGGAGACGGCGAAGGCGCGCCCAGTCGTTGAAGGTGTGCCACTCGCAGAGGATCGTGCGTCCGTCCTTGGTGACGTTGGCGTTGGTCACGTGCTGCGCGTTCCCCGCGAGGAGCGACTCCCACACGGCGTCGACGTAGCCGCGCACCGGCTCCGGCACGAGGACCTTCGCGTGGCGGCCGAGCAT
>CALLYK010000524.1 GCA_937858365.1 uncultured Isosphaeraceae bacterium | reverse complement strand
GTCGCTCGCCGGACCGCGGCGCCCGCAGGACCGCGTGCCGCTGCGCAGCTCGCAGGCGATGTTCCGCGAGGAGCTGACCGGGTACATCGAGCAGACGGCCGGCGACGCTGCGGTCGCGACGCCGGTGCGCACCGGGGTTCCGGTGACGCTCGCCGACGGCACGCAGACCGCGCTCGCCCACGGCCACGTCGTGATCGCCGCGATCACGAGCTGCACGAACACGTCGAACCCGTCGGTGATGCTCGCCGCCGGCCTGCTGGCGCGCAACGCGCGCGCCCGGGGCCTCACAACGGCGCCGTGGGTCAAGACGTCGCTGGCCCCCGGCTCGAAGGTCGTCACCGACTACCTGGCCCGCGCCGAACTCGACGCCGACCTCGACGCCCTGGGCTTCAACCTCGTCGGCTACGGCTGCACGACGTGCATCGGGAACTCCGGCCCGCTGCCCGAGGAGGTCTCGGCCGCCGTGAACGAGCACGACCTCACGGTCTGCTCGGTGCTCTCGGGGAACCGCAACTTCGAGGGGCGCATCAACCCCGACGTGAAGATGAACTACCTCGCCTCGCCGCCGCTCGTGGTCGCCTACGCGATCGCCGGCACGATGGACATCGACCTCCTGGCCGACCCGATCGGCCAAGGGACCGACGGCCGGCCCGTCTTCCTCAAAGACATTTGGCCCACGCAAAACGAGATCGCCGGGACCATCCAACGATCGGTCCGCGCCGAGATGTTCCAGTCAAAATACGCCCAAGCCTTCCAAGGGGACGAACGCTGGCGCACGCTGCCCGTGCCCACCGGTGACCTTTACACCTGGGACGATACTTCGACCTATGTCCGCAACCCGCCCTATTTCGACGGCATGACCCTGGCGCCGCCGCCTTTCCAAGAGGTCAGCGGCGGGCGTGTCCTGGCCGTTTTGGGCGACAGCATTACCACCGACCACATCTCGCCGGCGGGCTCGATCAAGACGAACGGCCCGGCGGGCAAATACCTGATTGAGCACGGTGTCCAACCGGCCGACTTCAACTCGTACGGCGCCCGGCGCGGCAATCACGAAGTGATGGTGCGCGGGACCTTCGCCAACGTTCGCCTGCGCAACATGCTGGCCCCCGGGACCGAAGGGGGGGTGACGCGGCACCTCCCCGACGGCGAAGTGATGAGCATCTTTGAGGCGTCGGAAAAATACCGGGCTGAGGGGGTGCCGCTGATTGTGCTCGCGGGCAAGGAATACGGCTCGGGCTCGTCGCGCGACTGGGCCGCGAAAGGGCCTGCGCTCTTGGGCGTGCGCGCCGTGATCGCCGAGAGCTACGAGCGCATCCACCGTTCCAACCTGGTCGGCATGGGCATTTTGCCTCTTCAGTTCAAAGACGGCGACAACGTGGCGAGCCTCGGGCTGACCGGTGAAGAGGTCTTCCGTGTCGAAGGACTGCGGGCGGGCCTGGAATCCGACTTCGCCGGAGGACGCGACGCGGTCGTCGTCGCCGAGAGGCCTGATGGGACCACGTTGACCTTCGCGGCGACCGTGCGCATCGACACGCCCCAGGAAGTGAAGTACTACCAGCACGGCGGCATCCTGCCTTACGTGCTCCGACAACTCCTCACGTCTTGAAATAACATGCCGATACGATGGGCCTCTCGTCCGCGCGTCGAGGGGCCACATCTTCTTTCCTGAGCATCAGACGACATCGCGTGTCATCGATTGTATGATAGAAAATTCTCTGAATTGAGCGAACTACGTCTTCCAATCCCAGGGAGACACACGACATGGCCCATGCCGATGGACCCGCGCGAGATTTGCTGTTCGGTTTGCTCGCCCTGCAAACGGGCTTGATCGACGCCCCCAAACTGGTCGCCGCCTTCCATGCTTGGGGACGTGATAAAGGGCATTCCCTGGCCGATCATTTGGTCTATCAGGGAGGTCTGGACCCGGCCGATCGACCCTTGTTGGAAGGGCTTGCCGAGGCGCACCTGCGCCGTCATGGCGGCGACTCGGCCCGGAGCCTGGCCGCTCTGGCCGATGCGCCCGGCGTCGCGGAGGAAGTCGTCAAAGCGGCCGGTCCCGAGATCGAGTCCACGCTCGGCCGGCCTCCCGGCGCTCGTTCGGTCAACGCCCCCCGTTCCGAGCGGACCTCCACATACGTCGCCGGTCGGACAAGTATGGGGCCCAACGCCCGTTACAGGATCTTGCGCCCTCATGCCAAGGGGGGGTTGGGGGCCGTTTCCGTCGCCCTCGACGCCGAACTCAACCGCGAGGTCGCATTGAAGCAGGTCCTGGAACGTCACGCCGACGACGCCGATAGCCGCGCACGGTTCCTCCTGGAAGCGGAAATCACGGGCAACCTGGAGCACCCCGGCATCGTCCCGGTTTATGGCCTCGGCGCCGACAACATGGGCCGCCCCTATTACGTGATGCGCTTCATCCGGGGCGAGAGCCTCAAGGACACGATCCAGCACTTTCACGAGACGACGAGCGACCCATCTCAGCGATCTCTGGAATTGCGTCAGTTGCTCCGTCGCTTTCTCGACGTTTGCAACGCGATCGAGTACGCCCATAGTCGCGGCGTGCTCCACCGAGACATCAAGCCGGCCAACATTGTCCTGGGCCGACACGGCGAGACCCTGGTGGTTGACTGGGGCCTTGCCAAGGTGTCCGGTCGCGCCGACCCGACTTCGGGCGAGCACACGCTGAGGCCCTCATCGGCCAGCGGTTCGGCCGAAACGCTGCCTGGCGCGGCCCTCGGCACTCCCTCCTATATGGGCCCCGAACAAGCGTGCGGCGCGACCGACTCGCTCGGTCCTCGGAGCGACGTTTACAGCTTGGGCGCCACGCTTTACTGCTTGCTCACCGGTCGCGCGCCTTTTGAGGGGGACGACATCGGCGCGATCCTTCACGCGGTTCGGTCGGGGGCCTTCCTCCCACCGAGACGAGTGGCCCCCAGCGTCGAGCCGGCCCTGGAGGCGATTTGCCTCAAGGCGATGGCGCTCGAACCCAAAGACCGATACGAAGGCCCACGCGCCCTGGCGGATGACATCGAGCGCTGGATGGCCGACGAGCCTGTGACCGCGCGGCGCGACCCATTCGGCGAGCGGGCGCGCCGCTGGGCCCGCAAGAATCGGGCCGGTGTGATGACCGTGGTCGCGGCGACGATCGTGGCCTTGGTGGGCCTGGGCGCGGTCGCCTGGGTGCGCGGGGTGGCCAATCGAGAATTGAGCCGCGCGAACGCGGGCCTCGCCGAGGCGAACGAAGCACTCCGGGAGTCGCACCGTCGTGAGGCGAATGCGAACGACACGCTCCGGCGCCTGAACGAAGACCTCGTGGTCTCGAACCGAAGGGAGCGCGATCGTTTCGACCTGGCCCTGGAGGCCGTTCGGACCTTGCACGGCGGCGTCACGAGCGATGTGCTCCTGCGTCAGCCCGAGTTAAGGTCGATCCGCGACCGCCTCCTGGAAAGCGCTCGGGCCTTCTACGGCCGGCTGCAAGTGGAGCTCGGCTCTTCCAAGGACCCGCGTTCGCGGGCCGCCCTGGGACGGGCCTACCACGAACTGGGTGAGTTGACCGCGCAAATTGGCGGCGGCGACTCGGCGATTGATGTCTACCTCAAGGCGCTCGATGTTCGGCGCATGCTGGCCCATGCCTCCAAGCCGGGCGACATGGCGCGTTTGGAACTGGCTGAGACCCTTACGGCCCTGACCCGTCTCCACCTCGACAAGAATGACCAAAAGGCCGGCGCGGAGACGTTGAACGAGGCCCGCCTCGTGCTTGACGGCGAACTGAAGGATGGGCCCATCAAAGACGCGGCCCACCGCCGATCGCTGACCGCCGCTTATCGAGAACTCGCCAACACGCTGGAATCGCACGGTCGACGCAACGAAGGGAAGGAACTCCACCTACTGGCCCTTCAGGCGAGTCAGCAGGGCGAGACTTCGGACATGGGTCTTCGCGCCGAGGCCGCGGTCACCTGGGCGCAACTGGGTTGGCTGCTCGCGAAAGGAGGCGAATCGCGCGTCGAGTCGCGGCGGGCCTTCGAGACGGCCCTGGGACTGCGCAGGGCCATTCTCGCCGCGAAGCCCGACGACCAAGGCGCGCGCCTCTCCCTGGCGGGTAGCCTCGTGAACTTGGCCTTCGCGTTGGGTGAGGAGCACTCTCTCAAGGACTCCCTCGTCGCCTACGACGAGGCCCTCACTCTCTACGAGCCGATCGCTCGTGCGCGACCCGATGATCTCGGCATCCAGGCGGACCTGGCACGCGCGTATGACTATCGTGGTCATCAGTTGATGTCGAGGGGTGACGAGACCTTGCCCGAGGCCCTGGAAGGACATCGCAAGGCGCTCGCGATTCGCCGTCGCGTGGCCGAGGCCCACCCGACGGTGGTCGCGTTCCAGTTGGACCTCGCTCGAAGCGAGGACTACGTCGCGTCGGCCCTGGCGCGCTTGGGAAAGAAAACGGAAGCGATCGAAGCGCACCTGAAGGCCCTGGCCGCGCGCGAGGCGATCGCCAAGGCCCGTCCCAACGACCCGGAAGCGTGGAAGGAACTGGGGTGGAGTCATCACAACATCGGTTACATGCACGGACTGAACAACGAGCCCGAGTTGTCGGTGGCCGCGCACCGAAGGGCCTTGGAGGTCCGTCGTGAATTGGTACGCCGTTATCCCGGCTCACCCGAACACGCCTTCTGGTTGGTGGATAGTTTGCGGCACATCGGCAACCAGTCGACGAAGGCCGGGAAAGGGCCCGACGCGGTGGAGGCGTATCGCGAGGCGATGGTGCTTCGCGAACGGAAAGCGCCCAAGCCGCAAGACCTCTATGAAGTGGCCTGTTTCCAAGCATTGATCGCCGAAGCGGCGAAGCTGCCCGACTCGGGACTTCGCCCCGAGGAGGAAGCCGAGAAGGCCCTAACCTTGCTGCGAAGCGCCGTGGAAGCGGGCTTTCGCGACTTGAAGCGCCTGCGCGAGGACTACCAGTTCAGCGGCCTGAAAGGACGCCCGGACCACACCCTGGTCTTGCTCGACGCGGCCTTCCCCGAAGACCCGTTCTGATCGGGCTTGGGAGGACTTGAAGGTAATCTCGAAGCGGTGGGCGATGCCCCCCTGGCGAGATGACAAATCGTCGATCGGAGGCCCCCACGTCGTGAAGCGCGACATGCCGCGGAGTGTCGCCGACAGGCTGGGTTTCCTCCTTGAGTCACGAGCGCAGCCCCGAAGGAACGCAAGCCAAGAGCCAAAGGCTTGGGCCCCTGGAACACCCAAACGCACCGACATCCCGCAGCCCTGAAGGGGCGATATCTCATAGCCAGGGGCGTAAGCCCCTGGAACACGCGAACGGCCTCATTCTCCCCAAGCCCCTTCGAGGCCGCGGACGAAATTGGCCCGAGGGCCAAGGGTTGACCCGCGAAGACACGATCGCGCGGTCCCGACGCAAGCCCCATCAGGCAAAGCACTTCCCATCAATGTCTCTCATTTTCGGGATTCGGTTCGTACTGTTTTTCTTGCTTTCTCCCGTTTAC
>CALLYK010000523.1 GCA_937858365.1 uncultured Isosphaeraceae bacterium | reverse complement strand
GCCCAGACGCTGGAACACTGGAAAAAAGACACCGACCTGACGAGCCTCCGCGACGGCCTGGAGAAGCTCCATGAGGAGGAACAAGCCGCCTGGAAGGCCCTCTGGGCCGACGTGGCGGCCTTGTTGGAGCGGGCGAAGTGAGCCCATCGTCCTCCTGATGGTGCTCATCCAATCGGGTATCCTGGGGCGACCGCGTCGCGGGGCGATACGCGACGCGAAAACCCCCGACTCGAGGACCCGCCCGTGGCCGAGTCCGACCCTCATGCCCACTTTCCCACGACTTGCTGGGGCAGGCTCTTGCGCATCAAAGACCCCGCCGCGCTGGCCGAACTCTGCAAGGCCTACTGGTATCCGATTTACGCCTATGTCCGCCGTCAGGGACATCACGAGCACGACGCCCACGATTTGACGCAAGCGTTCTTCGCCCGCCTGCTGGAAAAGGAGACGATCGCCGCCGCCGACCCAGCCCGCGGACGCTTCCGCGCCTTCCTGCTGGCCGATTGTCGCTTCTTTTTGGCCGATGCCCGCGATCGGGAAAGGGCCCTCAAACGCGGCGGCGGCCTGACGTTCCGTTCGCTCGACCCCAGCGCTGCCGAGTCGCGGTATCGCCTCGAACCGGCCCACCTGGAGACACCCGAACGCCTCTACGAACGGGCCTGGGCCATGGCCCTGGTCGAGGCGACGATGGCCGAGGTCGCCCGGCATTACGCCGACTCGGGCCGCGCCGCGCTGTTCGAGGCCCTAGCGCCGCTGCTGGCGTCTTTCACCGAAGCACCGTCGCAAGCGGAAGTGGCCGCGCGTTTGGGGACGACGCCGGGGGCCGTGCAGGTCGCCTTGCACCGCGCCCGGGCCCGGTTCGGCAAGACCCTTCGGCACCGAGTCGCCGCGACCCTCGACGAGCCGACCCCCGCCGAGGTCGACGACGAGGTCCGGGCCCTCTTCGCCGCCCTCGCGCGCTGACTATCCCAAGAAACTCCCTGGCGGGCTGTATGGTCTCGTTCGACTCGCCTTACCTGCGCATGGTGGACGACTTCCCGTCGGCTTCGTGAAGGAGGGCCTCTCGACATGACACCAACGACCGCTTGCCCCGAATGCGGCGCCCCGCGACCCGCCGGCACCCCGGTCGGTCCCTGTCCGGCCTGCCTGGTCCGACTGGGTCTCGACGGCCCCAGCCTGAGCCTCTCGGGACGCGGGCCGGGCGTGACCGTCGACCTCACACCGGGCGTCCTCGAGACGATCGCCAAGAACGTCGGCCCGGTGCCGCGCGTGCTCTTGCGCGACACGGCGCTGGGCGAGACGCCCTCACCCATCGTCCGCGACGCCACCGATGCCGACCCCACGCTCCGCTATCGGATCGACGGCGAGATCGCTCGCGGTGGCATGGGGGCGGTGCTCAAGGGACGCGACCCGGACCTCAACCGCGACGTCGCCCTGAAGGTCCTTCGCGAGGACCTCCGCGGCGACGCCAACATGGTCCGGCGCTTCGTGGAAGAGGCCCAGATCGGCGGCCAGTTACAACACCCCGGCATCGTGCCGATTTACGAGTTGGGCACGTTCGCCGACCTGCGACCCTTCTTCTCCATGAAGCTGGTCAAAGGGAGCACAATGGCGGCCCTGCTGGCGGCGCGACCGGACCCGGCCGCCGACTTGCCGCGCTTCCTGGTCATTTTCCAGGCGATCGCCCAGACCATGG
>CALLYK010000522.1 GCA_937858365.1 uncultured Isosphaeraceae bacterium | reverse complement strand
CTCGAACGCGTTCTTGTGATCGAGCTCGCAGTGCGCGTCGGGATAGGGCCGGCGCAGCCCATCAATGATCGGACCGACCCGCGCATGGGGAGGGGCAAAGGATGGCGCTGGCGACTTCAGCCGAGCGACCGCCTTCCGGCCGGGTTCGACACGAGCGTTGTCCGGTCTGCCAGCGGCGGAGGTTTTCATTCAGGCGCCGAGGTTAGGACGGCGGATGGCGCTCCCTCGCCAGCGGCGACGTTGTTCGAGTTCCATGTCTGGCGTTACCCCGGGGCAGGAGGAATGAGCGCGACCACGCAGGAAGGCCTACACCAGCTCCGGCGCGAGGAAATCTTCCGAGGGCTTGAACACCGGCGTGCCATCAGACGCTTCCGGGTACTCGAAGACCTTGCCCTCCCAGTTGCGCACCTTCCACTTGTCGGTGCCGGCGGCCAGCATCGGCAGGGCGGCGAGCATCCGGGGCAACGGCGGGTTCACGCAGTACGGGCGGAAGTCGCCGGTCCGCCACTGGACCAGGCCGGAGGGAAGGTGCCCCACCTCATCGACCACCACGAAGTTCCGCCGAGACCCATCGAGCGCGAGCCCGGCATGGGCCACGAGCATCAGGACCGTCAGGGCCTTCCAGACTCTCAGCGAAACGCTCCCTCAAAAAGCGTCCTGTGGAATGATCTCGCCGCCGGCGATCGTCCCCAGGGCCTTCCAGATCGGCCCGGCGATCGCGTCCCGGACAAACCTGACCGAGCCGTCGCCAAGCAAGAGGTTCACTCCGCCCGGGTGACGGCTCGTCGCCGTGACGAGCACCGCCCCCTGGTAGTCGTCGTCGCCGCAGTTGCAGCTCACTCGATTGGGCGTGAATATGTGCTGGTAACGCGTGTAAAGCATGTTCCCGTCACCCCAGCGCTGGCCCGACCATTCGATCGAGCCGAAGGCGTATCGTGCGGTCGTTGTGGGTCCGGTGCCGGCGCACGCCTCTTCGGAATAGTCGAGGAGGTAGTAATGGTCCCCCTTGGGGTCGGCGTGGCCGGGGTCGCCCAGGCAGCGCTCGCTGAAGGCGGCCGTGTTGCTCAACCCGTCGCGGACTTGCCCTGGTCCGACGGCGCTTTGAAACCAGAACAGGCCCGAGTTCTTGGCGGTCCCGGCGGGAAAGGGCCGGCGCAAGTTGATCGGCAGGGTCCCGGCGCAGGCCCGATAGTTGACGTGGGCCAGACCATACTCCTCCAGGATGCCGTCCCGATCGGAAGGGCAAAGGAAGACCGCGATCCGTGTCCCCAAAGCGGTCCGATTCGGCGGACTGAACGCCTCGTCGTGCCCCCAGGGGACGAACGCGAAGTTCAGAGCGTTGAAGACCTGGGACTGCTCCAGCTCGGGCAGCAATTGCGCGTGGGCCGACCACCGGGGCACGAAGCGAGGCGGCCCGCCACCTCCCACACCGAACGGCGCGACCCGCCGCGAGGATTGGTAGTTCGCCAGGGCGAGTCCGATCTGCTTGAGGTTGTCGCGGCACTGAAGGCCCCTGGCCGACTCGCGGGCCTGTTGAACGGCGGGAAGCAGCAAGCCTACGAGAAGGCCGACGATGCCGATGACCACGAGCAGTTCGATCAACGTGAAACCGCGCCGACACATGGTTGGTCCCTCGATCGAGGAAGACTCATCCCGTGGCCATCCGAGCGCGCCGATGTCTCCAGCCCAGAAGACCCGCGGTGAGGACCGCGCAACCGCCCAGCGCGCCGGCGATCGTCCAGCTTTTCCAACCGGAGGCGGGCGGCGGCTGGACATGGGCCCCTCCTTGAGTGTAACTGCGCGTGATCTTGCCCTTGAGGTCCAGCTCGTACACTTTGACACCTTCGGGAAACGGCACGTCCTGGAAGAAACTGACATCGTAATGGGGGTCCAGTTCCGCTTTGTCCAAGACGACTTCGGTCGTGTTCCAAACGGAGCGACCTCCTGGCTTGGGCTGAAAGTTCGTGTAAGTGGCACGGAACGGTAGCCAGACCCCGGGAGATATCTCACGCCAATTCTCCGCATGCACTTCCCGATTGATGTTCGCTTCGGAATCGAGATCGACGGGGCGGCAATGGGTCCTTACGAGCACCGGCAAGTAGTTGCGCTCGGGCGCGATCCAGAGGTGGAGCATGCCGGGACCATGCCCGTCCTTGTCACGACCGTCCTCGTATTCATCGAAGCGAACCAGGTGGCAATTCAAACCGTCGATCATCTCGTCTTTTTCATAATGAACCGACAGGGTCGTCCGCTGAAAGCGAGGGAACGCGCGGACCTCCTTCCCGCCCTTGAGAAACGTGGAAAGCGGAAAGTCAACTCCGAGACCCGAAGAATGGTCCAAGAGCATTGTGTGGGCGCGAAAGAGCAACCTGCCATCGAACGGCCCTTCCTGAATGTTGCCGACGGAGTCGTGTGCGAGCAGGCGTGTCCGTCGACCGTCGTTCCCTCTGAGAGAGTGGGTCTTGTCCGGCTTGCCATCGGTCGTCACTCCCTCGTACCTGTGGTCCAGGTAAGCCATCCCTGATTGGGAAACGAAGCGCGTTCCCGATTGAGAAGACCGCACTAAGGGCGGAGAGGAAGAAAAAGGCGATTCCAGTCGATATGTGGATCGACTCCGGACCTCGATGTTCTCGTACAATGACTCGTTCGTCGCGACATTGTCGATGATGCCTGAGAGGTCCACACGACCGTTGTCGTCTTCCGCTCCAGGCCGGCCCGGGAGGGCGACCGTGGAAAGGAGGACCCAAGCCGCGCACGAAACTGATCCCCATTGAGCACCCGTAGTTCGGGCCGACATGATGTCCTCCTATCAATGAAGTGGACGGGGCCCCCTTGTTCACCGTTTTGAACGAGCAGTGAGTGGAATGCGTTCCCGATCATTCCCATGGGAACTTGCGTTGTCGCGTGGACCCATCGATCGAGTCAACTGATCACGGACAAAGCACATAGTTCGTGGACCCCACGGGAACAATCGTACCGACCGTGCCAAACCCACATCCTGGAGATGTACAAGTACCATTCGACACACATGAAGGTCCCATCGAACTTCTGAAAATCGTGCATGTGGGGGGAACACCCGTTCCACAGCCGCTTGGCATGGGCGTTGGGTTTGATCTCGTCGCGCAGTTGCCCCCGGAACCCGAGCCACTCGTGCAAGCGCTGAAGGTGGCCGTACCCGCCCCACAATTCACTCCCACGCACTCCTGACCTCCGGGACACAACCCCGGAGTCAGGATCATGGACGAACAAGACGTGCAGGACGCAGGACTGCCCCCACCAATCGTTTGGCAATCCTCATTCTGAATCGTGTACTTCAGTTGGCCGCCCGTGTTGTCCTTGCCCAAGGCGACCAGGGCCGTCAGGCCGATGCCGATGGTGATCGCGAACGCTTTGACGATTGTCGTATTCATGGCGGGGCCCCGCAACAGAGTGACGATGTGGATCGGAAATATGAGCGGGTGCGGCGTCGCTCAGGGAAGGGATGGAGTGACGACCACACGAATGACGGCCGGTTCGGGACACTCCTGAAATCGTAGCGGGACGACATGGAGACCCGACTGGGTCCCTTCCGCGACCTTGATCTGAAAGCGACGGCGCTTCTCTTCCGGCTTGCCCAATTCGCGGGCCTCGAGACCCGACGGCGTCTCGGCTCCTTCCAGCTCCCCGAGCGTCCCGCCATCCGGTCGCCAGATGAGGACGGTCCCTTGGGACTTGATTCCCGGGGACGAGGCCGATACCCCGAGGGTGAGTGTCGCGGGCGCCACGCTGATCGCGCCGAGGACCTGGACGCTGACCGGGACCTCGACCCTGTCACCGTTCGGCAGGCGCAGACGGACCTCCCCGTGTGCGTGCCGACCGGGAGTCCTTCCTTGAGGACGACTTGCCAGGTCATCGCGGGACCTTCGCCGGGGGCCAGCTTCAGGTCGTACCAGTCGTCGGCCGTGGCCGCTTCAAGGCCCGACGAGGGGCCGAAGGGTCGGTCCTGATCGTCGAAGGCCTCCAGCGCGAGTGAGGTTGTTGTCGACCGTGCCACCGACCCGAAATCGGCCCGCGCCGGCGAGACCTTGATCGGGGCCGGACACTCGGCCCGCAGCATGACGTTGACCGACGGTCGCGCCGGGTCGTTGCTGACGATCGTGACCAAAACGTCGCGCTCGCTGCCGGCCGTGTCCAGTCGGACCCCAAGGTGAACGTCCAGGGCGTCCCGAGGCGCCAGCGTGCCGGCCCGAGGTCGCACGTCGGTGCAGCCGCAGGAGGTCTGAACAGTGAAGGCGAGGGGTTGACCGCCCGTGTTCCGCAGCCGTATGGAACCGTCGAGGACCTGACCGGGCTTCCCTCGACCCAAGTGAAGGGGGAGGGAGGGCGCTTCCAAACGCGGGGGGCCGGCCTTGGCCCAATTCCAAACGGAACTCACGCCCCCCAAAAGGAGGAGGCCAAGACAGACGCCAAGAAGGGCGCTACGGGAGAACATGGAAATCGGCCCGGACGAAGAGAAGAAACCCTGCGGATGATGCCGATCAACCTGATATTAACGGAATGGGGGGGGGGGGGCCGTCAAGGGGCGCGCATCGATTCTTCTTGGAATGTGACGAACAAGACGACTACGGCCGAAGGGCCTCAACGTTCGCTTGACGCATTATCATGTCTAGCTATGAAGATCCGAATGCGAAAAAAAGGATGAGCGGGCCCGCCCGATCGACGCCGGGCGGGCCCGCGCGGCGATCATTCGCCCTTGTAGGTGAGCGTGAAGTTCTGGAAGTCGATCTTCTTGGGCATCTCGCCGGTGGCCGAGAAGAGTTCCACGAGCATCTCACCGAAGTGGTCGGCGCGGACGCTGTAGAAGTTGTGTTTGCCTTCGCGGCGCGACTCGATCAACCCCGAGACCCGCAGCAAGGCCAGATGATGGCTCACGGCGGGCTGGCTCTGGCCGAGACGACCACACAGGTCGGTGACGTGCAGTTCACCGCTCTGGGCCAGATAGAGGAGGATGCGGAGGCGCGTTTCGTCGCTCATGAGCTTGAAGACCTGAGCGAGGTCGCGAACGGCTTGGTCGGAGACGGGGGGCATCGCGGTGGCCGTACCGGAATTACCCCCAGCAGGCTTGCTGGATTTGCGTGCCATGGAGAACCACCTTGTTGTTGAAAATTCGAGAAACCGAAAGAAAAGAGGGTCGAGGCCGTCCTCGGACCCCAATGCAACGAGTACGCGTCGTCAGTCGTGGGAGCGGACCAGACCGACAATGGGCAGGAAAGGCGCGTTCTCGCGGACGAGGAGATCGGACCATCCGACCTATGGCAAACACGCGGCAGGTGTTCGCCACAGGACGAATATCATGATAGGTCAGAGGGTGTGATGTTGGCAATATGCTTCCGGGTGGAAGTCAAGAAAATTGTCAAGATCAACGCCCATTGAAACCGATTGCGAACGTTCCGGCGCGCGCGTTTCCCAAAAAAGGCACGCTCGGCGGTCGCGGGCCCTTCAGTCGGAAAGCAGGCCGTAGCGCTTCAGGGTTTGAGAAAGGCGTTGGCGAAGGGCCTCGCCGGGCGGGTCGAGGGGCAGGCGGAGTTCGCCGTTGCCTCGTCCCAGGAGGGCCATCGCGGTCTTGATCGGAATTGGGTTCGGGGCCGCTCCTAGAAGGTCGCGGCAGAGAGGGAAGAGGGCCGCGTGCCTGGCCCTGGCGGCGGTCAGGTCTCCCTGGGCCATTGCGGTGATGAGGTCCATCACGTCGCGAGGCACCAGGTTGGCCACGACCGAAACGACCCCCTCGGCCCCGACCGACATCATCGGCAGGGTAAGGCTGTCGTCCCCGGACAATACCGTCAAGTCGGGACAACGTGACACCAAATCGCTCACTTGATCGAGTGAGCCGGCGGCCTCCTTGATCGCCACGATTCGGCCGACTCGGGCCAGGCGCTCCACCGTCTCCGGTTCGAGGTTCCGTCCCGTGCGCACAGGCACGTTGTAAAGGACCAGGGGAAGGTCCACCGATTCGGCAATCCGCGCGTAGTGCGCGTACATTCCTTCTTGGGTGGGTCGATTGTAGTAAGGGGTCACGACGAGCGCCGCGTTGGCCCCGGCCCGGGCGGCGAAACGGGTCAGGCGGACCGCTTCCGACGTCGCGTTCGACCCGGTCCCGGCCATGACCTGGGCCCGTCCGGCGACTTGCTCGACCACCGCCGCGATGACGCGCTCGTGTTCGTCATGCGCCAACGTGGGGGACTCGCCCGTCGTGCCCACGGGGCTGATCGTTGGCGTTCCCTGTTCGATGTGCCAATCCACGAGCGACCGTAACGCCGGTTCGTCCACGGCCCCGTCGCGAAATGGGGTGACCAGGGCCACCGTGCAACCCGCGAACTTCGCACCCTTCGAAGGCATCCTGAGTTCTCCTTGGCGACTCGATCACCGCGCGACCGCGACGAGGATCGCGGCCTTCATTTCTTGGACCGCGCGTTCCATGCCGACCATGACCGCGCGCGACACGATGCTGTGACCAATGTTCAGCTCGGCCATGCCCGGCAAGCGCGCCACGGCGCCGACGTTCTCGTAGTTCAAGCCGTGCCCGGCGTGGAGGGCCAGACCGAGGGCGACGGCACGTTTGCTGGCGATCGCCAGCGCTTCGAGTTCACGGGCGCGGTCGGCCCCTTCAGACGCGTCGGCGTAGCGTCCGGTGTGTAATTCCACCGCGGCCACACCCAGCCGCGCGGACGCCTCCACTTGCTCGATCGACGGGTCAATGAACATGCTGACCGAAAGGCCGGCCTCATGGCAGCGCGTGACCGCTTCGGCCGCGCGGACTTGCTCGGCGAGCACGTCGAGACCGCCTTCCGTGGTGACTTCTTGGCGACGCTCTGGGACAAACGTCACTTGGTCGGGCCTCGTCGTCAGGGCCAAGCGGACCATCTCCGGTTCGATGGCCGCTTCTAGATTGAGCCGGCAGCGCACGGTCTCGCGCAGGACGCGGACGTCGCGGTCTTGAATGTGCCGCCGATCTTCGCGCAAGTGGACCGTGATCCCATCGGCGCCGCCTAGTTCGGCGAGCACGGCCGCCCACACGGGGTCGGGCTCGCGACCCCGTCGGGCCTGACGGATCGTGGCCACATGATCAATGTTCACGCCCAAGCGAGGCATAAGGACCTCCGCGAGACGCGCCCGGATTCGAATAGAATCTCAGAAACAACTGATGAGGACATGTTGATGGTCAAACGGGAGGGAACACGTCGGCCCACGAAGGGTGGTTACTCATTGAGGTCGTCGATCGAGAGCCGAGCGTAACATGTGGAGTGGGCCGGGACAATCCCGCGGGAGAGTCGCGAACGCGTCGCGTCGTCGGAGTGGTACGGTGAAATCTGGAAAAAGCGTCTGCGGGAGGGCGGCCCCGCCCCGGTCTTACGGCCCATGCCACACGGCAAGTCAATCGTGCCGGTGCCGTACTCTTCTCCCGGTCCAAGATGATATGATGCTCTTTGAAGGGCCCTTGCGAAGGGGGACTGACATGACGGCGAAGCCAAAGACCGTGGACGAGTACATCGCGCTCTTGAACGATGAGCAGCGGGCCGCGCTGGAGAGAATGCGTGCGACCATCAAACGCGCGGCGCCGAAGGCGGAAGAGTGTATCAGTTACGGCCTCGCCGCGTTTCGCCTCGACGGCAAGGCGCTCGTGGCGATTGGCGCCACCAGAAAGCACTGCGCGTTTTACCCAATGAGCGCGAAGACCATCTCGACCCATCGGGACGACCTGAAAGAGTTCGAGACCAGCAAGGGGACGATCCGTTTTCAACCGGAGGACCCGCTGCCGGCGTCGCTCGTGCGCAAGTTGGTCAAGACCCGAATTCAGGAGATTCGGGAGAACGAGCAGGCCCGGTGAGGGCAGACAAGCTCCTCGAAGACTCGCGGCCGAGGGCCGACGCGGACCGTCTTAGATCGAGACCAGTTCCTGGGCCCGGTCTTCGACCAAGGTGAGGAGAAGTGATCGGTCTTTGCTCCTCGTCTCGCCGATGGCCGTCACGTACACGGCTGGGTCGTCCTTCACGGGGCATTCGTGTTCGCAGATGCCGCAGCCGATGCATTTCTCGGCGTCAATGTAGGGCCTCTTTAGTTCCAGAGGGTTGCCCCAGCGGTCGGTGATTTTCACGTTCCGCGTAAATATCGCCTTGGGACTCACCGGACAGACCTCCTCACAGACGACGCAGTGAGTGTCCATCGCCCAAGGGAGGCAGCGGCCGTGGTTGTAAAAGGCCGTCCCGGTCTTGATGGGGCCCTTTTCTTCGAATGGTCCCACGCCGAGCTTCTCGGCGAGCCGGTCAGCCTTGATCAGCGGCGTCAGGCCGGGCTCGAGCGAGCTCGCGGGGCGCGTCTCGAACGGCAGGAAGTCGGCGTAGCGCCAGATCCCGGTCGTCCCCGCCTGGATGCGCCTGCGCACCTCCTCCGCGTCGAGGCCGGAGAAGTCGTAGGCGACCTCGAGCGGGCCGAAGCAGTCCGGGCAGAAGTAGAGCGCCTCCAGCGGGTACTCCCGCTTGCACTCCTTGCACCTGAGTCCCTGCAACGTCGATGACATCTGATTGCTCCGTTTCCACTCGTTTGCCTATGAAAAAGACCTCTGCCGGTGCGAGCAGAGGTCCCGAGTGGAACTCCCCACTCACATCTCCCAGGTATCCAACCTGATGGAATTGGCACCTTTCTCAGAGCTCTCGCTCGGAGCGGTTGCCGGGGTTTCGTAGGGCCAGTTCCCTCCACCCCTCTGGATGTGGCGGTCTATGTGGCCGCGCAATATATCAACGCCCCGCGGATGCATCGAGCCTGAACCGATATCGGGCGGGTCGGTGCAGGGCGATCCGAGACGGCCGGATGTCGCAGCCCGTGACGTAACCTACGACGGTCGATGGAACCCAGCGAGCCTTCCAGTCCGAGCCATGCCGAACCTTCCGAAGCCACGGCTACGACGCACCGACCGCTCGGTGGACCTCGCCCCTGCCGTTCCCGCGGCGCCGGCTGAGCCGAACGTCGAGATCGTCCAGGGCGAGGGTCTGCGCTGGATCAACATCGAGCGGCCGACTGCGCTCGAGTGGGCGTGGCTGCAGGAGCACTTCGACTTCCACATGCTCGACCTCGAGGACGTCGCCTCGCGCAACCAGCGCCCGAAGATCGACGAGTACCCCGACTACCTCTTCATCGTCCTCCACCTGCCGGTCTTCGACCGGTCCGTCGGGCGTCTCAACGTCGGCGAGCTCGACATGTTCGTCGGCCCCGACTTCGTCATCACGATCCCCAACCAGGCCCTGCAGCCGGTGGAGTACCTGTTCGAACGCTGCCGCTCCAGCGAGGAGACCCGGGAGAAGGTCTTCTCCCGCGGCGCCGGTTACCTCCTCTACCGGATCGTCGACGACAGCTTCGACTACTGCTTCCCGATGCTGCGCAAGATCGGCAACAA
>CALLYK010000521.1 GCA_937858365.1 uncultured Isosphaeraceae bacterium | reverse complement strand
CCCGCGTGTTCGACCTGCAAACCTACTTTGTCAACGGAGCGCGCCGGTTCACGACCCTGATGATCCAGAACTGATCCGGCCGTCGCCTTGACGCCCGTTCCGGCGGGGCCTTACGGTGGTGCGGTCTCCGGGGAAGCGTCCTCGGGGACCTCGCCTTTTTCCGCTCGCTTGGTCCCCCGGACCGAAGGACGCATCGTGGCACGAGAGAAAGTGGTGCTCGCATACAGCGGCGGCCTGGACACGTCGGTCGCCGTGAAATGGATCAACGAGACTTATGGACTGGACGTTGTCGCTTACACGTGCGACCTGGGCCAGGGACAGGACATTGAGGCGATCCGCCAAAAGGCCTTGCGCACCGGCGCCGTCGAGGCGATCGCCGAGGACGTTCGCAACTTGTTCGTCGATTTCTTCGCCTTCCCGTCCTTGATGGCCGGGGCCCTTTATGAAGGGAAGTACCCTTTGGCCACGGCGCTCGGGCGGCCCTTGATCGCCCAGCGGATGGTGAAAGTGGCCCGCGACACGGGGGCCGTCGCGGTCGCGCACGGCTGCACCGGCAAGGGGAACGACCAAGTCCGCTTCGACGTGACCTTCCAAACCCTCGCTCCGGAACTGCGGATCATCGCGCCGGTTCGTGAGTGGAAGTGGACGCGGTCCGAAGAACTCGCCTACGCCGACAAGCACGGCATCGAGGTCGAGGCGACGAAGGAGAAGATCTTCAGCACCGACCAGAACCTCTGGGGCCGCTCGATCGAAGCGGGCATCTTGGAGGACCCGTGGGTCGAACCGCCCCCCGAAACGTTCCAGTGGACGGCCGACCCCCGAACCGCCCCCGATACTCCCGAGGAAGTGACCATCACGTTCGATCGCGGACGGCCCGTGGCCCTCAATGGCCAGGTGGTCGACGGCACGCCCATGATCGAGGAACTCAACCGAATCGCGGGCCGGCACGGCGTCGGCCGGATCGACCACATCGAGAACCGGCTCGTGGGCATCAAGTCGCGCGAGATCTACGAGGCGCCCGCCGCGATCGTCCTTCACGAGGCCCATCGCGAAATCGAGTTCCTCACCCTCTCCAAAGACGCGATGCGCTTCAAGACCTATGTTAGCCAGGCCTATTCCGACTTGATCTACAACGGCCTCTGGTTCAGCGCCTTGCATCAAGATCTGATGGCGTTCGTCGTTTCCAATCAGCAATACGTATCGGGCGATGCTCGGGTAAAACTGTATAAAGGACACTGCCAAATCACGGGACGCCGATCGGACGTGAGTCTGTATCGGCACGAGTTGGCGACGTACGAGGAGGGGGACCAGTACGACGCGACCGCCGCGCAAGGCTTCATCAAGGTCCACGGCCTGATGCAAACGACGCAGGCGAGGCACCAGATGCTGAAGGGCCCTAGCGGCGGTCATCGCCTGGAATTGCCCACAATCATTCCGCCCGAGGCCCAACGTTAGGCCGGGCGGCCTCAGGGTCCTAGGCCGCACGCCATCGCCAAGCGAGCGGCCCTTCTTTCGTATCGACTTCATTGCGAGGTAGCGACGCGCCCCGCATGATATCTGGTCGCGTCCGACCACACCGGTCGGAGCGCGCCCCGCGAGTGAACATTATTGGAGACTCCCCCGTGAGGACCCCAAACCTGCTCCCCGAGGCCGCGAACGCGGCCCCAAGCGACCTGGACCTTGCTCAAGTCACGGCGGGACCACACCCGCCCGACGAGGTCCTGGGCGGCTACGTCGTGCGCTTTGGCGCATTCAAGGTCAGTAAGGTCGGCCCTCAGTGCATGGCGCTCGTGGGCGGTAGTTTCCCCAAGCCGCCCTCGTTCGACCACGTGACGATGGACTATCAAGGGACCTACACGGATGGGCCCACAGGGACCCATGGCGCGATGTACCTAGTCACGTTCAAGAACGGGTCGGCCAAGTACTTCTTGTTTGGCGACCGAGACGTTGGCACCGACCCGGACGGCCCGACCTTGCGTCACTTGATTGTCTACAAAAAAGTGGGAAATTCGGGTGTCATGCTCCTCGATACCCTGGCCCTCTACGCTAGGGAATGAGGTGAAGGAGGACAAGCGCGAAAAGGCCGCCCATCGCGAAGATGGGCGGCCTCGGTTTGGCACGCTTCAAGCGTCGAATGTGCGTGGATGTGCCCGATCGTTAGAAGGCGTCGCTGCTGATGGTTTCCTGGCCGAGTTTCGTGCCCAGGGCCCACCACGTGCTGCGGTTGATCGTGTCCTTGATGAACTTGACGCTACCGTCGCCCATCATCACGTTGCAGCCGCCCGGGTGGGCGCTGGAGGCTGGCTCGGAGATCGAGTTG
>CALLYK010000520.1 GCA_937858365.1 uncultured Isosphaeraceae bacterium | reverse complement strand
TCGCTCGACACGAACCCCGACATCGCGCAGGTCCAGGTCCAGAACCGCGTCAACCTCGCGCTGCCGCAGCTGCCCACGGCGGTCACGCAGCTCGGCGTCTCGGTGCAGAAGAAGTCGTCGTCGATCATGATGCTGATCGGCGTCCATCCGAAGGGCGGACGGTATTCGGGCGACTTCGTCGCGAACTACGCGAACGTCTACGTCCTCGACGCGATCAAGCGCGTCAAGGGCGCCGGCCAGGCGAACATCATGGGCATCGCCGACCAGGCGATGCGCATCTGGATGAATCCCGACCGCATGGCGTCGCTCGGCATCACGACGAGCGACATCGCCAACGCGGTCAACTCGCAGAACGCGCTGTTCGGCGCGGGCCAGATCGGCGCCAACCCGACCGCCGCGCCGGTCGACCTGACGGTGCCGGTCGTCACGCAGCCGCCGTTCACCGAGCCGCGCCAGTACGAGAACATCATCCTGCGCGCGAGCCAGGACGGCAGCGCGATCGTGCGGCTGGGCGACGTCGCGCGCGCCGAGATCGGGCTGAAGCAATACCTGGTCGAGTCGCGGCTGAACGACGTCCCCGCGACGTTCATCGCGGTCTACCTGCAGCCGGGCGCCAACGGGCTCCAGGTGTCCGACGCGGTGCGCAAGACGCTCGCCGACCTGAAGACGCGCTTCCCGGAAGGCATCGACTACACGATCGCGCTCGACACCAACGACTTCGTCCGGATCTCGATCGACGAGGTGATCAAGACGCTCTTCGAGGCGCTGGTGCTCGTCGTGCTGATCGTCTACCTGTTCCTGCAGAGCTTCCGCACGACGCTCATCTGCGCGGTGGCGATCCTCGTGTCGCTGGTCACGACCTTCGCCGGGATGCTGGCGCTCGGCTTCTCGATCAACCTGCTCACGCTGTTCGGGCTCGTGCTCGCGATCGGCATGGTCGTCGACGACGCGATCGTCGTCGTCGAGAACGTCGAGCGGAACATGGCGGAGCACCACATGGAGCCCCGCGAGGCGACGATCCGGTCGATGGAGGAGATCGGCACCTCGCTCGTCGCCGTCGTGCTCGTGATGGCGTCGGTGTTCGTCCCGGCGGCGTTCCTGCCCGGCTCGACCGGCCAGCTCTACAAGCAGTTCGCGATCACGATCGTGGTGTCGGTCGCGGTCTCGGGCTTCGTCGCGCTGACGCTGACGCCGGCGATGTGCGCGATCATGCTGAAGCACCAACCGCCTCGCACGACGGGCTTCTTCGGCTGGTTCAACCGCCAGGTCGACCGCACCACCGCGGCGTTCGGGCACGCGGTCTCGTTCATGATCGCGCGCATGCTCGTCGCCTTCGCGCTGCTCGCGGTGTTCCTCTACGGGATCTGGCACCTGTTCCACGTCCTGCCGACCGCCTTCGTCCCCCAGGAAGACCAGGGCTACGGGATGGCGGCGGTCCTGATGCCCGACTCGTCCTCGATGGAGCGCACGCAGGACGTGATGTCGAAGGTGAACGCATCGCTCGCGAAGATCCCGGGCGTCGAGCACCGCGCCTCGGTCACCGGCTACAGCCTCATCGACGCCGGCCTCCAGACGAACGCCGGCACGGTGTTCGTCACGTTCAAGCCCTTCGAGGAGCGCTACGCGTCGATCGCCACGGCGAAGGAGCAGAATGCCCGCGCCATCCTGACGACGCTGTACCGCGACGTCGCGTCGATCACGAGCGGCGTCGTGCTGCCGATCGCGCCGCCGGCGATCCCGGGCCTCGGCACGACGGGCGGCTTCGAGTTCTGGATCCAGGACACCGGCGCCGGCGACCCGGCGCAGCTCGGCGAGGTGCTGCAGGACTTCCTCGCGAAGGCGCGCAAGCGGCCGGAGCTCACCGGGCTCGCGTCGACGTTCCGCCCGAACGTCCAGCAGCTCCGCGCGACCGTCAACCGCGACAAGGCGACGCTGCTGGGCGTGCCGATCGAGGACGTCTACAGCGCGGTCCAGGCGCAGTTCGGCTCGCTGACCGCGAGCCAGTTCAACCAGTTCAGCCGCGTGTGGTGGGTCGTGCTGCAGTCCGACGCCCGCTTCCGCCAGGAGCCCGGCGACCTGACGCGGCTGTACACGCGCTCGAGCTCGGGCAAGATGATCCCGCTCTCGGCCCTGGTCGACGTGTCGTGGACGCACGGGCCCGACATGCTGCCGCACTTCAACGGGTTCCCCGCCGCCAAGATCATCGGGAGCAACACGGCGGAGTTCAGCTCCGGCGACGCGATCAGGGCGATGGAGGAAGTCGCGAGGGAATCGCTGCCGCCGGGCTATACGTTCGCGTGGTCGGGCGTCGCGTTCGACGAGAAGCAGTCCGGCGGAACGTCGTCGGTGGCGTTCCTGTTCGGCCTCATCATCGTGTTCCTCGTGCTCTCGGCGCAGTACGAGTCCTGGTCGCTGCCGGGCGCGGTGATGACGGCGGTCCCGTTCGGCATCCTGGGCGCGCTCTTGTTCGCGTGGATGCGCGGGCTGCACAACGACGTCTACTTCCAGATCGGCCTGCTCGTGCTGATCGGCCTCGGCGCCAAGAACGCGGTGCTGCGCGTCACGGCCGCCGTCGAGTTCCGCCAACAGGGCAAGTCGATCATGGAGGCGACGATCCTCGCCGGCGAGCAGCGGCTGCGGCCGATCATCATGACCTCGCTCGCGTTCGGCCTCGGCGTGCTGCCGCTCGCGCTCGCCACCGGCGCCGGCGCGAACGCGCGCCACTCGATCGGCACCGGCATCATCGGCGGCATGCTCGGCGAGACGACGCTCGCGATGCTGTACGTGCCGCTCTTCTTCTACATCTTCGACAAGCTGAAGGAGCGCGGCGAGGAGAAGGAGAAGACGACCCGCGCCTTGACTGGGAAGTCGAGCGGTTCGGACAACGCAACGGAAGTCCGCGTCGAAGTGGTTTTACCCCGCGCGGGGGGAATGGGCCGGTCGACCAGGCAGAATGGTTCCGTTTCACCGTTCGAATACAGTGCGCTCCACGCCAAGGTCTCGGGTTATCTCAGCGTGCTCACCGTGGACATCGGCGACGCGGTCAAAGAAGGGCAGGAGCTCGCCGTCATCGACGTCCCAGAACTCCACAAGGCCGTGGATCAGGCCAAGGGAAAACTCGAGGACATGCGGGCCCAGAAGAAACAGGCCGAGGCCCATCTGAAGGCCGTGAACGCCGCTTTGGGCACGGCGCGATCACAACTGGCCAAGGCGCAATCCGAAGTGGCCCGCACCGTGTCGCAACGCGTGTATCGCGCGAAGGCGCTGGAACGCATCAAGGACCTGGCGATCCGTAGCTCCGTGGAACGAAAGCTCGTGGATGAGGAGGAAGACCGCTACCAAGCCGCCCAGGCGGACGAGCAAGCGGCCCAAGCCGGTGTCCTCGCCGCGGAGGCGTTTATCACCGAGGCCCAAGCCAAGGTGGAACTTGCCGAGGCGGACGTCGAGCAGGCCGCGGCCACGATCCAAGTCGCCGAGGCTGACCTTGGCAAGGCCCAGGTAATGGCCGCATACACGCGCTTGAAGTCGCCATACGAAGGGGTAATCACACAGCGGGGCTATCATCGGGGCGATTTCATCCGTTCGGCGGCCGACGGGCTGGGGACGCCGCTCCTCACGGTCGCTCGAGTGGACCTGATGCGGATCATCCTTCAAGTGCCTGAAAGCGACGTGCCGTTTCTCAATAAGGACGACCCGGCCAATTTCATCGTCGACGCACTCGGCGGCCGTGTCTTTGAAGGCCGCGTTTCGCGGACCGCCCAGTCGGAGGACACGCGAGACCGCACGATGCGGACCGAAATTGACTTGCCTAACCCGGATGGGTCCTTGGTGGGCGGCATGTTTGGCTATGTCACGATCCAGCTTGAACCGCCCGACAAAGGACTGACAGTCCCTTCATCTTGCCTTGTGGAGCATGGCGGCGAAGGTCAAGGGGCCGTCTTCGTTATCCAAGATGGCAGGGCGCACAAGACGAAAATCCAAATCGGTCGCGACAACGGCATCGACGTGGAAGTGCTCGCGGGACTCACCGCCAAAGACCAGGTCATCGCGCGTGGCGTGGGCACGATCAAGGACGGGATGGCCGTTCGTTTGGAAAAGAAGCCTTGAAACGCTGCATGCACCGACTTAAGTCCAACCCGGTGTCCTCCCGATAGAGACGAGGGTCACGCTGTTCCCAGGAGGGGGCGCTGTGGGTCCTCGTCGCTGTCGCCGGATGTTTCCGCGTGTCTTCGACCTGGAAACACGTCGCTTGCCGAGCGCGTTTCCGCCGAACGTGCTTTCCTCCACGATCGGCGAAGTCACACAGCCAGGACAGGTCGACAACGTCACGACGGTCGTGAACCAGAAGAACCTCACGCAAGGCCGTCCGGACGGCACGGTGCTCGGTGTCTACGCTCGGGCCACACCGGGAAGTCGTCTCAAGCCCTCTCTCCTCGACGCTCGCGACGCTCAGGGACACGTGTTGCATTTTCAGGGGGTGGCCCCTTTTGTACGAGGCCGCTCAATGGCGCGGGCGTTCGTTCGTGTGACCGAGGCGGGGCCCTTCAGAGTGGCCTTGACGGGCGCCGATGCGACGAAGGGCCCGTTCGAGGTGAAGACCCGTCTGCTGGGTGATCTGAACGGCGACGGCGTCGTCGATTTCCAGGACCTCTCGCTGTTCCCCAGCACCTATCTCTCGAGAATGGGCGGCCCGCGTTACAACCCCAACGCGGACGCCACGGGCAGCGGCAAGATCGGCATCTTCGACGGCCGCGCCCTGGTTCGAAACATGACACCGCCGGGCCCAACACGTCACCTTGCGGTCACCATCAACCTGGACCCTAAGGACAGTTTCCAGGGACGTGGCCCCCAAAACTCGGGCGGCGACACCCTCAAGAAGAAGGTCACGATCCTGGGTCACACAACCCCCGGCTCGATCGTCTTCACCGACACCGGCGAGGACTTCAGTTTCCGAGGGCAAGCGCTGGCGACCGATCCTCAGGGGCGTTTCTCGATCAAAGTTGAGAATCGAGACGGCGTCAATCAACACCAATTCCTGGTGATCGACCCTTGGGGACAGCAGACGATCCGATCGTTCCCGATTCGATGGATGAACTTCGGCCGCGACGGCGGCTGACCTCGCAAGACGCCCCAAGTCCTGGCCCAAAGGCCTTCCTACGCTTCTTGGTGCGATCTATCGTACAATCGAGTCGAACTCGCCACCGAGGAAGCCGCACCCATGAGCTATGGATTATGGACATCGCTCCTGATGTCCTTCGCGCCGTTCATCCAAGACGCCCCGCAAGCTCAGAATTCGGAACGGGCGAACCCCTATCGATCGCCGCAATCAACCGTGCGCGCACTCACCGGCTTCATCGAGCTATCGCGTGAGGACCCCCAGCAAATCCAAGGAGCCATTGAGTGCCTGGACCTTAGCGCTCTGCCCAAGGGTCGCCAGCAGGGGGGCATCTTGGCCAGCAAACTCGACGCGATCCTCCGAGCGCGTGACATCGCCCCTTCACTTCTGCCCGACGATCCCGACGTCGGCGAGTTTCCTCTTCCCGAGCTACATGGCCAGCGGATCGTCATGCGCAAGTATCCCGATGGCCGGTATCGATTCGACAAGGACACCGTGGCCCACATCCCCGAAATGTGGATGCAGGTGCAACAACTCAGCCACGACCGCAATCGAGAGCTTGCCGCGCTCAGTGTGGCCCCCGAGTTCTCGACACCGCGCGCCACCTACCGAACGTTTCTCACCTCGATGCACCGATTCGACCAGGACCGGGCCGTCCGGTGCCTAGACCTGTGTGACGTCCCTTCCGTCTGCCGCGCCGCCGTCGGGGCCCAACTCGCGCGTCGACTCAAGCAAGTGATGGACCGGCAACGCGCTGTTTCCTTGGTCGATATCCCCAACACGAACTATGCCGACCCTTTCGTGTGGCTCTCCCAGCCGCAAGGCGTGATCGAACTCGCTCGGCAGTACGAAGGTGATCGCAAAGGCGAATGGCTCTTCTCCAGTTCCACGATCGCCGCCATCGACCCGCTTTACGATGCCTTCGAGGACCTGCCCTACGACCCAGTCCTGGAAAGCCTGAACGTCTTGCATGTGCGACCTGACCCCATCGCGGCGCCGGAACTCTGGTTTCGGTCGAAGTTACCCCGGTTTTGGCGGGCCCACGTGGTGGCCGTGAAGGTCCTCAATTTCGAGGTCTATCAAGTGCCGGCCTTCATCATTGGTTTGGGGCTCTCATGGCTCTTCGGATTGGCCGCGCGCGGCCTTGTTCAACACGCCTTGAGGATGGCGCTCCACTGGAAAGGGATCGACTTGCCGGCGGGCGTTGTCGATAAGCGTCTTCGCCCATTGGCCGCCCTCGTCGCGGTCCTCCTCGCCTGCGGCACGAAACACGAGGCGCCGCGCCCTGCCCTGCCCACCGCCTCGGTGCGCCTCGTGGCCGGCACCGGCGCTCCCGCCGCTGGAGCATCACATGGTCCGACCGTCCCGCCCACAGCTGCCGGAGCGCCGGCCCTATGAGTTCGGCGACGAACTCAGCTCGATCGACTTCCAGGACTCGATCATGAACACAGTGCGGCGCACGCGGGGCGAGGAGCTGCTCCC
>CALLYK010000519.1 GCA_937858365.1 uncultured Isosphaeraceae bacterium | reverse complement strand
TTCGTCGACCCGAAGCCGATGCAGTTCGGCAGCGGCCGCGAGTTCACCGGCCGCCACGGAGAATCGGCCCATGAGCGCCCCGATTCGTGAGCGGGACTTCCCTCGGTGCGACGCGCCGCTGGACGACCCCGTCTACCGTTCCTTCGATGGCAAGCCGATGTCGGACAACGCGGACCAGTGGGACTGGATGGTGCGCATCACGGCGGGCCTGAAGGGCCTTTTCCGCGATCGGCCCGACGTCTTCGTGGCGGGGGACCTGCTTTGGTATCCCGTGGAGGGCAAACCCAAGGTCCGCGTCGCGCCCGACGCGATGGTGGTCTTCGGTCGCCCCAAAGGAGCGCGCGGGTCGTACATCCAGTTCCGCGAAGAGGGGGTCGCTCCCCAGGTCGTCTTCAAGGTGCTCTCGCCTAAGAACACCAAGGCGGAAATGGGGCGCAAGCGGCGGTTTTACGAGAGGCACGGCGTCGAGGAGTATTACCTCTTCGACCCCGCCACCGGCGGCCTGTGGGGCTGGGTTCGCGACGAAGGTATGCTGCGCCCCGTCGCCGTGATGAATGGTTGGACCAGTCCGCGCCTCGGCGTCCGTTTCCTCACGGAGGGGCGCGAGCTGCGCTTGATCGACCCGCGAGGGCGTGTCTTCCTCACACCCGAGGAAAACGCGGAGCTCCTGGAATCCACGAGCCTGGAACTCGAGCGCTCGCGGGAAGAACGAAGCAAGGAGGCGCGACGGAGACGCCTAGCCGAGCAAGCGCGCGACCGGGCCGGGCAAGCGCGCGACCGGGCCGAGCAAGCGCGCGACCGGGCCGAAGAAGAGAAGCACGCAGCTTTGCTTGAGGCCCGTCGCAACGCGGAGGTCCTGGAACGGCTGCGCGAGCGCCTGCGGGACGCGGGCCTCGACCCCGATTCTTGATCGCACGTTCGGAGACGAAGGCCCCTCATGTGCGGGATCGCCGGATTCGTGAGTCCCACCGGGGAGCGGCCCGATCGAGCGGTCCTCGAACGGATGACGGCCACGTTGGCCCATCGGGGGCCCGACGGCGACGGCTTCCATGTCGATGGTCCGTGCGCCCTAGGGCATCGCCGTCTGGCCATCATCGACCTGAGCACGGGCGCCCAGCCGATGTCCAATGAGGACGGCACGGTCTGGGTCACGTACAACGGCGAGCTCTACAACGAGCCCGCGTTGCGTCGCGAACTGCTGGCGAAGGGTCACACCTTCCGCACAGTCTCCGACACCGAGGCGCTGGTCCATCTCTACGAGGAGGAAGGGCCTTCGTTTGTCGCCCGCCTGAACGGCATGTTCGCGCTGGCGCTTTGGGACGCGCGGCGGTCGCTCCTGGTCCTGGCACGCGACCGCATGGGACAGAAACCGCTTTTCTACGCGGAGACGGCCCGCGGCGGCCTGGTCTTCGGTTCGACGCCGATGGCGTTGCTGCGCCATCCGGAGGTCTCCCGCGAGCTCGATCAGGCCAGTATTTGCAGATATCTTTTTCATGAATACGTGCCGGCACCTCACAGCATTTGGCGGGGGATTTTCAAGTTGCCGGCCGCTTGTCATCTCGTTTGGGAAGACGGTCACGCGCGAGTTGAGCGGTACTGGTCGCCTCCGGCCCTCCTCAACGATCCTCCG
Organism: uncultured Isosphaeraceae bacterium; assembly: GCA_937858365.1. Classification (GTDB taxonomy): domain Bacteria; phylum Planctomycetota; class Planctomycetia; order Isosphaerales; family Isosphaeraceae; genus CALLYK01. The sequence goes on along the minus strand of CALLYK010000519.1, from coordinate 18,986 downwards.
CCTTTCGCCGAGGCTGCGGAAGGGCTTTGGACCACCTTGCGGGAAGCTGTCGATCGGCACAGGCGGGCCGACGTCCCCTTGGGCGTCTTTCTTTCGGGCGGGATCGATTCTTCGAGTGTCGCCGCGGCCCTCTGCGAGTTGCAGCCCGCGCGTTCGGTGCGCACCTACTCGATCGGCTTCGATGACCCAACCTTCGACGAAAGCGCCCATGCCTTGGCCGTCGCGACCCATCTGGGCACGGAGCATCACGCTCGCGTTTTCGCGGCGGACGATGTGCTTGCCCTCTTGCCCGAGGTGGCCGATTGGCTGGACGAACCCCTGGGGGACGCCTCGATCTTGCCGACGCACCTGCTCAGCAGGTTCGCGCGGGAGTCGGTGAAAGTCGTCCTCGGCGGCGATGGTTCGGACGAACTCCTGGCCGGATATCCGACCTTCGCGGCGGAGCGCGCGGCCGCCTGGTATCGGCGCCTGCCGGTCGTCGCCCGCGACCTCGCCGGGACGCTGGTGGCTGGTTTGCCCGTCGATCATGGCAATCTCAGCCTCGATTTCCGCCTAAAGCAATTCTTGCGCGGGGCCGGCGAGTCGACACCGCTCGCTCACCAACGTTGGCTCGGTTCGTTCACAGGGGCCGAGATCGACCGGGTCCTTGTCCATGGGGACGTGGCCGGCGTCGAGGCCGAGCAGCTTGCCCGGGCACGCGAGTTGGAACGGCCGGGCGTGGACCCTTTGACGCGGTCACTCTGGCTCTACCAAGAAACCTATTTGGCCGAGGACATCTTGACCAAGGTGGACCGGGCCAGCATGGCCCGCGGGTTGGAGGTCCGGGCCCCGTTCTTGGACACGGCCCTCGTCGAGATGGTCGAAGCGTTGCCCGTGGGCTACAAGTATGGACGAGGCCGCACGAAACGGTTGCTCAAGAAGGCCGCCGAGGGTAGGCTTCCCGCCAAGGTGCTCGGTCGTCCCAAGAAGGGGTTCGGCATCCCCGTGGCAAGGTGGCTGCGCGGCCCCCTGAACGGACTGGCGTGTCGCCTCCTCGACCCGGGGCGACTGGCGCGCGAGGCACTCTTTCGCCCTGAGGAAGTGCAACGTCTCCTGGGCGAACACGCGGCCGGAGTGAAGGACCATCGCAAGCCCCTCTGGACCCTCTTGATGTTTCAACTCTGGCGCGAACACTGGATTGGGACCTGAGGTGTCGAGGGCCCCACATCCGGGCCTCCTTGGCGTATGATTGGTCGTGCTGAAGGGGACCAGGGTCGGCCTTGTTTGGGGAGCGCAAGGAGATGACGAAAGGACCGACAATGCGACCCGCTGGGATCAGGGCCCTCTTGATCGTGGGGGCCGTCCTCGTCGCTTTGGGAGGCTGGCGTTTCGCCGTGGGCACCTGGGGTGATCCGGCCAACTTCTGGTGGCTCGATGTGCAAGCGGCCGACGCCAAGATCGCCGATATCGAGGAAAACGTCGCCAAGACCAAGGCGAAAATGGATCCTGAGTCCCTCGCCGCGATGTCCCCGCAGGTCCGTTTCGCGGTGGAGACCGACTTCAAGTCCCAAACCCAGCTTTTGGGCCATGCGCGGCAGTGGCGGGAGACCATCGTTGAACAGTCCGCGCTCAAGCAACAGCGGGTTGGCTTCTTTTCCATGTTGCTGGGCGTCGTGTTCATCGGCCTGGCTGTCCGTCAGGCATGGCGGGCCAGGGCCGTGGGGGCCGTCCCGGTTTCCCAGGTAAGTTGAACCCAGAGCTTTCGCGACGTCTTCCATGCGCATTCTGGTCGTCTCCGACATCCACGCCAACTACGCCGCGCTCTCGGCGATCGCCGAGCCCCACGACGTCTGCTTGATGTTGGGCGACCTGGTGGACTACGGCCCCGACCCGGTCGAATGCGTACGCTGGTCGATGACCCACGCCCATCACGCCATTCGCGGCAACCATGACCACGGTGTCGCCCAAGGTGTCGAAGTGAAGGGGGACCATGGTTACCGCTACCTCACGCGGGCCACGCGCCCGCTCATGTGGCGGGCCCTCGGGCCAGAGGAACGCGGCTACTTGCTCCGCCTGCCGTTGACCAAGAGACTTACCCTGAACGGCACGCGCATCCTGATGGTCCACGGCACGCCGAGAGACCCCCTCGACGAGTACTTGCTCAAAGACGTCGAGACCTGGTCGCGCCGCGTGCAACACGTCGATGCCGACATCGTTTGCGTGGGGCATTCCCACATGCAATTCGAGATCGAACTGGGGGACGTGCGGGTCCTCAACCCAGGCAGTGTCGGCCAGCCCCGTAATGGCGACATCCGTGCCGCTTACGCCGTGATCGACCTCGCCTCGGGTCGTGTCGAACTGAAACGTGTCTCCTACCCGATCGAGGACGTGATCGCCCGAATGAACGCCGCCGCCGTACCCGAACGGGCCAAACGGCTTTACGCCTACAGCCTGCTCCAGGGGCGCCTGCCCCCGAGCGACGACCCGGCGTTCGCCCCGGAGCCGGAACCCTCGCCGGTCGCCAGGGCCCCGGCATGAAACCATCGGCCGGCGACCCCCAGCGCGTTCCCTTGGGCCACCTTGCACTCTTCGCCTCGCTTTACGCGGTCCAGGGCGTGGTGGTCGCCTACATCACGAACTTCAACACGAACTACATGACCGCGCGCGGTCAGTCCCTCGACGGCGCCGCCACGGCCGAGACGATCGCCCTGTTGCCGCTCGTTTTCAAGTTCCTAGTTGGCCCCCTGTCCGATCGATTGGACCTTTTCGGGTTGGGACACCGTCTGCCGTTCATCGTTGTCGGTGTGCTCACGCAGTCGGCCGGATTGGCGGGACTTGCGCTGGTCGACCCAGGCCGGCATCTCGTCCTCTACGGCGCGATGGCCCTCGTCACCGTATTGGGACTCGCGTTCTACGACACCTGTTGCGACGGCATGGTCATTGACATCACGCCCCCGTCACGACGCTCGAGCGTCCAGGGGCTCCTATGGGTCTCGCGTTTCGCGGCGACGACGATCTGCACGTTTGGCTTCGGCCGTTGGCTGGATCGCCCGGGAATGGGTCAAGAAGGGGTCCCGATGGTCTTGTGGGCCTGCGTCGCCCTTGGGCTTGTGCCGCTTTTGCTCAGTCGGACCGCCCCGGAAGCGCCGCGTTCTGCCGACGCCGAGGGCCACTCCTGGGCCGCTCTCGGGTGTTTGGCACGACCTTGGACATTGATGCTGCTCGCCTACGGTGGTCTATACGCGATGGCGGGCGTCGGTGCCGAGTTCAAGCTGGCCGCCTATTACAAGGACCTGGGTTACGGCCCCGGCGCAATCGGCGACCTTGGATCGGTGCGATTTCTCGGTCGAGCGGCCGGGGCCTTGCTCTTGCCTTTCGCCGGTCGGCACTTGGGCCAGCGCGTCCGCTTGGTGATTGGGCTGTGCGGCCTGATCGCGTCGACTGCCGGCCAGGCGTTCATCACGGGGCCCTTGTCAGCGGCCACGTTCGCGTTCCTCTTCGGCGTGGCCAACGGCTGGAGTGACGCCCTCTTCGCCGTCCTGGCGATGCAAGGGTCCGACCCACGCCTGGCCGCCTCCACGTTCGCGATCATCATGGCCGTCTCGAACCTGAGCGTGGCCGGCAACGCGGCCTTCGCTTATCTGGCCACGGCCCTGGGGAGCTTCCGTCAGGCTTATCTGATCACGGCCGCCGCGATCGTACCCCTCTTGCTGTTCGTCATTCCGTTGGGACGCCCCGGGCCCGACGGTCATCCCGTGAAAGGGCCCTCTTAATGGGCTTGGTCATCGGCATCATCCTGACGATCTTCGTGGTCGCGGCCCTGGTTTACGCGCTCGCCCCTTGGCTTGTGCGACCAGGTTGGTGGCTGGTCCTGTCCCCGCGCTACTCGTTCGTCGTCCGCGGCGCCGAGAACGTGCCGAGCGAAGGGCCCGGCCTTCTCGTATCCAATCACGTGACCTGGATCGACGGTTTCGTTTTGGCGGCCGTCACGCCGCGTCGCGTCCGCTACCTTGTGAACGCCGATTACATCAACATGCCGGTCATTCGCTCGATCGCCTGGCGCCTGGGGATGCTGCCCCTGCCCGCGACAGGCCCGAAGGCCCAACGCCAGGCGATCCAAGCGGCGCGGGCCCGGTTGGATCGCGGGGAGATGCTGGGGATCTTCGCCGAGGGCCAACTCTCGCGCAACGGCCTGACCGGTTCGTTCCGCCGAGGACTCGAGGCCGTCATGGGAGACCGCGAGGACCTGGTGGTCGTCCCCGTCTTCATCGACAACCTTTGGGGGAGCGTCTTCAGCTTTCAAGGAGGCGGCTTCTTCTCGCACAGACCCAGAGGCATCAGGCACCGCGTGGGAATTGTCTTCGGCCCGCCGCTGAGGCCCCCCTTGACGGCCGCGGCGGTCCGCCAGGCCGTGATCGAGGCCGGAGTTCACGCCTTCGATCTGCGAAACCGGACGGACCGCGATCGCCCCCTGGAAACGCTTGACCCAGCGCTTCCAGGTCTGACGCACGAAATCCTGGGGTGTTTGACGGGGTCCTCCGCGGACTATCACCGTGCGGACGTGCATCAAGTCGGCCGGAAGGCGGGTTCGGTGGGGCACCCCTTGCCGGGGGTCGCGATCCGCGTCGTGGATGAAGAGGGACGGCAGGTTGGTCCCGATCGTGAGGGGCGGTTGCAAGTCTTGAAGGCGGGCATGTCGGAATGGCTTGATTTGGCCGCGTCGGGCCGTGTGGACAAGGATGGGTTCGTCTTCTTGCGCGTGGGCGAGGGGACCGGACCGGCCGCTTGACCGGCCTTCCGGGGCCTTGTGCAATGAAGCCAGTGGTCCAGTCCCGCCGCCGGCCCTCGGCGATCGGTTGTTCCATCGCGGTCCGGGCGGCCATTGGGAAGACGGTGCGCGATGCGCGAACCTGGGAAGAAGTCCGATCGACGAGGGTTCCTTAAGCAAACAACGCTCGGTCTTGCCGGCGTCGCGGCGGCCGCCCATGTGCCACTCGTCCACGCGGCCGGGGACGACGATCGGCAAATCAAGATCGGCGTGATCGGCTGCGGCGGGCGCGGCACGGGCGCCGCGTTTGACGCCCTGGGGGCCGCCACGAAGGTCATTTATCCATCCGAAGGCTATCACACCGAGGACGCGGCCGAAGGGTCACGGATCGAACACAAGAACATCCAGGTCGTCGCGCTCGCGGACCTCTTCCCTGATCGCTTGGTCCGTTGTCGCGGAGAGTTGGAGAAGATCGGCGCGAAGGTCGCCCCCGATCGGTGCTTCCACGGGTTCGACGCTTATCAAAAAGTCCTGGCCATTCCCGAGATCAACTATGTAATTTTGGCCACGCCTCCCCATTTCCGACCCGCCCATCTTCACGCGGCGATCGCGGCGGGAAAAAACGCGTTCATCGAGAAACCGGCGGCCGTCGACGCGCCCGGTGTCCGCATGGTGATCGCCGCGGGCGAGCTAGCCGCCGAGAAGAAACTGGGCATCGCGGCCGGCACCCAAAGGCGCCACCAGAAGGGCTATCAGGAGACGATCCGGCGCATCCACGACGGCGCGATCGGCGAGGTCGTGTACGCCAAGTGCTACTGGAACGGCGGTCAAATCTGGGTGATCGATCGCGAGCCCGGCATGAGCGACCTGGAATGGCAGTTCCGCAACTGGAACTACTTCACCTGGCTGAGCGGCGACCACTACGTCGAACAGCACGTCCACAACCTCGACATCATGAACTGGGCGATCGGGGCCCATCCGGTCCGGGCGGTCTCGGGTTTGGGGGGCCGCCAGGTGCGCGTCGGCGAGCGCCATGGGCATGTTTACGACCACTTCGCCGTCGAATTCGAGTATCCCAACGGCGTGACCGTTTTCAGTCAGGCCCGGCAGATCAACGGCTGTCAGAACATCGTCGCCGAGGCGGTGATCGGCAGCCGAGGCACGAGTAATTGCTCGGACCGCATCGAAGTGAAGGGGGGCGAGAAGTGGCGCTATCGGGGGCCGACGCCAAATCCGTACCAGCAAGAGCACCAGGACCTGATCGCGAGCATCCTGGAAGGCAAGCCGATCAACGAGGCCAAGGCGATCGCCGAGTCGACGATGACGGGGGTCCTCGGTCGTGAGGCCGCCTACAGTGGCCAGGCCGTCGCCTGGGCCGACGCGATCGCCTCGGAGCGCCGCTTGGGACCGGCCGAATACGCGTTCGGGACCTACCCGACGCCGCCGGTCGCCATGCCGGGTGAGTATCGCGCCGGATGATTCGAGACCGCTCAACGAGGGGCCCCCGGAGGGACGAGCGTCGCCGCCCACGCCTGGTCGGCGGCGCTCAGAGGGGGATCGGGCGTGCCTTGATAGATGGAGTCTTCATAAGCCGAAGCATCGTAAACGTCATCGAGGACTTCCTGAAGGTCGATCCAGGCAGGAGCGCGAGGCCCCTTCAAAGGCACGGGGACCCGGGGCAGTCGGTCTCGCAAGCGGATCGGCCAGAAGCCGGCATGAAGACCGTCTTGGGGACGATAGACCAGTACGGAGTAATCACAAACGGGGCGGTCCTCCGGGGGGAGAGGTGGGCCCCCTCGGAGGAGGTCGATCTCGACGAGATTGGTTTGGGCCTCAAAAAGCTCCTCGCGTTTCGAGAGGTACTTCTCACGACCCGACCCGGATAGCTTGTTCGACGGACTGAGGACCTCAATGACCGTGATCACTTGACGGCCCAGACGATCTTGGATCTTGAGATACGCGAGTCTCTCGATGTCCAAGACGGGCATGCGAACGCGAACGGGGGCCTCAAGGACCGCGACCACATGCTCTGGGGCCTTCTCGTCGGCCTGAGCGATCAACACGTCCGGTCGTCCCCACAGGTGGGTCTTCGGTTCGTTGCCGACCTCGTGGACATGAACATGCTCGTCAATGCGGACGATGTAGTCCGGGCGGACCTGGGGTACGAGCCTCTCGGCGATCGCGGGGATGATTTTTTGATGAAAGTCATGCCACGCGTCGACTTGTTCTAGATACGGATTCATGCCTGGAAATGGTGAGGACATGGACGCCTCCGTCGTTCATGGAGCTGGGGCCGTGGACAGCTTGGCCCCGCGATCGTAGCGGAAGCGGGACCCTTCCGGGTTCGTCCGGCCGCGGTTGGGGCAACTCGCGTCGACGAGCGAGTCGCCGCATTGAATACAATACTACGAGTCGATCGGGTTGGCGTGGTCGCATCCGAGGTAAACGAGCGGGGGCCCCTCCTTCAAGCCGAGGCCTTCGGCCGGTCCGGTCGCCTTGGCTCGCGCGATCGTTCGGGGCCCGGCTACGGCCCCGCGTGGGAGTTCGTCGAAGGCGTCGGTGATCGCGGGCGTCATCTCCTGGGCCTGATCGCGGACGATTGCGCCAAGGAATGCGACTTGCGTGAGCACGCCTCCCACTCCCAAGAGCGGCACCCCACAAAGGCGCACCGGAAGTCGCGAGGCGGCCCGGACGTGCCAAACGACGCGAAAAGGCCCGCCATGCCCACAATGATGAAGACCAGCCCAACGACGGCCAGTCAAGGGCCCACCACTCGCGAGACGGGGCGCTTCGCTTGGTGTTGGGGGGCGTTCATCGCCTTCGGTCTCCTCGTCCTCTCCATCTCCGCCGGACGATCATACTCGAGAGACGAACCCGGACCTCTCGCGCTGCGCGACGTCTCCGCCGAATCGGGTCTCGATTTCCGCTACGACAACGGTTCACGAGGCCGCCACGACCTCCCCGAAATCATGGGCGGCGGCTTGGCCTTGATCGACTTCGACGGGGATGGTCTCCTCGACGTCTTTCTCACGAACGGGGGCCCGATCGTCCCGGCGCCGGGTCGAGACGACCCGCCCTGCCGCCTCTTTCGCAACCTCGGCGCCTGCCGTTTCCAAGACGTCTCCGCACAGGCCCACGCGCCGGGACCGCCTTACGCGATGGGCTGCGCGGTGGGCGACTACGACGGCGATGGTCGCGACGACCTCTTCGTCACAGGATGGCGGGACCAACGTCTGTATCGCAGTCTCGGCGGGCGCTTCGAGGACGTCACCAAGGCGGTCGGCTTGAGTTCGGACTTGTGGAGCACTTCGGCCGCCTTCGCCGACCTTGATGGCGATGGCGACCTGGATCTTTATGTATGCAACTATGTCGACTACGACCCGCTGAAGTCCCCCTTCTGCGCCGCGCCCGACGGCCGACGCGACTACTGCGGTCCCGAGGACTTCGCCGCTCAACCGCACCGCCTGTATCGCAATGACGGCGGTCGGTTCACCGACGTCTCCAAGGCGCTCGGCGATTGGCGGGGCAGGGGACTCGGCGTCTTGATCGCCGATCTCACCGGCGACCATCGGCCCGACATGTTCGTCGTCAACGACGGCGACCCTTGCCGGCTCCTCGCCAATCGCCGCAACTGGGACTTCGACGAAGTGGGCGCGACGGCCGGTCTGGCCCTTGATGGTGAAGGCCGCCCTCTCGCCGGCATGGGCGTGGCCCTCGGCGACGTCGATGGTGACGGCCGGTCCGACCTTCTCGTCGGCAACCTCTTCGGCCGCTCAACCGTCGCTTTTCAGGCCCTTGGAAGGGGCCTGTTTCGCGACGCCTCGTCGGCATTGGGACTCGCGATCGCCACCCGCGACGTGACGGGTTTCGGCCTGGCGCTCGTGGACATCAACGGCGACGGCCTGATGGACCTGTTGCAGGCGAACGGTCATGTGCTCGACCGCGAACGTCTGGGCGTGCCCTTCGCGATGCGTCCCATCGTGATGCGGAACGAAGGGTCCAAGCTCGTTCGGGCGACGAGCGATTGGGAGAGGAAACGAACGTTGGGACGGGGCCTCGCGATCGGCGACATCGACAACGACGGCCGGCCTGACGTGATCATGACCTCGCTCGATTCCGCGCCACTGGTGCTCCGCAATGAGTCCGCCGGCAACTGGCGGACCGTGTGCCTGGAAGGCCCTTCGGCCAACGGAGCGCGCGTCTGGGCGACGATCGGCCAACGGGTCTTGGTCCGAGAGGTCCACGGTGGCGGGAGCTATCTCTCGGCGTCGGAACGCAGCATGCATTTCCGTGAGCGCGATGACGGGCCCTTGAAGAAGATCGTGGTGCGATGGCCCACGGGGCGATCCGAAGAGTGGCACGACTTCGGCCAGGAACGCCGGGTTCGCTTGATCGAGGCGACCGGTCGTGCGACGACGCCCCCGGATTGACTGAGGGCGTGGGTCCGCGCCGCGTTGGCTATGGCTCAGTTTGACTTGGTCGCGACGGCCCGACGCCGGCGCCTCGCGTGGACCAGGCCGATTCCGGCGAGTCCCGACCAGACGAGGATGGAGAGAGGTTCCGGGATATTGGCGTTCGGGTCGGGGTTGACATAGCCGCCCGGGGGCCCGCCGCCAGGCGGCCGACCACTGGCGCTGAGCATCTTCTCGATCGTGACGAGTCCGGCGATCCCGGCGGACGGGATGAGGTCGGGCGGAGTGGCCGTCCCCGTGGGTAGGTTCAGCCGGAAATCGATGGACTTCCCTGGGGCGAGGCCCCCGACGGGATTCCCGTTGTCGTCGACGATTGGGGTGAAGACGGGCTGACCCGAAGCGTCTTGGCTGATCTTGCTGCCGAAGAGGAGCAAAAGCGTTTGGGTCGATGGTTGTCCGACTGGCGTGTTCTGGCCCAGGGCGACCGTGAGGTTTTTGGGGTCGTAGGCACCGAACGTGGAGGCGGGGTCGAACCCTGTGGGATTGACCGGAATGAGGGGATTGTCGGTGATCGGCTGGCCGGTGGTGGGGTCGAGCTGGGGCTGACCGTCGTTGCCCAATCGGACTGGGGGCGTGACGCTACCTGGCGGGATGATGGAGAAATCGAGCGGACTGGTGAGCGGGCTCGAACTGATGTTCGTGAGGCGATATTTCCACTGGTCGGGCATGATCCCGTCGGCCCTGGCTGCTGAGGCCCATGCCGCCAAAAAGAGGGCGGTCCCCAGGGACAAGGCGAGCGAGACGCGAGGTGTGTGTCGACGCGGCACGGGTGGTTCCCTCCTGAATCGGTCTGTCCGGGTCCTTCCTGGATCGGCCCCCGCGGGATCGGTTCCCGGCGGGAATGGGCAAGCCGCGGTGCGTCGGCGAGGTGTTGGCTCCTCTTGAGCGAATCGGGCGGCATTTTGTGTGAGGGTCCCTTTCCGGTCAAGCCCAACCGGCAAACTCGATGCCGACGGCGGTTGGTCCCCGATCGAGGGCCGCCAACCCATCGCCATGAGGGGCGGGACTTCGTATCCTGAGAAGTGCGAGACGGGGGGCGTGTCCCTCGCCCCGACCGTGTGGCCCCTGGAGTGGTCCCCAATGTCTGATTTCTCGCTCGTACCGCACGGGATCACCGTGCGCGACGTCCGCCGCAACCTTCACCCTTCCAAACTCTACGAGGACGCCGTCCGCCACGAGGACGACCGGATCACCGACGCCGGTGCCCTGGTCGCTTATTCGGGGCTCAAGACCGGTCGCTCTCCCAAAGACAAGCGCGTTGTTCGTCGGCCCCAGTCCGAGAAGGACGTTTGGTGGGGTTCGGTCAACGTCCCCCTGGAACCGCCCAGCTTCGAGATCAACCGCGAGCGGGCCATCGACTACCTCAACACCAGGTCCCGAGTCTACTGCTTCGACGGCTTCGCCGGTTGGGACCCCGAGTCGCGCATCAAGGTCCGCGTCATCTGCTCGCGGGCCTATCACGCGCTCTTCATGAACATCATGCTCATCCGGCCCAATCGCGAGGAACTCGCCAACTTCGGCAAGCCCGACTACGTGATCTACAACGCCGGCGCTTTCCCCGCCAATCGCCACACGCCCGGTATGACCTCCAAGACCAGCGTGGACCTCAGTATCGAAGACGGCCAGGTCGTCATCCTCGGCACCGAGTACGCCGGGGAGATGAAAAAGGGCGTCTTCACCATCATGAACTACCTGATGCCCAAACGCGGCCTATTGTCGATGCACTGCTCGGCCACTTGCGACCGCGACTCGGACCGCTCCTCGCTGCTCTTCGGCCTTTCCGGCACCGGCAAGACCACCCTCTCGGCCGACCCCAAGCGCCGCCTGATCGGCGACGACGAACACGTTTGGTCCGACCGAGGCATCTTCAACATCGAAGGGGGCTGCTACGCGAAGACGATCGACCTGACCCCGGAAAGCGAGCCCGACATCTTCCAGGCGCTCCACTTCGGCGCCTTGCTCGAAAACGTCGTGCTCGACGAGTCCGACCGGCACGTCCATTTCTCGGACTCCAGCATCACCGAGAACACGCGCGGGGCCTACCCGATCGAGTTCATCGGCAACGCCAAGATCCCTTGCGTCGCGGGTCATCCCAGCGACGTCATCTTCCTCACGTGCGACGCCTTCGGCGTCTTGCCGCCGGTGAGCAAGCTGACCCCCGAACAAGCGATGTACCACTTCATCAGCGGCTACACCGCCAAGGTCGCCGGGACGGAGGTCGGCATCACCGAGCCCAAGGCGACCTTCTCGCCTTGCTTTGGCGGCCCCTTCCTCGTCTGGCACCCCACCAAGTACGCCGCGATGCTGGCGGAGAAGCTGAAGAAGTACAAGTCCAACGTCTGGCTCGTGAACACAGGCTGGACCGGCGGCGGTTATGGCGTGGGCCATCGGATGAAACTCCGCTTCACGAGGGCCATCATCGACGCCATCCATTCCGGCAAACTCGCCGACGCCCCCACGATACAGGACCCGATCTTTGGGCTCCACATGGTCTCCAAGGTGCCCAACGTACCGGAGGACAGCCTCATCCCACGCGACAGTTGGGCCGTGCCGGGCGAATACGACGCCACGGCGCGTCGGCTTGCCGGACTCTTCAGGAAGAACTTCGAGAATTACGAGTCGGGCGCCTCTCCCGAACTCCTCAAGGCGGGCCCTCTCCAATACGAAGAATGCACTGAGGCCGTCTTGCTCGAAGGTTGAGGTTACCATTTCCGCATCGATCGACGGCCCGCCCCACCTCTCGGGCGGGCCGTCGGCAATGACCCGCTCATCCACCCAACCGGCCCGTCTTCGAGTTGTGGTCGCGGTGGTTCAGACCACCACCCCCATCTCCCCGCGACGGCGCACCAGGAACATCGCATGTTCGCATTCCTGTTTTTGATGGGGATGACAATGTCGATGGACGACGGGGCCGTTCACGTCGAACTCTCAACCGGGGAGAAGGCCCGGGGGACCGCGCCCGTCTTTCTGGACCTTCCCGACCGACTTAGGGGGGCCCGCTTCCTGAAGCTGGAGCGGAGCGACGATGGCGCCGTCGTCCCCGCGCAAGTCCTCCCGGGCGACCCGCCCCAGGTGGTCTGGGTCTTGGAGGCGCCCCTGCCGGCCGCCGCCACTCGTCGCTATCGCTTGAGCGAGGACCAAGCGCCCGTGGCGCGGGCCGGACCGAGACGCGGACCCGAACTCGAAGTGAGGGCCGACGACCAAACGACCACTATCGGTTTGGCTGGTCAAAATGTGTTGACCTATCATGCTGCCGTCGCCGCGCCGCCGCCAGGCATCGACCCCCTCTATCGGCGGAGCGGCTTCATTCACCCCCTAACGACTCGCTCGGGCCGGGTCCTGACCGAAGCGTTTCCAGCCGACCACGCCCACCAGCACGGCCTCTTCTTCGCCTGGGTCGACACGAACTTCCAGGGCCGTCCGGTCGATTTCTGGAACCAGGCGAAAAAGACGGGACGAGTGGCCAACGTTGGGCCCGTCGAGACCCGCGGCGGCGCCGTCTGTCGCGACCTGCTCGCCCGCCTACGTCACGAAGACCTCACCGCGCCCGGTGGACCAGCGACTGTCCTCGATGAGCATTGGACCGTCCGCGTTTATGACGTGCCGGGCGTCGTCATGGTCGATTTCGTCTCCGAGCACAAGTGCGCCGGCGATCAAGCGCTCACGATCCACAAGTATCATTATGGCGGGTTTGGCCTGCGAGGCACTTCCCTCTGGTTCGACCCCACCGCCAAAGGGGACGACCCGCCCAAGCCCGATCGAAGCGGTGAGGTCGCCTTCCAGACGAGTGAGGGTAAAGGACGCGCCGAGGGCAACCACTCGCGTCCCCGTTGGGTAGACCTCTCCGGCCGCATCGACGGCGCTTTCGCCGGGGTGGCGATCCTCCAACACCCCTCCAATTTCCGATTTCCGCAACCAACGCGACTGCACCCAAACAAGCCTTACCTCGCCTTCTCGCCGATGTTCCTGGGCGAGTTCACGATCCGGCCGGGTGAGCCGTACGTCTCGCGTCACCGGCTCATCCTTCACGACGGCAAGGCGGACAGCGCAGCCCTCGACCAGGCTTGGGACGATTACGCGAACCCCGCCCTGGCGAGGGTCGTGAGCGACGCGGCCCCTTGAACGAGGACTCGCCTTACGGCCGGGGACTCGGCCCGCCCAGGGTCCGCTTGATGAATTCGCGTTGCAGCCTTGTGTAATGGGCCCCGCCGATGCCATGGCGGGAGCCCGGATAGATCATCAACTCGAAGTCCTTGTCGGCCTTCTGAAGGGCGTCGACGAGGCGCATCGTGTTCCTCATGGACACGTTGTCGTCGATCGCCCCGTGGAGGACCAGCAACTTCCCGTGGAGGTCTTTGGCCGCCTCGACCACCGACGAAGCCTGGTACCCCTCGGGATTATCTTGAGGTGTGCTCATATAACGCTCGGTGTAAATCGAGTCGTAATCGCGCCAGTCGGTCACGGGGGCGCCGGCGATCCCCGCGGCGAAGAGGTCGCTGTGGGTGAGGCAGAAGGCGGTGAGGTATCCGCCGTAACTGTGGCCGCTCATGCCGATCCGTGAGCCGTCCACATAGGGTCGGGCCTTGAGCCAGGCCAAGGCGTCTTTGATGTCTTCCAGCTCCTGGACACCCAGCTTTCGATAGGCCGTCCAGGTGGAAACGGCCCCTTTCCCGCTCGCCGAACGCGGGTCCACGCGGAAGACGATCGTCCCATCGTTCACGAGGGTCTGCGCCAAACCGAAACCGACGCCGTCTCCCGACCAGCTTTCGCGAATCGTGGGCGCGTGCGGGCCCCCATACGTCATCAGCCACACCGGATAAAGGGTCTTGCCGGATTCATCCAGGTTCGCCGGAAGGACGACTTCCGCTTCGAGCGTGAAACCGTCGCGCGTTGGGATTCGTGCGATTTCGCGACGTGGTCCTTTGGGGTCGCTCGGGGGCGTCTCGCCCGGACCGGCGTCGAGCGTGCGGACGAGCGTGCCGTCGGCCTTGCGGAGCATGGCCTTGGGTGGGTCCACTCGACTGGAAAACTGGTCGATGAACAAACCGCCGTCCGGGCTGAGCGCGACATTGTGGCTACCCGGGCCGTTGCTCAGGCGTTGGATGTCGTCTCCATCGAGCTTGGCGCGATAGAAGTTCGCCGCGATCGGGTCGTCCTTCGTGCCGCTGAAGTAGACCCAGCGTCCTTCTTCGTCCACGCGGTCGATCGAGCGCACGTCCCATGAGCCACTTGTCAGGCGCCGTCGCACGGAGCCGTCGGCGTTGTAGTGATAGACGTGCTTCCAGCCGTCGCGCTCGCTGTTGACGAGGAATGTGCCATCTTTCAAAACGCGCGGCGGGGCGAACGATTCAACCCACGCTTTCGTCGTCTCGCGGAAGAGGCGCTTCGGCGTCGTCCCCTGGGCGGGCACCAGAACCACGTCGAGCCAACTTTGGATTCGGTCCTGGCCGTAGAAATAGGCGCTCGACGAGTCAGGCCACCAGCCGACCTCGCTGATGAGGAAGTCGTCGGCCTTGTACTCTGGAAGGTCGGTGTAACGCGGCGGGCCGCCGGCCACGTCGACGATCGCGAACTTGACGATCGGGTTCGGGTCCCCCGAGCGCGGGTAGGCGGTCTGCTCGACGATCCGCTTCTCACCTGTGTCGATCAGCACATGGTGCATGGGGACCTGGCGATCGTCGATGTCGAGAAAGGCGATATGCTGGGAATCGGGCGACCACCAATAGGCCTTCCATCGGCGGTTGAAGATCTCCTCGAAATAGACCCAATCGGCTTGGCCATGGCGCTGGCGATCGTTGCCACCGGTCGTGAGGGCCCGCTCCTGGCCCGTGTTCACGTCCACGACGTACAGGTCGTGGTCGCGAATGAAGGCGACGAACTTCCCGTCGGGGCTGAATTCAGGAAGTTCCTCACGACTTGGCGTGCTGGTCAAACGCTTGCCGCCTGTGCCGTCCACTTTGCCGTAATAGAGGTCTCCCTCGTGTTCGACGACGGCCCCGACACGCGCCTGGTCGAACGATGCCCGGGTCGAGACGGCTTGCGCCAGGGGCCGACCGATCGCCGCGATGGTTGCGAACGAATCGAAGAGCTTGTCGCGAGTCTCGGAGGCCATCGGTTCGGCTCGCCCCGTGGCGGCGTGGACTCTGAAGGACTGGCCCTCCTTCACCTGGGCGAAGTGCTCGGTGTCGAGCCAGCGATAGGCACCGCCGCCGCCTCGCATCGGCGTCGGCGCGCCTGCTCGGGTTGTCTGCGTAGTCCGCGCGTTCGTCAGCAGCGGACAAGACGGCCGCTTGGGGAGCCGAAGGACCGGGAAGTCGGCGCCCACGGCGAGTCCTTCATCGAATGCGTTCCAGGTCGCCAGGCCGTCCTCGGAACGGGGTTCGAGGAGCATGACGGCCAGAGGTCCCAGAGGGCCCGTCGCCGGCACGATCACGGTGCCCGCGGCGACCATCCGGCTTTCAGGGCGGGCCGTGACCGAGAGGTCGACGGCCGTATGTCCCTGATAGGGCCGCTCAGCGCGTTTGATCGCGTCGACCCGATAGGCTTCGACGTCGAGCGTGATGTCTTCTCGGAGGGTCGTCACGGGCAGTCCGTGCCGCTTCAAGGTGGCGATCGCGGACGAGAAGGCGGACGGCACGAGGTACGCTTCGGGCCGCTTCACGGTCTCTTTGGCGACGAAGTCGTCCCAGAGCTGGACGGTGTAGTCTTTGGTCTCGGCGGTGGCGACGCGACGGCCGTCCTCTTCCTTCTCGACGAACCCCAGGGCCACGGCGGGTTGACTGCGAGCGCGGGGCTCGGAGCGAACGGCCACGTCCTGACCGACGGCGCCCCCCTGCGCGGTCTCGTTGAGCAGGCGTTTGATTTCGTCCTTTTGGGCCGCGGCGAACGTCAGGATCGCCTTGCAGAAGTCGCGCGTGGCCAGCACGCGGTCGCGGTAGGTCGCGTAGGAATACGACTCCGAGAGAATGCCGATGCGATTGCGCAGGCCGACGTAGTTCGTGCTGTAACGGGGCTCGGGGGCGAAGGTGGACCAGCGGTCGTGCTCGCGGTTGAAGTTTCCGTAGGGGAAGCTCTTCCAACCCGAATCGCGCTGAAGGACCTCGCCCACTTCTTTCAAGAGTCGGTCGTTCGCATAGTCGATCACGCGGCGATCACCGGCGGGCGCCTTGGGCCCGGCGTGGGTGATCGTGAAGCGATGGTGCGAGCCGTTGGTCGTGTGACCGTCCACGACAACGTGCGGGTCCCACTCGTTGATCCAGGCGACCAAGGCTCGCGTCTCGGGGGCGTCAAGCTTGATGAAGTCGCGATTGAGGTCCAGTCCTTGACCGTTCTCGCGACGGCCCATCCCATCCTCGGGTCCGACCTGTCCTGGCCGGTTGGTCTTGGCCATCTTGTCGTTGCCGTCGGGGTTGAAGTTGGGCACGATGGCGACGATCAGGTCTTTCAGGAGCGGGTGCGGCGCCGGCTGCGACAGCTCGCGAGCCAGGATCAAGAGGGCCTCCTTGGCGTCCACTTCCCCCGCGTGGATGTTGCCGAACAGGAGGACGACGAGCTTCCCCGACTTCTTGGCCGCCGCCGCGTCGGCGATCGGCGGGTCGCTCAGAAGGAGCAAGGGAAGGGCCTTGCCCTCGTGCGAGGTCCCCAAAGAGCCAAGGCTGACGGCATCGGAACGGCCGTCGATGGCCTTGGCCAGCTCGGCGACCTGCGCGCTCGTCGCGGTGGCCTTGTAGCCCGAACGTTCGGCGACCGTTTGAAGCTCGGGGGCCTGACAGCACAGAGCGAGAGTCACGAAAAGCGGGACGATCATGGGGGCGACCCGGGTTGCGAGACTCGGCGGAATGTCGTGCTGAATCCTGCGCCGAGGTGGGTCGAACGAGGGCCCCCTCTAAAAGAGGCCCAAGGACCTTGAGAGACCGTTTCCCAAGGAAACCAGCTTGAAGCGCCCTCGCCTCGGCGCCCCATTCTGCTTCACCAAACGACGAGCGGCAAGAGGGGAGATGGTCGCGCGACTGACCGGTCGAGGCCGCCCTTAAGGCCCCTTCCCGAAAGATGCCTGGTCGATTTCCCAAGCCCCGAAGAAGCGCAAGCCAATCGCCGGGGGCGCAAGCCCCTGGACCATTTTCGCCTGCAATTCCACGGTTTTCGTCGCGCCCCACGCCGGGCCATTGACGGTGGCCCCTCCGGACCCGGAAGACCTATGCGGCGCCAACTCGCACCATGAAAGCGTCATCGCGCGGTCAACGCAATCGTTAACCGATTTAACGCACTGTGAATTGAAGCATGCAACCGGACACCCGTTGGAAATCCTGCTTTCCGTCCGTCGCGATTTCTGTGTGGATCCGGCCTTGATAGATACCGGGAGGCAGGTTGAACGTGGCGGACGCTTCGTACTTCCCTCCGCAACGGCCGCCGATGATTCTCGGGTCCAACCCCATCTCAACGACCGGTCGTTCGGTCGGCGTCATGTATCCGGTCTTCTGATCCAGGGTCGTCGTGGGATAAACGGTCATCACCGCCCGGAACCAATAATCCGTTTCGTAATCCGTCTCCAAGACGCAGCGAAACTCGACTTTCCTGCCGGTTGGTTGGAAGGACGCCTCGTCAATTCCGTTGTGGTATTGCGGGGTCTCCCAGGCGGTCGGGTCTCCAACCCGTTTGACGGAGAGTTGGACCTTGGACGCAGGCGCAGCAGACAAAAGCACCAGAGGCACCGCGACCCACGCGGCCGGCCTGAGCGTCGAGGGTTGGAACAACGTCGAGTCCTCCTCTCGTTGCGGATAGCCAAACGAACACGATCATCACCGTTTTGAGGGACCACGTCAATCCGCGGCAAGGCTGCGTAGGCCCACCTGGGCAGGACCGACGATCTCGCGACTCAACCACTGCCGTCGCGCAAGGGCGCCGCTTTGGGTCAATAGCTGTGCTGTTCGGACTCTTCTTCGTCGCCGGCCGACGGCAGCGGGTCGGGCCGTGGCGTTTCCCTCGCCGCGTTCACGGCGGCGACCTTGGCGACGGCATCGGTCAGCGGCATCGCGCCCTGGTCCCCTTCCGCGCGGTCGCGATAGGCGACTTGATTGGTTTCGGCTTCTTTTTGGCCGATGACGAACATCGCGGGGACTTTTTCGATTTGCGCGTGGCGAATCTTAGCGCCGATCTTCTCGGGACGGGCGTCGATGTGGGCCCGCAGTCCGGCTTGGTGGAGGGCCTTCAGCACGGTCGCGGCGTAGTCGTTCACCTTCTCGGAGATCGGCAAGACGCGGACCTGCTCCGGCGCCAACCAGAGCGGGAAGGCCCCCGCGAAGTGCTCGATGAGGATGCCCATGAAGCGTTCCATCGAACCCAAAGGGGCGCGATGGATCATCACCGGGCGATGGGGCTTATTGTCCGGGCCGATGTACTCCAGGCCGAACCGTTCGGGCAAGACGTAGTCCAGTTGGACCGTGCCGAGTTGCCAGGCGCGACCCAGGCAGTCCTTGACGATGAAGTCGGCCTTGGGACCGTAAAAGGCGGCCTCGCCGGGGGCCTCCTCGAACGGCAGGCCCGACTCGGCGAGCACGGACCGGATGTCTTCCTCGGCGCGGCGCCAGGTCTCGCCGGCCGCCCCTTGATACTTGGGGTCGTTCGGGTCGGACTTGGAGAGCCTCAACTTGTAATCGGTCAGCCCGAGACATGCTTCCAGGAAGTGACGTGTCATCTCCAAGGTCGTGCGAAATTCCTGGCGCACTTGTTCGTGAGTGCAAAAGAGGTGAGCGTCGTCTTGAGTGAAC
>CALLYK010000518.1 GCA_937858365.1 uncultured Isosphaeraceae bacterium | reverse complement strand
CCGCGACAGGTCTCCGGCTATTGCCGCGAGGGGAGTGAGAGAATGGCCAGGCGGCTCGATGGGGATTTCGACTATATCGTCGTGGGCGCAGGCACGGCCGGATGCATCGTCGCCAACCGCCTGTCGGCGGATCCATCGAAGCGTGTGCTCCTGCTGGAAGCCGGGGGCAAGGACAACTGGATCTGGTTCCACATTCCGGTCGGCTATCTCTTCGCCATCGGCAATCCCCGTTCGGACTGGATGTTCAAGACCGAGCCGGAACCCGGTCTCAATGGCCGCGCGCTCGGCTATCCCCGCGGAAAGGTGATCGGCGGATCGTCGGCGATCAACGCCATGATATCGATGCGCGGACAGGCGGCGGACTACGACCACTGGCGCCAGTTGGGCCTGCCGGGCTGGGGCTGGGACGACGTTCTCCCCGCGTTCAAGTCGCTCGAGGACCACTTCCTCGGCGCCAGCGAACATCATGGCGTCGGCGGCGGCTGGCGCATCGAGGCGCCGCGGATCTCATGGAAGGTCCTGGACGCCGTCGCCGAGGCCGCCACCCAGATGGGCATCCGCCGTACGCCGGATTTCAACACCGGCGACAACGAGGGCGTCGGCTACTTCCACGTCAACCAGCGCCTCGGGCGGCGTTGGTCCGCGGCGCGCGGGTTCCTGAAGCCCGCCCTGTCTCGCCCGAACCTGCGCCTCGAAACGAATGTCGAGGCCGATCGCCTGATCTTGAAGGACGGGCGCGCCATCGGCGTGCGCTTCAGGCAGGGCGACGAAACGGTCGAAGCCTTCGCCAAGGGCGAAGTCATTCTCAGCGCCGGCTCGATCGGCTCCACGCAGATTTTGCATCGGTCCGGAATTGGGCCAGGCGAGTGGCTGCAGCCGCTTGGCATCGACGTCGCGCTCGACAGGCAGGGAGTCGGCCGCAACCTGCAGGATCACCTGCAACAGCGCGCGATCTTCAAGGTGCAGGGAATTCGCACCTTGAACGAAACCTACTATTCGCTGCCACGGCGCGCGTGGATGGGCATCGACTATGCATTGCGGCGCCGCGGGCCGCTGACCATGGCGCCATCGCAGCTCGGCATATTCACGCGATCGAACCCGGCTAAGGAGCGGGCCGACATCCAGTTCCACGTTCAGCCGCTGTCGCTCGACAAGTTCGGCGAACCGCTGCACCCCTTCCCCGCGATCACCGTCGCGGCCTGCAACCTGCGGCCCACGTCGCGCGGTACGATCCGGCTCGCGTCGCCGAATCTGGGCGCAGCTCCGAAGATCGCGCCGAACTATCTCGCGACCGAGGAAGATCGCCAGGTCGCCGCCGACGCGATCCGCGTGACGCGACGGCTGATGAGTCAGCCGGTCCTCAAGCCCTACACTCCGCAGGAGCATCTGCCGGGCCCGCAGGTCGGCGACGACGATGCCGCACTCGCCCGCGCGGCGGCGAGCCACTCTCGGACCCGTCGCGCTCGTTCGTCGCCGTCCTCCGAGTTCTTGGCGTCGATCGCCCAGGCCCGAAGCCAGGAACTCTCGGCCGAACGGGCCCACCAGGAGCTTGAGTTCGTGAGCCTGCCCGGCGCCAAGGCGAGTTCCTGTTCGTGCCGGCCCGCGTCGAGACCGCTCGCCATCCGATCGGCGAGGGCGCCGGCGGTCATGTCGTCGTCAGCCCATGCGAGTGAAAGGCCCATCGAACCGGCGCCAAGCGCGAGGGTGGCCCCCAAGGCCAGGAGCCAAATGAAGGGCAGCCATGGAACGCGCCATTGTTTGGGAGGTCGGGCGACGGTGGGGGTCGGCAACGAAGAACGGACACCCGACGATGCGGGTGCCGGCATGCTCGCTCGACTCGCCGATTGCAGGACCAACCGAGCGGACGGCCACTCCGAATCGGCCTTGGTGCCGTCTTGGAAAGTTGGGGCCGGTCCAGGTTGGAAGGCGGTCCGAACGTCCTCAATAGGAGCTTCGCAAGGAACGTCGATGACGACGGGGGCGTCGGTGGTGGGGGTCTCCGCGACCGGCGGTTCGCACGGGACATCGATGACGACGGGCGCCTCGGTGGTCCTGGCCTCCACAATCGGCGGTTCGACAAGAACGTCGATGAAGACGGGCGGCGCCTCTTCCACGATTTCCGTGCGGCCCGGCTCGATTGGGGCTTCGATGACGACGAGCGGTTCGACCGCATCCATGTCGGTTTCGGGGTGGATCGGCGGCGGGTCCTCGGCCTCGTTGACTTCCTCCTCGAAGGGGGCCGCTTCCCATTCGCACACGGCATCAACGGGCGGGGGCCCATCTTCCAAAACGAGCAAGTCCGCCGGAGGGGACGAGTCGATTGGAGACTCGGGAGTGGGCCCGATGGGTCCGTCGCCTGTTTCGGTTGGGTGCTCCTCTTCCCGACGTTCTTCGGTGGGCTTTTTCGGTTTGGCGTAGCGTCGGAATGCGGACGTGACGAACTGACGGAGTCGAATCCCCGGGTCGTCGAACTCGATCCGAATCATCGGTGCCGGGCGCGCCGGGGTGCTGGGGGTCGAGGGCGCCTCGAATCGTTCGGGCTCGACGGTCGGCGTTGGTTCGACTTGGGGCGTCGGGGGCCTTTCCTGCTCGCGTACCCAGGCGTCGAGGATGGGGAGGTCGATAAGGGTCGGCATCGACTCGACCCGAGGTATCGGCGGAGGGGCTGCGACGGCCTTCGGCGGCGGCGGCGGTGATTGGGCCTTCGGTGCCTCTCGAGGCGGCGAGACCGGGGCGGTGGCGATGCGCGGCGCGAGGTTGGGCGCGACGGCCGCGACCCGAGGGAACGACGACGACGAAGGCGGTACGGCGGGTCCAGGATAACGCGGCGCCTCGCGTCGCGGGACGGAAACGGTGGGACGCTCCAGTCCGGAATGGGGCGTGCGGGTGGGTGGGGTCGGCGGTGGAGTGCCGGCGCGTTTGAGGCCCTCGCCGACCGCTCGCCAGCGGGCCTCCCAACGATCCTCCGCGCGACGGTTCGCGGCCCAGCGATCGTGCGGGCCGGTTTGCGATACCTGTGTGGGTGCGGGTGTTGGAGTTGGTGGAGGCGTCGGCGCGGGCGCGACGACGCTCACGGCGACAGGTTCAATCGGAGTGCGTCGATCGAAGACACGAGCGAATCGAGGCGGTTCGGGTCGGTCGATCGTGATCGGCGCGGCGCGGTCCAAGACGAGTTCGTGGCCGCCGATGGTCAGTGTCGCGCCGAGGGGCAGGGGGACTTGCAGCTCGACGGCCTTGCCTTGCAGGGAGATCAGCCCCGGCGGACCCACAGGCTGGACGAACCAAGCCTCGCCGCGTCGTCGCAAGAGGCAATGCACGTCGGCCAGGTCCGGCTCATCCAGTTGGACCTCGCAGAGCGGGCCTCGGCCGATTCGGACCGAAGGGCCGGAGAGTTCGAGCGCGCGGGTGGTCGTCGCGTCTTTCGCTCGGACTTGCAGGACCGTGGTCTCGGGCATCGTGCCCCTCGTCTTCCGTTCGAGTCGGAACGTCCCCAAATTCACCAGTCGGAATCTTCGCGCGCGGGCCGTCAGGCTGGTTCGACGAAGAGGTCAGTCGCGCCGGCCAGCCAGCGGTCCCACGTGCCGAGCACGACGCTCGCCGCGATGGCCACGGCCGCGACCTCGACCGTCCAATGCAGCGCCGAGACCATCGCGAAGCAAGCCACCGATCCGAGCAAGGCCCCCATCAAGGCCCGATCGGCCGAGCCGACGCGTTTCAAGGCGGCGGGCAGGCGCAAGACGCACCAGACGATCGCCAGGGCGAGCAGGCCCAATCCGGGCAGGCCCGTTTCGGCGACCCAGCGACTCAGCGCGCTCTGGGCGAGCGTGGTCGTCCGATCGTCTCCCTTGTAAGACGCGCCGACGGCCGGGAAGCTGCCGAGACCGGCGCCGATCCATGGGAAATCGCGGGCGACGCGGGCCGCGTCGAGCCAGGCCGTTTTCGTGACCGCCCACCCATGCTCCTGAGCGAGCGGGGCGGGGCCTTCCACGGTGCCGGTGAAGTCGCGCAGGGCCACGCCCGACCCCAGGGCGAAGAGTCCGGCGGTGGTAAGGACGAGGGCGAAGCGGGCGACGCCGGTGCCCAGTGTCGCGGGCAAGGCCGTGAGGAGCAGTCCCACCGCGTAGGGCAGGGCCAGCCAGGGGCCCGCCAGACAACCGACCATTCCGGCCCCCATCAGGAGCAAGGCCACGAGCAACAAGGCCAGGCTGCCGCGCCCCGACTCGCGTAGCCGATTCATGAGCGGTTCGCGACTGCCTCGCGGCGCCAGGAGTTGCAAGAGGGTCCCGAGCGTCAGGGGCAAGGCCAGCGAAGCCAAGGCGAGATAGGCGCCTGGGCCGCCCACCAATCCGGCCAGGTGGAAGGCTGGGTCGGGCACGGGAAAGGCCCAGACGTTCGGTGCCTCGCCCACGGGGCGGAGGGCCGTGGCGCCCGGCGCGTGGAGCACGTCGGCCATGCTGGGCGCGAACCAGGGAGAGGACCCGGGCGCCAAGAAGCCGTAAAGGCCGCCTCGCCCACTGACCCACTGCACGAAACCGAAGACGGTGACCACCAGGAAACCAGCCAGCACGCCCCCCCAAACCCAGAGGCAGCGGCCGACACGATCGACGAATTGCGAGGCCACGAGGAAGAGCGTCCAGCAACCGAGGGCGCCCACGAGCCAACGCAAGGTCGCGGGGCGATCGAGCGTGGCCGGCGAGCGGACGACTTCGAGCGTGGGCGGCAAGGGGCGCTCCGGGTCGTCGGCGTGCGCTTGGTCGGGCACGAAGCCGACTCCGTATAGGGCCTGGGCCCTGGGTGAGAGGCGCTTCGCGAGGGCCGCCGGCAATGGCGCGAGCTGGCCGAGCGCGAGGGCCAGGGCGAGCGCCCCGACAAGACCCAACGGACTGGCGACCACCCGCCAGGTCCCTTCGAGGGCGACCTTGACGAGCCACGTCAGGGCCGCGGCGAAGACCAGGCAACCCAGGACCGGCCGGGCCCACCAGACCATGCCGCCAAACGCCAGCACACCCGCCGGCACCACGGCGCCGAGGAGGCCCGCCAGCGTCCGATCGGTCAGGGTGGTGAGGAAGAGGCGTGTCATGCGGGGCGTTCTCAAGGCGGTGTGTTCAGGGTGCGTGAAGCGGCAAGTCTCAGGCGCGACCGGCGCCGACGAGGGCGGGGGTCGCCGCTTCCAACCTGGCCGAAGGTCCCGGGAGCGCGCCGTAGCCGGCGTCGTAAGCGCTGCCGTAGCTCGACCAGTCCTTGAAGTCTTCGATCAGACCGTTGAAGACGACCCCGGCGAGCGGGACCCGTGATTGCTCCAGCATCGCCTTGGCCCGCATGAGGGGGCGTACCTCGTGCGCGCCTGAGCGAACGACCAAGAGCGCGGCATCCACGAGTCGGCCGAGCATTCGGCAATCGGCCATGCCGAGCACGGCCGGGCCATCGAGGATGACACGGTCGTATTGCCCCGAGACGGCCAGGATGAGCTGACGGAGTTCCAACGTGCCGAGCACTTCGATGGGCACGTCGCGCGGGTCGCCGGTGGGGAGGAAGTCGAGATGGGGCAGGTCGGTCCTGACGACCGTTCGCTGCCAGGGGACCTCGCCGCGAAGGAAGCCGACGAGACCGGCTTGATCGCGCGCCCCTTCGAAGACCTCAGTGAGGCTGGGCCTTCTCAGGTCCACGTCGATGAGCAAGGTCCGCTCGCCGGCCCGGGCGCACGTGGCCGCGAGGTTCAGGGCCGTCGTGCTCTTGCCTTCGCCCGCTTTGGCGCTGGTGACAAGCAGCGTGACGACCGACCCTCCCGAGACGGAGCGCATCCCGAGAAGACTGGCGCGGAGGTTACGGTAGGCGTCGGCCTCGACGGACGCGGGCATCGCGGGGGTCCAGAGGTGGCCGCCCCGGTGGAGCTTGGCCGAACGCCGGATTCGGGGCACGACCCCGCAGAGGGGCAAGCCCAAGTCCAGCGAGACCCGTTCCGGCACGCGGACCTTTCGGTCGAGCGTTTCCAGCAAACAGACAAGGCCGCATCCCAGGCCAAGGGCCAAGACGATCATGCCCCCGATCATCATCGGCCGGTTGGGTTTCACGGGAGTGACCGGGACCGCGGCGGCTTGCAGCACTTCGGCCGGCTTGCTCTTCGTGTCGGCGAGCATCCCGAAGTCGGCGATCCGGGCCTCCATCTGGGCGATCGCCTTGATCTTCTCGTCGCGGTCGGCGAGCAATCGAAGGTACTTCTGGTGGTCCGGCGTGGAGTCTTGCCATTCGTTGAATGTCTGGTCGGCCTCGGCCTTGATCTCCTCGAACTGGCGGCTGGCCCGATCGATGAGCATCTCGTGGAAATCCGGGAGGGGTTCGGCGGGCCGCTTGTGGGCCTGGATCTCCTCGATCTGCGCGATCACGTCGCTCAGTTGGTTCGCCAGGTGGGTCCGCGCGGGGTCGAAGTTCTTCTTGGTCACCCCTTGAATGCGCTTCGCCTCCAAGGTCATCCGGCGCTTGCGCTCGATCAGGGTCTCCAGGTGATGGTCTTCGGAAGTGAACGCCGCGCCGGGACCGTTTCGGGGATAGAGCCGCGACATCATCGCGTCGTGTTCGAGCGACTCGATCTGTCCGCGCTTCTGGGCGAGCATCAAGGTCAGGTCGCCGTATCGCTTCTCGAAGACGTTGCCGCCGCCGGCCGTGAACGCCTTGTTGCGCTCGGCCAGTTCGTGGACCTTCTTCTCGATCTCGTTCTGTTCGGTCCGAAGGGCCTGCAAACGGACGTTTGATTGTCTCTTCACCTGTTGGATCTGGTTCTCGTGTTCCTTCTGAAGGTCTTCGCAGAAGATCTCGATGAGGCGGTTGAGCCACTGGGCGGCCCTTCGCGGGTCGGTGCCTTCGAGCGCGACCTCGCATCGGCTCGTTTGGGGGAGCATCTTGGTGGACAGCCCCTTCCAGAGTTCCATCGCCGGGTCCACCGAACCGGGCGGGGGCGGGTCGACGCTCGGGTCGCGCACGACCCGGCCGGCCAGTTCCAGGCCCCGCAGCTTCATCAGGCGATTGGCGACGTACTTCACTTCCGGCTCGTGCGCCCGCCCGCCGCCGACCCCTTGGTGCGTGAGCAGGCCGGCCAGGATGTCGTCGAAGTGGGGCGATTCGATCAGGACTTGCGCCTGGGCCCGATAGACGTCTTTCATCCCGAGCACGGCGAGGCAACCGGCCACGCCGACGGGCAGGGCCACCGCCAGGGCGAGCCAACCTCGGCGCCAGAGGGCCCGAACATAGTCGCCGGCCGTCTTTCCCTGATGAGACGTGGCGACCGGCCTCGTCAGATGGATCGTTGGGTTTTCCGGCTGAAACGGCGCGGGAGGATAGGCATGACCCTGGCCAAGGCTGGGATGAGGCATCAGTCCGTCCATCGGGTCCCCTTCCTTCCTCGAAGGTCGTTGCCTCAGGCGTCCCAACCCAGGGCCCAGCGGAGCCAGCCCAGCGGGTCGCGGTCGCGTGCCGCCTCGACCTCCACCGTCGCCGGCTCGCTCTTGGCCGCTTGGGCGGCCCGCTCCGAGAGCAGCCGTTCGAGCCGCTCGGCCGTCGCCAGGGCCAAACGCCTCACGAAACGAAAGGCGATGTCGGTGGCCAGGTCGGAATCGGCGGCCTGGTGCAAGGCCACCGCCAGCGAGAGGTCGTCACCTGTGTTCAGTCGGAACGAGACGGTCGGCCCCGACAGGGGCGGCTCGGCACTGCTCCCTTCCCAGTAAGGCTGGTTCTGCCGAAAGACCGCGCGACCCCCGCGATAGCAGGCCAAACGCACGCCATCGAACCCCAGCGCCCCGGCGGTCTCGCGGACGATCGCCCAGATGCGGTCCGGGTCCTCGCACAGTTCGATGCGTTGGATCGCTTCCCAGGTCACTTGCGCCGAGCGCCGTTCTTGTCGGCCTCGGGTCATCCGCGCGGCGAACTCGGCGCGGAGGAGGGTCAACTCGTCGCGCCTGCTGTAGAGAATGATCAAGAAGGCGAGGCAACCGGAGGTCCCCAGCACGAGGGCCAGGAAGTCGTTGTTCCAGGCCACACCCATGAGGACGACGCCGCAGAGGAAGCCTGTGAAGGTGTAGAGCAAGATGGCCGCTTGCTTGGGGTTCAAGCCCAGGCCGATAAGCAGGTGGTGCAGGTGGCGGCGGTCGGCGGCGGTGAGGGGCAGGTTGCGCACCCATCGGCGGAAGATGGCCAGCGCGGTGTCGGAGATGGGCACGCCCATCGCGAGGATCGGGAAGAGGATCGACAGCGCCGAGGCCCCCTTCAGCGAGTCTTGGATGCCGATCACGCCGATCATCAGGCCGATCGTGAGGCTGCCGCTATCGCCGAGGAAAATGACGGCGGGGTGCCAGTTGTAGAGAAGGAAGCCCACCAGGCTCCCCGCGAGGGCCGCCGCCACCAGCGCCGAACCCACGTTCGCCTGATAGAGCGCCACGAGCATGAGCGTGGAACTGACGAGCAAGCCCACACCGGAGGCGAGGCCGTCCATGCCGTCGATGAGGTTCCAGACGTTCATACAGCCAAGGAACCAGAGGATCGTGACGACCAGGCTGATGGGATGGACCGTGTGGCCCAAGACGTGGACGGCCAGCATCGACGGGCAGAAGTTGATGGAATGCCCCAGAAGGACGAAGCGGTCGATTCGGATACCCCCGTGATACAGCACGAGGACGGCCAGGGCTTGTCCCAGGAGCTTGAGGCGTGGGCCCAGACCGCGGGCATCGTCGATCGCCCCCATCGCCAGGACGATCCCCACGGCCGCGAGGACCGACCATTGTCGGCCCCAGAAGGAACGGGCGTCGGGCCAGCCGTCGCCCCAGTCCCAGATCGCGGCGATGATGACGAGGCTGGCGAGCATGCCGAAGGCGAGGGCCAGGCCGCCCATCCGGGGCGTCGCCCCCTTGTGGATACGGCGGAACTGGTCGGGGCGGTCGATGGCGCCGGTCCAGGCCGCGACCCTCCTCACGAGCGGCGTGACGAGCACGCAGCCCATGAATGAGAGGGCGAAGACCAGCAAATAGGCGTTGGTGGTCATGACGCCGCGGGCCCCTCCGAAGGTCGGGTCGCGTTCGTAGGTTCGGACCACAAGGGGGGCGCGCGGCGAGACGATGCGTCTCGTGGTGAGCGAAGCGCCCGGGGCGGGAGCGGGGATGCGTCGCGGATGTCCATTCCGTGGTCGCCACCGAAGCCTCGACCCCGAAGGGCCGGTCGTCCATGCGGGCCGTCAGTATGAGGGTCGGCCCAAGCACGGTCAAGCCGAAATCGATGGATGCGTGTCGCGCGGGCGCACGACTCCCCCCGCGGTGAAGACGTCCCTCCCCGGGCACGTGTCCCCCGGTCCCACGCCTCGCCCCGAGTGCGGGAGGGCGGCATAGGGGTCGTCAGGCCCAAGAGGGCCGACGGCCCTGCAACATGCGGGGCACTCGACTAAGGAAATCCGCTCGCTCGAATCCAGGGGTTCGCCACGCTTACCCCTGGCTGCAGACGGTCGCTCCTCCGGGGCTGAGAAAAACACCTGGAACTCCAGGGGACCCGACCGCTCGGGTCCAGGGTCACGCCCCGAAACTCAACCTGGTCGACCGAAATGTTCCACGTGGAACAGTCTGCCAAGTCAAGTGGAGCAACCCGGCGAGAAGGCGTGCGAAGACGTTGAAGGGACCGCAACCGCCCGCGCGATCGTCACGATCGTTGGGAAGGTGCTCCAGCTTCGATTCGGAGAGCGACCTTTTCGAAGCCCTCACAATCGTCGCGATCGTTGGGAAGGTGCTCCAGCTTCGATTCGGAGAGCGACCTCTTCAGGGGATGCAGAATCGTCACGACCGTTCTGATGGTACACCAGCTTCGATTCGGCTCGCGCATGCACGGCAGTCAAGCGAACACAACTGTTAAATCTGCATATAAGCATGCGTTTTTTGTTTGGGATCGTTCGGCGCGAAGGGCCCCGTGTCAGATCTGGATTCGGCAATGCGCGGGGTTTCCCCTCTGACGTCGTCAATTCCCATGTCGTCGTGGGCCCCTGACCCGCTCAATGCGCTACGAGCCACTCCCGGATGCGCTCACGGGCCGTTTCGCAGAAGGCCTCGGTCTTCGGTGAGAGACCCTCTCCGAACCCGAAGTCCTCGCCGGGGACCGTCAACAAGTGGGTGAGGGGGGCCTGACCAAAGAGCGTTTCCGCCAGGGCGAGCATCGTGGCCGGGTCCAGCGCGTGATCAGGGGCCGATCGCCATTCCGCGGTGATGGGCACCCAGCCCAATTCCAAGGCCCCTTCGATCGCGTCCACGAAGATGACCCGGCGCGCTCGCGCGATCGTCTCGGCCAGTTCGGGCAAAAGCTGATGGACGACGATCGCCTCGACGTTCGGCGGGAAGGCCCCGGCCGCCACGAAAGGCCCGGCGCCGTCGTCGCGACGAAGCGTGTTGCCGATGCCGATAATCATGTCCGCGAACTTGATCGAAATGCCCTTTCGATTAATGGGGGCTTGCGAAAAACGAGATGTCAGTCGACCACCTCACTGAAGAAGTCGTTGTCTAGCTTCTTAATCAGATAGGTGTCCGAAACCGTGACGCCGACATCGAAATCAATCATCAACTCAGCGAGAGTCGGCCCATCGATAAGAACGATTTTCTTTGATTCGACATGATTGACGTAGTTTTGAGCATCTGCTGAGAAAGTCGAGGTCGTAATCAGGACCCCCTTCCTGGCTCGATAAAGTTCCATGCTGCCGACAAAAGACTGCACGACGGGTCTCCCGACAGTGCCTTCCCATCGCTTGGCTTGAATGCAGACGACATCCAGCCCGAGACGGTCCTCCTTGATGATGCCGTCGATGCCTCCATCGCCGGACTTGCCTATTCTCTTCCCGGCGTCCGCGATTGACCCGCCGTAACCCATGGCGACGAGCAGTCTAACGACCAAGTCCTCGAAAAAGGCCGGGGAGGCCGCCTTGACCTCGGTAAGCAGGTCGTTCGCCAAGGCTGAACGTAGGGACTTATAGGCAGCGTCGATTTGTTCCTTCGGAGTGACCCTCGACGCTACATCATTCGGTTCCTCGGGTCCTTCAGTGGGGCCGCCCTTTTTTTTTGTGAACTCAAGATAAGGTGCGAATTGGCAAAGGAACTTGACGTCAATGCGTTGAGGCTTAGTGGACAGGACCTTCAGGCCTTCGGACGAAATCCTGACGGATCCTCGGTCCTGGTTCTCAACCAGCCCCGCCATTTTCATGTGGGTCTTGGCCCATGCAACTCGATTACTAATGGTCGTCTGGTTTCCACTTGGAATTCGCTTTTCGCGTTCTTCCATAGTGAGGCCGAATCGATCAGCCACAAGTTGAGTCACATCTTTCATCCGATGCGACTTTCCCTCGGCTAGAATCTCTAGAATCGGTAACATAATTTCCTGATAGTCAGGTATCGCCATTGTCTCTCTCGCGAGATGATCATTTTGTTAGGACGCGAAGCAGTTTCCCTGACGTGTCCACGATCTCCACGCGCAGCGGCATTCGACCGACCGCGTGGGTCGAGCAGCTCAGGCAGGGGTCGTAGGCCCGAATGCCCGCTTCCAACCGATTCAAGACCCCTTCAGGCACGTTCGCGCCGTCGGTGATGAATCGACGCGCGATCTGGGCCATCGTCCGGTTCATCGCCAGGTTGTTCTGTCCGGTCGCGATGATGAAGTTCACCCAAGTGATCAAACCATGCTCGTCCACCTTGTAATGATGGAAGAGCGTGCCGCGCGGCGCCTCGCTCACGCCGACCCCTTCGCGGTCGTTGATCCCCGCCGAGGCCCGAAGCTGATGACTGCCCAGGTCGCCGTCTTTGAGCAAGGCCTCGATCGCCTCCAGACAGGCCACGATTTCGATCAAGCGCGCGTAATGGTAAAGGAACGACGACGTGACGGTCCCGTGGAACCGGTAGCGATATTCCTTCAACTCCTGGTCGGCGCGTGGCGTCGAGAACCGCGTGCAGACGTTCAATCGCGCCAAGGGGCCGACTCGGTAAATGCACTCGGGATAGCCCAACGGCTTGAAATAGGGCGATTTCAGGTAACTGTCCGACTCGCCCGCCTCGCCGATGTAGGTCCGATAATCGCGCGGTTCGATCCGATCGGCCACGATGTCGCCCCGGGAGTCGACGAACCGGAGCAGACCCCCGTGGTGTTCCCACTCACCGTCAGGCGTGACCAGCCCCATGAAGAGCGATGGGAACTCGCCGAAACTGGCCGCCTCCTCATGAAACTTCTCGTAAACCGACTTGAACTTCTTGAGGGCGATCTCGGCCGTGTCGAACGCTTCGGGCAAGGACTGCTGGATTCGGTCGCGTCCCTCCTCACTCAAGGCGGCGCGCACGCCGCCCGGCACGGCCCATGACGGATGCACTTTCTGCCCGCCAAGCGTGGCGATGATCTCCTGACCGAACTGACGGAGACGGATGCCTCTTCGCGCCAGTTCGGGCTCGCTCCGAATCAGGCCGAAGACGTTTCGCTCCGCCGGGTCGGAGTCCATGCCCAGCAGCAGGTCCGGGGCGCTCAGATGGAAGAAGCTCAAGGCGTGAGACTGCACGATCTGGCCGAGGTTCATCAACCGTCGCAATTTCTCAGCGGCCGGCGGCACCGTGACCGCCAGGATCGCGTCGCCCGCCTTGGCCGACGCGAGCAGATGGCTCACCGGACATATCCCGCAAATACGGGCCGTGATCCCCGGCATCTCCCAAAGGGGACGACCTTCGCAGAACTTCTCGAATCCGCGAAACTCGCCGACATGAAACCGCGCGTCGGCCACCTGCCCCGACTCATCCAACTGGACCGTGATCTTGGCGTGGCCTTCGATGCGCGTGACTGGGTCGATGGTGATGGTTTTCATTCGTTATCTGTTGGCGAGTGTGCTTTCCAGGTATTCCTTGATCCTTTTCGCCGGTGGGGGGCAACCTGGGATGAAACCGTCCACGGGAATGACTTCGTGTAGGGGCCTGACCCGGTCCAGGAGCACCGGCACGATCCCGGGCTCGCACGGGATGCCCGGTCGAACGTCCACGTCACGCAGGTAGGCCCTCTCCAGGACCACCAGCGCTGGTCCCAAGTGGTTGCGCATGGCCGTCACGTTTCCCGTCACCGCGCAGTCGCCGAAGGCCACCACCTTCTTTGTGTTTTTCCTGGCCAGGCGGGCCAGATCGATGTGCTCCTCACTCGCCGCCGCCCCTTCGATCAAGACCACGTCGACGTCTTTCGGATAGACCTTCGTGTCGACCAGCGGCGAGTAGACGACGTCCACGAGGCCGGCCAGGTCGATCAGGAACTCGTCGATGTCCAGGAAGGACATGTGACAGCCCGAACAACCTCCCAGCCAGATCGTGGCCAGCCTTAGACGACCCATTGCTTCTTCTCCCGGGCCGTCACGACGAATCGGATCAGGTCGCGGTCCTTGCGCATCTCGCCGACGCTGGCCCCCTTGTGGAAGATGGCCCCGGTGGGACATGCCTGGACACACTTGCCGCACGACGTACACGATTCCGACGCGCCCCACGGTTGCGCCATGTCGCTGATGATCCACGCCTTGTGGCCGCGGCCGGCGACGTCCCAGGTGTGGGCCCCTTCCACCTGGTCGCACGTCCGCACGCAACGGGTGCAGAGCACGCAACGATTGTGGTCGATCCCGAAACGCTCATGACTGATGTCCACGTGACAATCCGGGTGGAGATAGTCATAGCGGACATGGTCCACGCCCACGTTCACGGCCAGGTCTTGAAGCTCGCAATGGCCGTTGGATACGCAGACCGAGCAGACGTGGTTCTTCTCGGCGAGGAGCAATTCCACGATCATCTTGCGGTAGCTTTTCAAGCGATCAGTGGCCGTTTGCACGACCATCCCCTCGGCGACCTTGGTGGTGCAGGCCGGCTGCAATTTGGCGGAACCGGCCACCTCCACCAAGCAGAGGCGACACGCGGCCACCGCCGCCACACCGTCGAGGTGGCAGAGCGTCGGCAGTGGGATGCCCGCCTCGCGGGCCACGTCAAGCACCGTTTGGTCTTCATGGGCGCTGATGAGGCGACCGTCGATCCTCAGCGTCTTGACCGCCATGTTCCCCTCGTGTTCGGTTCGGTTCAGACGGTGGCTTCTTGCGCGGCCTCGTCCAGGCCCGTTGGTTCACCCGGAGGGGTCGTCCCTTCCAGACGTGCTTCGTATTCTTGTCGGAAATAACGGAGCGTGCTGAGCACGGGGTTGGGGGCGGATTGGCCCAGCCCGCAGAGACTCGCGTGCTTGACCATTTCGCAGAGTTCTTCGAGTTTCGACAGGTCGGCCGCATCAGCTTGCCGCGCGTTGATGCGTTCGAGCAAGCGATGAAGTTGCACGGTCCCGGCGCGGCAGGGGACGCACTTGCCGCACGATTCGTCCATGCAGAAGCCCATGAAGAACTTGGCGACGTTCACCATGTCGGTGGTCTCGTCCATGACGATCATGCCGCCTGAGCCCATGATCGAGCCGAGCCTCACGAGCGACTCGTAATCGACGGGCGTGTCGAGCAGACTGGCGGGGATGCAGCCGCCCGAGGGTCCGCCCGTTTGCACGGCCTTGATGCGTCGGCCGTCGGGCGCGCCGCCGCCGATCGTTTCGACGATCTCGCGCAGGGGGGTCCCCATCGGCACTTCGACGAGCCCCGTGTTGCGGACGTTGCCGGCCAGGGCGAAGACCTTGGTCCCCTTGCTGTGCTCGGTGCCGATCGCGGCGAACCAGTCGGCCCCTTCGCGGAGGATCGCGGGCACGTTGGCGAACGTCTCGACGTTGTTGATGAGTGTCGGTTGGTCCCAAAGCCCCATCTCCGCCGGATACGGGGGACGGGTCCGAGGCACGCCGCGCCGACCTTCGATGGAGCGAATCAAAGCGGTCTCCTCGCCGCAGACGAAGGCCCCCGCGCCGATCCGGATGTCGATCTTGAAGTCGAAGCTCGACTCGAAGATCTGGCTTCCCAGCAGGCCGAGCCGCTTGGCCTGGCGAATGCCGACGTCGAGGCGCCGGATGGCCAGCGGATACTCGCCGCGCACGAAGATGTAACCCTG
Source organism: uncultured Isosphaeraceae bacterium (assembly GCA_937858365.1). Taxonomy (GTDB): domain Bacteria; phylum Planctomycetota; class Planctomycetia; order Isosphaerales; family Isosphaeraceae; genus CALLYK01. The sequence goes on along the minus strand of CALLYK010000518.1, from coordinate 5,548 downwards.
CTGGGCGCCGACGGCGTAACCCGCGATGGCCATGCCTTCAAGCACGCGGTGCGGGTCGCTCTCCAAGACGCTCCGGTCCATGAAGGCCCCTGGGTCCCCCTCGTCGGCGTTGCAGACGACATATTTGGGGGCCTTGGGCATCTTGGCCACCATGCCCCATTTCACGCCGGTCGGATACCCGGCGCCGCCCCGTCCGCGCAGGCCGCTGGCGACGACCTCGTCCACGACTCGCGCCGGGGTGAGTTCATGAAGGCACTTGAATAACGATTGATACGCGCCCGCCGCGATGGCCGACTCGATGCGCTCGGGCTCGACGAGTCCGCAGTTTTCCAAGACGATCGACTGCTGCCGGCTGAAGAAGGGGCGTGAGGGGTCGCCGACGCGCGCCTCGCACGGACGGCCGTCGATCGCGCCGACGAGTGACGGGGCCTGCGCGGCCGTCACCCGTTCGTAGAGGTCGCCCGAAGGGTCTATCTGGACGAGCGGGCCTTCCCCACAGGCACGCAAACACCCTACCGAGCTAACTTCGACTTCGCCGGCCCGGCCCGACGCCTTGACCGCTTCCTCGATGGCCCGGCGCACGTCGGCACCGCCCGCCGAGAGGCAACCGGCCGCCGCGCAGACGCGAAAGCGATACGCCTTGCGCGACAGGATTTCCTGCTCACCGATTTCGATCAGGTCGTCAAGGTCCATCGGGCACCCACGCCTTCAAAAGGTCCACGACGATTTCGGTCGTGAGGTTGCCCCGGACCTGTCCGTCCACGAGCGCCACCGGGGCCAGGCCGCAGGCGCCGATGCAGCGGGCCGTTTCGACCGAGACCCGCCCGCACCGCGTTTCCCCTTTGACGAACTTGTCCACGGCTTCTCGGATCGCTTCGCCCCCCTTCACGTAGCAGGCCGTTCCCAGGCAGACCACGCATGAGTGATCTCCTTTGGGCTCGAACGTGAAGAAATGATAAAAGGTCGCCACACCATAGACGCGGCTGGTGGGGAGCTTCAGGCCGTGGGCGATGTAATGGAGAAGGTCGGGACTGAGCGAGCCGAAGACGTCTTGCGCGGTGTGGAGCACTTCGATGAGGCTGTCGGGCTGGTGACGATGGCGGCGCATCGTGGCGTCGATCAGTTTGAACCGATCATCGCCGCTGGGGTGGGGAGCGTCGGCGCTCCGTGTCTTCACGGCCGGTTCGGGCATCCTCGCGGCCCTCGCGGAGAAAAAAAGAGACCCAGGCAATCCACGAGTCGCGTGAGGCGCGACGTCGTCTCATCTTGTTTCGGGATAACAGTGACGGCCCGCCCTGTCAATCGGCCGACGTGTCGGCACGGGTGGCGTTCCCCCTGTCAAGACGATTAGAATCCTCTCATCAGGCCCCGAAGCAGAGGACCAAGCGGGACGTCTTCCATGGGAAGTGAGGCCCACGATGGCGCGACCGGGCGAGTGGATTGCGACGGCCGTTCTCGGGACGCTCCTGGCGGTCTCGGCGGCGCGGGCCCAGAAGCCGGCGGTCGCGCCAACACCAGCACCCGCGGCTGATGCCGACCTCGAACGCGCCGCGAACCTGCTCCGCGAAAACAAGGTCGAGGAGGCCCTGGCCGCGATTCGCGCGGGGGCCGCCAAGCACCCCGAGTGGCCCCCCGTCCGGCTGATTCTGGCGCGGCTTCATTTCTCCTTGAACCAAGCCGTCCCGGGCCGTCTCGCCCTGGAGGCGGCCGACGTGGAAGGGCCCGACAACTCCGACGTCATCCTGACGTTCGCCTCACAAGCCCTGAACGAGGGGCGTTACCACGACGCCAAGCTGAACTGCGAGAAAGCGCTGACGCTCGCCGAGAAGATGAGGCCCGATTCCGAGGCCGCGCGCAACACCCGCCGCGATGCTCACGCGGGTCTGGCCGCCGTCGCCGAGAACCGTCGTCAGTGGGAGCAGGCCAGAGACCATCTCCAAGAGTGGCTCAAGCAAGACGATAAGAGCGTGCCGGCGAACCAACGCCTGGGACGGGCCCTGTACATGGCCGGCCACAAGGACGAGGCCCTGCACGCCCTGACGCGGGCCCATGAACTGGACCCCAACGCCGACGCCCCCTTGGTCAGCATGGCCCAACTGGCCGCCCAGAACGGCGACGCCGTCGCGGCGGGCGACTTTCTGGAACGCGCCGTGAAGGCCGACCCCAAGTCCGTGAAAGTGCGAGTCGCCCAGGCCCGTTGGTTGATTGATGCCGAGAAGGTCGACGCCGCCAAGGCCGTGATCGCGGAAGCCAAGAAGATCGACCCCGCCTCGAAGGACGTGGAACGTCTGAACGGCCTGATCGCCTGGAACCAACGCGATTTCGCCTCCGCTGAGAAGATCTTCGAGGCGCTTCACAAGGAGGTCCCCAGCGACCTGGGCGTGAGCAACCTTCTGGCCCTGTCCCTGGCCGAACAGGAAGACTCCGCCAAACGGGCCCGAGCGTTGCAAATCGCCGAGGCCAACGTCCGGCTCTCGCAAACCGCGGAAATCGTGGCCACGTTGGCGCGAACTCAGTACCGCGCCGGCAAACTCGACGATGCCGAGCGCACCATGCAAGTCCTCAGCACGAATTCGAGCGGCCAGATCGCCGCCGACGCCGCCTTCTTCGGCGCCCGGATGATGGCCGATCGCGGCCGAGTGGAGGACGCCCGCAACCTCCTCCGACAAATCGTTTCCTTGCAGGGCCTCTTCGCCTATCGCCGCGAGGCCCTGGACCTCCTCCAGAAGCTGGAAGGGCCTGGAGAGACCAAGCCTCAGCCCGCCACCAAGACCGCCCCCAAGGACAAAGCGGCCAAGAAACTCTGAGTTTTACGATCCGCGGAGAGTCCCCGTTCCAAGCCACTCCGAGGTCCCTTCCATGATCGCCGAAGGTGCGAGCGCCCCCGATTTCCACTTGACGAACCAGGACGGCGCGACCGTCACCCTGTCCTCCTTTCGAGGCAAGCCGGTCGTCCTCTACTTCTATCCCAAGGACGACACGTCCGGCTGCACGAAGCAAGCGTGCGCCTTCCGCGACGCTCAGGCCGACTACGAGAAGGCGGGCGCCATCGTGTTGGGCGTGAGTCCCGACGGCGCCGCTTCGCACCGCAAGTTCGCCGACAAACACAAACTCCCCTTCACGCTCCTCGCCGACCCCGAGACCAAGATCTGTCAAGAGTTCGGTGTCTGGAAAGAGAAGAGCATGTATGGCAAGAAATACATGGGGGTCGAGCGCACCACCTTCCTGATCGACAAGAAGGGCAAGGTCGCCAAGGTCTTCGCCAAGGTGAAAGTCGATGGTCACGCCGACGCCGTCTTGGAGGCGATCAAGGCCCTTTGAGGGCCTTCGCCTCACGGCAGCGTCGCGTAGATGACGACGTTGGCCGCGATCTTCAAGGCGCTGTCGTGCGAGTAACCCTTGCAGTCAAGGGCCGATTGCCGCTCCATGGAACAACCGATGTCGTACTTCGAGTAAATGATCGCCCAGCGGCCGTTGATCTTCACTCCTTCCAGTTGCGGCCTCCCCTTGCCGCCGCCCGCCGCTTGCGTGTATTCGACCGCCGCGAGATCGTAGCCGACTTTCTTGGTGAACAGATCGTCGTCGGGCGGGATCGGCTCGAGTTTGGCCTCGGGCAGAAGGTCGGTCACGAACTTGCGGAAGGCGTTGTCAAACGGCGCGGCGCCACATGCCGCGTCGGCGAAGAGCGTGCCCCGGCCTGGGTCGAGGTGTCGGCGCAAGATCGCCAAGTCCGAATCCGCGAAAGACATCCCCGATCGGCCGTGAATGTAGATCAAAGGGAAATGGACGAGGTTGGGATCACTCGGAAAGAGGGCCTTGTGGTTCAAGGCGACGTCGAACTTCAACTCGTCGCGCAGGGCCGTCATTAGGGCGGGCACCGCCAGGGGCGCGACGTTCCAGTCGCCCGCGTGCCGGAGCTTGGCGATCTGCAAGGCGCCTCGCTTGGGTTTTTCGAGCGTGGCCCGATTGACCTTGGGCGGTTCGAGCTTGTCGGGCGGCAGTTCGCGGCCCGTCGCGTAATCAACGATGTTCTGGCCCAGACGAATCGCCCGGATGACCGACGGGTTGTCGGGCTGGGTCTCGGCGTTGTTCCAGAAGCAGGAAAGGTCCTTGGGCGTGTAAATGACGGCCGTCCGGCAACCGTGCTGGATACCCCAGAGCGGGTGGCTGTCGGGTTTCAACTCATAGCGCGCCCGCCAAACGGCGTGCTGGGCGGGCAGGGGACGCAACTCGTACTCGCGTTCGGGCAGGACCTCTTTCATGAGGGCCCGAAAGCCCTGGTCGAACTCGGGCTCCGAACAGCAGGACTCGGCCAGGACGAACCCGCCCTGTTCGATGTACTCGCGCAAGCGCAGCTTGGCCCCGGCCGAAAAGACAGGCGCTTGGTGCCCATTCATGTAAAGAATAGGGGCCATCAAAAGGTCTTCCACTTCCGTTTGCTCGGCGTCCACCACTTGCCAGGTGAGCAGCGTCTTCCAGTCACGCGAGACGGCCGCCACGAGGTTCCGCGCGTCGTCCGGGTCTTGTTGCCAGTCGTTCCCCGGAGCGTGCTTGAGTTTGTTGATCACCACGCCCGCCTTCCCCTTGGCCAGCCCCGACCACGGACGGACGGCTGCACGCCGGGTTGACAGCGTCGCCGGTCCGCCGCCCGATACCTGGCTGAAGCCACGACTGGAAAGGAACAGGGCTGATGTCCGAGACACCGACCTTCGGCCGCTACGCCGAGATCCCCTACGACAAGATGACCACGGAACAGAAGGCGGGCTACGACGCGATGATCGAGGCGCGCGGCCGCTTGCCGGGTCCGACCAAGATCTGGGTGCACAACCCGAAGCTCGCGAAGGTCGCCGGCCCGTTCGGCGCGCATTTCCAGCCCGGCCAATATTCTCTGAGCGAGCGCGAGCGCGAGATCGCCGTCTGCGTCATCACCAGCCACTGGCGGTCGGCCTCGTTCCACAACGTCGAGACGCCCGCGTCGCAGGGGCAGGCCCGGATGATCGACCCGGCCCGGTTCGATACATGGCGCCGCCGTCATTCCGAGGCTTTGCGGGCGGTGCCGGGGCTGGAACGCCGGTTTTCCGACGCGGCGCGCGCGGCACAGGAGGTGGCGGATGCCACGGCGCTTCGTCGTTCGGCCATCAATGAAGCGCAGCAGGGCGTTTTCGGCCGGTTAATCGGCGCCGAGGACGTGCAGGATATCCGCAAGGTGGTCGGCTCCACGCTGTCATCGGCGGCAGAGACCAAGCGCCTGATGGCGGCGGTGCGCGGCCATCCCGGTGGCCTCGACGGTATGCGCCGCGCCGTGGTCGACTACATGACCAGCAAATTAATCTCGAACACCGAAGGCGCGACCACCGGACGCGGCCTGATCAAGTCGGATCAGTTCCAGACCTTCGTGCGTCAGCATGAGGATTCGTTGCGCGCCGTGCTCACGCCGGAGCAGTTCGCGACGCTGCGCAACGTGGCCGACGATCTCCAGCGCGCCAATCGTTCGCTCACCGCCGTGAAAATCCCCGGCCAGTCGAACACCGCGCAGGACTTCTATGCG
>CALLYK010000517.1 GCA_937858365.1 uncultured Isosphaeraceae bacterium | reverse complement strand
GAGGGGCCCGCGCTGGCCGAGCGCGCCGTGGCCGACCTCCGCGAGGCGGTCGCCAAGGGCTATCGCAACACGCCCCTGTTCCGCTACGAGCCCGACCTGAACCCGCTCCGTGATCGCGAGGACTTCCAGGCCCTGATGACCGAGCTGGAGGCCTCGAACGCGGGGACGAAGCCGAACGCGCAGTGACCGCTCGAGCCCATCCGGGCCTGGAATCACAATCGGGGCCTGTCTCGACGACCGCCAACCGGACCGAACTCACCTCACGCCGCTCGCGTCGAGTCTCCCCTCGACCCATGCTCGGTCGCAATCGTTGAGTGGCGGATCGAGCGGTTTGCAGGTGGGCAACCCGCTGGCGTCTCGACCTCGCTGCTAGGCTGTCTCGAACACTATCTTGAAAGTCGATCACGACGTCTGGGTCGGGAGCTCGAGGCGGGACCGGCATCCCGGGGAGTCGTTCCCGGAGCGACCAGGCGTAAACCTCGCAGTCAGGACGCATCCCGATACGCGAAACAATGGCGTAGTAGTCACCACGTGGCAACGGGGCCCCCAACGGCACGCGAGCACCGCCGAGAAGCAAGTCGAGTTCGAACAAGTGGTCGTCTTCATGGAAAAAGCGGTTCGAGCTTGTGGAGACAAGCCGTGCGGTCGCCGCCCGACTTGTTCGCGGGAGACAGCAATTCGAGCACCAACACAAGGTCCCGGTCGGGCCCGCGCCGGATTTCGAGGAAGTTCGTCCGGGCCTCTTCGAGAGAGAATCCAGGCAGCGTCACCGGTTCGAGCGTCGCGCCGGGGGCCTCGACGCTCAGGCGTTTCGACCATCAAAAATTGGGCTGAATCGCCGCGTCGGTGACCACGATCTTCCCGAGAGCATCAACAATATTCAGTCTTGATCGGGCATTATTCGGCGAATCCACTCTCCGCGCGACGCCTTAGCTTGCCCTGGTTTGGGCGGTGGGCTTGGTCGTCTTGCCGAGCACGAGTTCCCCCTTTTTGAGCAGCATTTCCAGCTGGATCAGGCCAGCATATTCCCAGGCCAGGATTTCATTGAGCTTGGCAAGCAGAGCACTGCGGTCCATGATGTCGTTTCTCCCGGTGGATGATCCATAAACTAGCGGTCGTCGCCGGAGACTCACGCATTCTTGGCGGTCTGGTCGTCCAGCGTCGAGGCGAGACCCGCGAGTCCCTCCCATGCCCCGGTTCGCGATCCTCGAACACACCTGGCGCGGCACACACTGGGACCTTCTTCTTGAAGTGGAAGGGGCCCTCAAGGCCTGGGCCTTGAGCGCGTTCCCGACCGTCGGAGAGGTGGTTGAGGCCCGTGCCCTGTCCGACCATCGCCTCGTCTATCTCGACTACGAAGGCCCCATTTCAGGAGATCGCGGGTCGGTCCGTCGCGTCGATCGCGGGCAATTTTCCGTGATCTCGTGGGGCCACAACGAAGTCGTTGTGGTCTTGGCCGGCGAGAAACTGAAGGGTCCGATGCGGCTTCGGCTGGAAGGGTCGGGCATGGGCGGCAACTGCCGCGAGACGGGCGAAGGCTGGCGGGCCCTTCTGGGGAACCGCGATTGAAGCAAGCCGCGATTCGGCAAAGTAGGGCTGGCGATCCGACCCACCTTCCGGTTCGAACGCCCCGCCATACGCAGTTCGCCATCAAGGAACTGCACTTTCTCGAGTACGACGTCGGTCCGCTCCGGGTCGGTCGTGTAGCGTAGGTAGGCGACCGGCGCGCGACCGTCCTTGCCCCAGGTCACCTCCAAACCATGAGCCTTGGCGTGTTGTGTGATCGGCTCAGTCAGTTGCTCGGCGGGTAAGGGGAGGATGCCCGCGTGGATCTTCTCCAAAGTCACCGCCAGCACGTTGTCTTCCGGCACGCGGGCACGGCAGACCACCGTGATGACCGAGCGAATGAGGCCCCGCTTCATTTCGAAGACGATCGTGGCCTTGTCGTCCTCGAAGAGGACGCGAGGGTCGTGGACCTCGGACGGCACCTGGTCGGCGAACGTGGTCAGCAAGTCTTCGACGACCCAGGCGTTCACTTCATCGTCGCTGAATCGGGCCTCCCAGAGCGGTTCGTTGACGATGTCGTTGCGTAGTTGCAGACTCTGCGAGACGAACCTCCTGGCGCGTGCTTGACGTTGTTCAGGCAGTGCCTCCGCCTTCATCACACGCCGATAGACACCCGGTTTGTACGAGAGTCCGAGCCAGGCGAGAGGCGGCAGGCCGGCCAAGACAAGCAGGCCCAAGACCAGCGGTCTCCATCTTCGGCCTGGTGGGCGCATGGTCCAACCTCCGTGGGTCGAGGAGGGTCGAAGAGGATGGCGGCCGGGGAGGGGAAGTCCCGATGTGAAGGCGACTCGTGAAACATACGAGGCCCCACCGAAGTCGTCAACCCGAAGGAAGGCGAACGACTAGGTCCCGAGATCGTGGTGTTCTGAAGACCGACCACTGGTATTTTGCTAGGATTCATCATCCGTCACCTATCCTCTCCGCCGAGTCTCAAGCCATGTGTCTATTCCTGACACGTCCGTTCTCGTGGGCCCTTTTGGTCCTGACCCTTCCCACGACCCTTCACGCCGAAAGCAAAACGATCGCGCGCTGCGGCGCGGGCTTTCTCGAGGAAGTGGACGGCCGAAAGGTCTTACATCTCAAGGGCACTCCGTATGAAATGGGCTACCAGCAAGGGGCCCTCCTTAAGGACGACATCCACGGCCTGGTTCGCTTCTTGCTCGACGAGAAGGCCAAGGGCCTGCCGGCCGACCAGGTGTTCATGGACATCGAGGACGCGGTCGCCCCGCTGGCCAAGCCCGAGGCGCGCAAGAACATCGTCGCCGCGCTCAACGAGGGCGGGTACGACGGCAAGGTGCGCGCGGTGCGCGTCAACGACTGGACGACGCACTGGACCTACCGCGACGTCGTCGAGGTCGTCGAGAACGCCGGCCAGAACCTCGACTGCATCATGCTGCCGAAGGTGCAGACGCCCGAGCAGATCACGGCGCTCGACCTGCTGCTCACGCAGATCGAGAAGACGATGGGCTTCGAGGTCGGTCGCATCGGCATCGAGGCACAGATCGAGAACGCGCTGGGCCTCACCAACGTCAACGCGATCGCGGCCGCGTCGCCGCGCGTCGAGACGATCATCTTCGGCCCGGCCGACTTCATGGCCAGCATCAACATGAAGTCGCTCGTGGTGGGCGAGCAGCCGCAGGGCTACGACGTCGGCGACGCCTACCACCACATCCTCATGTCGATCCTCATGGCGGCCCGCGCCTACGACAAGCTCGCGATCGACGGTCCCTACCTGCAGATCAAGGACGTCGAGGGCTACAAGCGCGTCGCCGGCCGTGCCGCCGCGCTCGGCTTCGACGGCAAGTGGGTGCTGCACCCCGGCCAGGTGGAGGCGGCCAACGAGGTCTTCTCGCCGCGCCAGGAGGACTACGACCACGCCGAGCTCATCCTCGACGCGTACGACTACTACACCTCCGCCGAGGGCGGCGCCCGCGGCGCGGTGATGCTCGGCGACGAGATGATCGACGAGGCCAGCCGCAAGATGGCCCTGGTCATCTCCGCCAAGGGCCGCGCCGCCGGCATGCAGCGCACCCAGCAGTTCACGCCGCCGGAGGCCTGACCGTCGATGCGTGATGAGCGGACCCTCTAACGTCCGGTCATCACGCGTGGACGGATCGCTGCGGGTGCGTCGGCGTGGCAGGGTGGCGCCGTGCTCTCGATGACCCGTGCCGACGCCGCGGCGTACGACGTCGTCGTCGTCGGTGCCGGCATCGTCGGGGCCTGCTGCGCGCTCGAGCTGGTGCGCGCCGGGCTGTCGGTGTGCGTCGTGGACCGTGGGGGCGTCGCGTCGGGGACGACCGGCGGCGGCGAGGGCAACATCCTGGTGTCCGACAAGAGCCCTGGGCCCGAGCTCGACCTCGCTCTCCTGTCGCGGGCGCTGTGGTTCGAGCTCATCGACGAGCTGCCGCGCGCGGTCGAGCTCGAGGCCAAGGGCGGTGTGATCGTCACCGGCACCGAGAAGGGCCTCGGCGGCCTCGCCACGCTCTCGTCGGGGCAGCGCGACGCCGGGATCGAGGCGTACGACGTCGACGCCGCCGGCCTGCGCGAGCTCGAGCCGCACCTCGCGCCGACGCTGCTCGGCGGCGTGCACTACCCCCAGGACATGCAGGT
>CALLYK010000516.1 GCA_937858365.1 uncultured Isosphaeraceae bacterium | reverse complement strand
CGTGGGGCCGGGTGGCGGCGGCCCTGGTGGGGCATGTGCTGGAAGACCTGGCCCGACGAGGCGTCCGAATCGCCCAATCGCTTGTGGATGCGTCGTCACCTCCACGCGCGGCCAGGGACCTGACACGCGGGGGCCTGCCACCCATCACCGAGTTGACCTACCTGACCCGAGAAACGAGCGAGGTCCTCGACGTGGGTCCAGGCGTGCCCCCGTTGCATTGGTCGGTCTACGACGAGGCGACCCGCGACGACTTCGCCGAGGTCTTGCGGGAGAGCTATCGGGGCAGCCTGGACATGCCCGAACTGGAAGGGGTCCGCTCGCTGGATGACGTTTTGGCCAGTCATCGGTCGGGCGGTCCGTTCGACCCGGCGCGTTGGCAAGTCGGCCGGCTCGACGGCGAACCTGGGGCGGCCGCGATCGTGCTGCTTTCGTCCCTGGTCGAGCGGACGGTTTGGGAAGTGGCCTATTTGGGACTCACGCCTCAAGCTCGCGGTCGGGGCCTGGGCCGCGTGGCCCTGGCCCACGCCTTGTCGCTCGCCCGGCCCCATGCCGGCCGCCTGGAACTGGCCGTGGACGTCCGCAACACGCCGGCCGAGCGGCTCTATCGAGCGGCCGGCTTCCGGCGGTTCGACCGCAGGGCCGTGCATCTGGCGGTCTTGGACAATCAAGACTCCGGGTAAATGGCGACATACAAGCGACCGTCTTCAGTGACGCAGCCCCGAAACATGCCTTCGGAGTTGAACGGCATGGCGTAGTTCCCCTCGCGGTCGAGGGCGATGACACCCCCTTCGCCGTGGTCAGGCGCCTTGAGCTTCCGGTGGACGACGTGCTCGGCGGCGGCCCGCACGGAGAGCCCCTTGTACTCCATCAAGGCCGCGATGTCGTGGGCCACGACCTGCCGGATGAAGAACTCGCCGTGCCCCGTGGACGAGACCGCGCAGGTCGGATCATCGGCGTAAACTCCGGCCCCGATGATCGGGGAATCGCCCACGCGACCCCACCGTTTGTTGGTCATCCCGCCCGTGGACGTGGCCGCCGCGAGGTGCTTCTCCTGGTCCACGGCCACCGCGCCGACCGTGCCGAAATAGGGCCTTCCCGCCGGCGATTCCAGGGGCGCGCGGACCTGACCGCCGCCCGTCTTCTCCGCTTCCAGGGCCCGTTGAAGGGCCTTCCAGCGCTCCTCGGTGCGGAAGTACTCCGGCCCCACGATTTCCAGGCCGACCGATTCGGCGAAACGCTCGGCCCCTGGACCAAAGAGCATCACATGGGGCGACTTCTCCATCACGGCGCGGGCGGCGCGGATCGGGTTCTTGATCGTGGTCACACCGGCGACCGCCCCCGCCCTTTTGTCTTGGCCCGTCATGATGGAGGCGTCGAGTTCGTTGCGGCCTTCGTGGGTGAAGACGGCCCCTTTGCCCGCGTTAAAGAGGGGCGAATCTTCCAGGACCATCACGGCCGCCTCAACCGCGTCGAGCGCCGGCCTGCCGACCTTGAGGAGGGCATGACCGGCGCGCAGGGCCCTCTCCAGGTCGGCCACGTATTGGGCCTGGCGCTCGGGCGTGAGCGTCTTCTTCGAGGGCGCTCCGGCCCCTCCGTGGATCACCAAAACGGCCTTTTCCGGGGGCATGTGTACTCCTTGTCCCAAGGCGCCCGGGGCCGGGGCGCACAGGAAGACCAGCGTCGCCAAGAGACACACGACCCGTCGATCAGAGCTTGGCACGCGTGATCTCCTCTTGAAAGGCGCTCAGACGGCGGTAACGTGTCAGCAATTCGTCTCGATACGTCTTCCAGCCGGCCTCGTCCTTCCTCTTGCGATGGACGGCCCGGACACGTTCGAGCAAGGTGCATGCGCTTTGATAGTTGCCCCGCCCTTGCTGGTCGATCAGGCGTTCGGCCTGTTCCTTGTAGATCTGAAGGGCGGCGTCGGGCCGCTTTGACTCCGCGGCGCCGGCCACTTCGAGTTTCAGCGGGCCGAAGAAGCCGGGCCGGGCGGCCTTCACCAGTTCCAGGGCCTGGTCGATCTCCCCCTCGTCGAGCGCGATCCGGACCATCGTGTGGGAGTCGTGCTTGGGGTCGAGGCCCGCCAGCGCTTGGGCCCGCAGCTCGGGCCATTGGGCCTTGCTCGCGCTGGTCCGCAATTCCTTGTAGTTTTCCAGGCTTTTGTGGATCTGAAAGAGCCGTTGCGAAAGCTCGAGCGTGGCCGCCTTGTCTTTGCTGACGACCGCCCGGCGCTTGAGCCATTGCAGGGCCTTGGCGTCTTGCGTCCCCTTGCCGAGCGTGCCTCGGACAATGACCTCGGCCAACTCGGTCTGGCCGTGCTTGAGGAAGACGTCCGCGAAGAGGACCCGCTCATGATCGGGGGACGACTCCACCTCGACCCGAGCCTCGTCCGCGCGGCCCAGCTCCAGCAGCTTCTCCACGAGGTCGGATTTCCGGCCCGTTTCCCGGCAAATCTTGAGGAACGCCTCGTCGCCGAGTTCCTCCCCTTCGAGGTCGAGAAGGAAGGCGCCGAAGATCCTTCGGGCGTAGCTGTCCTTACCAAGGTCGGTCGTCTCGTCGAGGGCCTCGCCGACCCAGACGATCACCAGGCGCTTCTCTTCCCGCGTGGCCTGTTCGACGATCAGTCCCGGCACTTCGTCTCCCAGACCGATCCCGCCCATGTCCACGTCTCGACGATAGTAATCGAAGAGGGACCGCAGGATCGCCTGCCGGCGCCCCGCGTTGGCCTCATGCCGCAAGCACGAGCCCAGGCCCTCGCAGCAGGCCACGGCGACCGCGCCCACTTCGCCCTCGTCGTCCTGGATGGTCTCGTACTCGTTGGAAATGCCTTGCAAAAGCCCCTGAAACACGGCCGAAGCGGCGCGGTGATTGCCTTCCTTGAGGAAGCCGTTAGGCATCGGATCGACCGTCCTGCGATTCGAACAAAACGCGGCAAAGCTCGACAACGTCGCGATGAGCCTGGGCAGTTCTCACCTGAAGGGCGAGATCAGCATCCGCAATTTCTCAGCGCCCC
>CALLYK010000515.1 GCA_937858365.1 uncultured Isosphaeraceae bacterium | reverse complement strand
AATCGCCTGCCCGGACATCTCCTTACGATCTGGCGCACCCCCCTTGGCGGCATCGGTCACGATCTTGATCGTCTCGCGATAGGCGGCACGATATGCCGTCAAGGAAGTCCCGGGGCCTTCCTTTGAGCTCGCTTCAGCCTTGGCGCCGAGGGTCCCCTTCGATCCAGGTTCCTTGGCGCTGTAGCGTTCGATGAGGCGATAGCGGGCCGTCGCGTCCACACCTTCCTTGGGATCATCTTGCCCTGCCGACCATCCGGCGAAGACGAAGGTTTGGAGCAACGTCCCGGCGGCGAGCACGCCGATTCTTGGGATCAGGTCCGATCGCACCATGTCCGTCCTCCCCGCTCTGAACGGCTCGATCTTCCGTGGTCATCGGTCTTTTCGCGAGGCCGGAGCGTCGGTCTTCGCGGGAAAATCCAACGACCCGATGATCGCCAGGTCTTGGTCACCAAACCGCTCCGAACGCGACTCCGCCAGCGTGAATGTGGCGAGAAGTTGGTGGCCGTCGGCGTTGGCGATTAAATAGTAAATCCACAAGACGGGCACCTTGTCCACTTCCCCACGAACGGCGACGCGATATCGAAACAAGCCGTCGTCTTGACCGGACATCGGCCCGGCGAACAAGAACTTCCCGAACCGCCCCCCGAGCGCCCCACGCACGTCCTCCTGGAACTGCTTTGGGTCTTGATGGCGCCCTTTGCCCGCCTGGGGACCGATCGCCAGATTGCATTGGGCCACGAGGTCCCCGTGGTCCAGACGCTTCAGAACGGTCTGTCCTTCGTCATCGTAGAAGACATGCCAGTCGCGATCGTGGAGCAGACGGAAGGTCCCCTTCGGCGCCTGGAACTCGAGCATGCCCAGACCCGGACCCTCAGTCAACGTGACGCCCGCCAGGGCCTTGTCGGTCAGGCCCGCAGGTGCTTCAGCGGGTGCGCGCGCCACGGTGAGCGTGCTCTTGATGTCCAGTCCCGCCTCCACCTGCCCAGGCTTGCGGACCTCACGACGCTGGGCCTCCAATCGGACAATCCGAGCCCCCTCGCGATCAAATAGGAAATATCCTTGGCAGGTGATTGAACCCTCGGCCCCTAAGGTGGCGCCTTCAATGGTCCCGGACAATTTGATTCGGGCAGTCTTGGCGTCGATGGACTCAACGGTCGCCTCAAGGCCGTTCGTGGCGAGGGCGTCGTAACCGCTTAGCGACCGGGCCGCTTCGGGCCGGACCTTCCAACGGTCCCCCACCTGGACGGCCTTCTCCGGCAAGAACGCCGGCAGTGAGAGCGGGTCGGCCGGCCATTGCGTCACCTCCAATTCCGAACGCGTGAGCGGCCCGCTCGGACTGAAGACATAAGGCCCTTCATCCCGCCGTTCAACCACGAGCAAGGAGAGGTCGGGTCGCAAGGACGAAGATGTGGGTCGTAATTCCGCATTGATCGCCGCGGCGGCCTGGTTGACCTGGCGCACGACGCGCCGGACGGCCCCCGACTCGTCCAACGTGACGACCTTCTCCCAGGCGTCCAATCGACCATGCACCTTAATTGGCAAGGGCCTTGCCCCAGGTCGCCCTTCCGGGACCGGGGGCTTGCTCAAGCCCTCCGCTTTCAATTCGATCTGAACATGCGTGATCTGCCCGGACTGAGGGTGCTCCTTCAAGTTCGCGCCCCCGTCGGCCAGGCCGATCGCCCCGGCCCCCAGAATGACCCAGATTGCTTGACTCATCTTCCTGACCCACCTGGGTTTGCCGATCCCTGGCGACGGTCCGGACCATCGCTCCGGCGGCCAGTCTAGGGCCCCAACCGAATGCCGTCAATCGTTTGGCAGTCACAAGTGCATGGATGGACCGTAAGTGAGTCACTCGCTGCGGAACGGTTACGAGGGTCCAGAAAACGGGAGCCTGCTCGCGGACTTGGGACGTCGAATAGAGTGGCGAAGACTGGATCGACCGATCCGAACGAATTCAGTGAACGTAGGAACGTCTAAGAGTAAGGAGAATGGAGGAGGCTGGGCGGGTCAACTCAAGGAAGAGGGCCGCGAACCGAATGGACTGTGGGGGCGTCTGACAGCTGTCGCGATCGTGCTTCCGGAGAAGGGCGGGAGGACCATGGGGATCAACTATCGGAACTCGGCCTTGCGACAACTCAAGGAGCAACAGGCCCGGTTCGCGCCGCCGGAGGAGGTCCGGCAGTTGTTGCAGCGGGCAGAAGGGTTGCTCGAGGAAATCGAGGACCGGCGTTCCTATCCCTATGAGTACCTTTGGTTCCGGATCAAGGGCTATCGTCCCGAGACCGCCCCGAACCTCGTGCTCGACGGCCGTGACGTGCGTCACGACCTGCGCGCCTTCATCGAAGACCTGTCAGGCGACCTGAAGGAACCCGTCGAAGGCTGTCCCGAGCCCGTCTTGACTGTCGAAGCCCTCAGCCGCAAGTTCAGTGTGTCGACACGGACGATCAATCGCTGGCGCCGGCAAGGCCTGGTCGCCCGTCGCTTCGTGATCGACGGCCGCACCAAGGTCGGCTTCCTGGAATCGAGCGTCAACCGGTTCGTGGCCGGCCACCGCGACCAAGTCGATCGGGGCTCGCGCTTCCACCATCTGACCGACGAGGAACGCGACGAGATCATCGGTCGGGCGCGGCGCCTCGCCGCCGTGCCGGGGGCCAGCCCCACCGAAATCGCGCGTCGCGTGGCGCGAAACATGAATCGAGCGCCCGAAACGATCCGCCTGATCATCAAGGGCTACGATAAAGAACACCCCGACCGCGCGATCTTCCCGAAGGCGGGAGGTCCATTGGACGAGGACCAGAAGGGCCAGATCTATCGCCTCCACCGCCGAGGTTATTCGGCCGAGGCGTTGGCGCGCCAATTCCGCCGGACCCGATCGAGCATCTATCGCCTCATCAATGAGCAAAGGGCTCGCCGCCTTTTGGAGGTGAAACTCGACCGGATTCCGCATCCCACTTTCGACGACCCGGCCCTCGCCTCGGAAATCCTGGGGCCCGCCCCGCGACCGATCGACCTCCGGGCCCCAAGAAAGGCCAAGGCCCCCAAGGGATTGCCTCCCTATCTGGCCAGTCTCTACGAGGTCCCCTTACTCAGCCGCGAAGAGGAACTGCATCTGTTCCGGAAAATGAACTATCTGAAGCACCAGGCGATCAAACTTCGCGAGGGTCTGGACCCGACCCACACGAAGGCCACCGACCTCGACGAGATCGAACGCCTTCAAGACGAGGCCCTGGCGATCAAGAACCAACTCATCCGCGCCAACCTCCGCCTCGTCGTTTCGATCGCCAAACGCCATATGGGGCCTTCTAACAACTTCTTTGAACTCATCAGCGACGGCAACATGAGCCTGATTCGGGCCGTCGAGAAATTCGACTTCAGCCGGGGCAACAAGTTCTCGACCTACGCCTCCTGGGCGATCATGAAGAACTTCGCCCGGACCATCCCGGAGGAGAACTATCG
>CALLYK010000514.1 GCA_937858365.1 uncultured Isosphaeraceae bacterium | reverse complement strand
CGTGAGGACCGGCAAACTCCGTGGACGCGGTCGCAGGGCGAACTTCTCTTCGAGCGACGCTCCCCCCTCGAAGATGCAGTCGGTCGGCGAGTCAAGATTCAGGACCAACTCCTCCATCTTCTCAATGGGGCTCGAGACCATCCCGGGGCCGGGTGGCTCGTCCTTTTTTTTCAGGGTCAGCTTGACCTCCGTCCGCCCCGCTGGGATGACCAGTGGCCCCGTGGGCTCGACCGTGTAGTCCCGTCCGTTCTGAATGATGTCCGATCCTTCCGACAGTCGATAGGCGACCTCGATGGGGGCCTCGGCGGGCGTGTCGTCCTTGACGCGGATCGTCAGGGTCGCCACTCGGTCTTTCTCCAAGTCGCCTTCTCGACGGACCGTCAAGACGGTCAGGGACCGAGGGACTGGTCTCAAGGGAAAGGCCCATCGCGCGGGGCCTTCCATGCGTACGTCCTTCAGCTCACCCAACGCGACGACGACGTCCGCCGGCTCGCCAGGTTCGCCGAAGGTCCTGCCGGCTCGCGGCGCGGGTCTGACCTTGCTCAAGTGGAGGACGGCTGCCGATTGTCCTTCGGGGACCCGAAGCGGGCCTTCGGGCTCGACCAGGAAGTCCCTTCCCAGGGTGTTCTTGGAGATGATCTCGTAAGGAATGTCCGTGGGGCCGCGAGGCGTGCCGTCTTTGAAGCGGAAGGTCAGAAGCGCCTCACCGTCCTTCTCAAGGTCCCCCTCGGTCGAGACGATCAAGACGGGTCGGTCCGGGGGAGGAGGCGGTGGGGATTGAAATCCGCGCCAAAGGCCAAAGGCCAGCAGCAAGACGCACGTGTAGGCGCCCCAGATTCCAAGAGACTTCCAATCCTCACTCATCGCGGGCCCCCTTCATCACTTGCTTTGCCAAGGCCCATGTTTCTTGCGGCTTTCTTCTTGCTTCATGACAAGTTCGTAGCAGCCCTGGACGGCCCCAAGCGACTTGGACACGCCCACCCCCAGGAGCAGGAGTAACAACGATTCCCCAATCGCGAATAGCAGCGGGCCCGCGCTCTGAGACCAGGACATCGCGCCGTCACGTTGGCCCAGCATCGCGGCAATCAACCCGACCAGCGGCACGACATAGGCGAAGACATGGGCGTTGCGCCTGGTCATGACCACATGCCCGAACAAGGCACCGAAGTGCTCCTGGAAATCGCTCAAGGCGAAAAGTCCTCCCGGGTGGGAAGGCAAAGGGCCCTGTGTGGAAACCGCCCGGTGAAGACGGGCGGCCAGGCAGTCCTCAGTCATCGCTAGCGTGAGCGCCTCAGCGATGATCTGGAAGAGGACATAAGCGACCAGGCCGTGGGCCAAACCCATGAAACCGCCGATCATCGCGATGAGGGAGGGAGGGGTCTTCCCCAAGGACTCGCAGGCGATCAATCCACCCGCAACGAGCAGGCCGGCGCAGACGGCCAGCCAGGGCGGCAAGGGCCGCGGTAGGCCCGAGGTCTCAAGAGTCAGGTCCGGGTTACCCATCGCCGCTTTTTCCTGAAGGGGACCAACGGTCGCGAGGGACCTTCGACTAGTCCCCCCTCGAAGAACGTCGCGGGCCCTGCGGACTTTCATTATTTCGGGGCGAAGCTTGAGAAGCTAGACGCACGGTCCCGATACCGGTCAGCGAGAATCGTCCCGAGAAAAGGGAGTGGGCCGTTGCTCTCGCCATCCTATGTCCCTTAGAATGTCTCCACTGTGAGAACAACGAATCGTGTCGTGCGATCGCTCGATTTGACCGAGGACCGCGCGAGTCCATTTGTTCAAGGCCGCGGGCCATTTGGGTGCCATGCCGCGTTACGTTTGTCCTTATCCACGCTGTATGTCCCACAAGCCCGAGTTGACGGTCGAGGCCTCGGCGGCTGACGCGGGTATTCTCGGTGGAGTTCGCCCCGCGGAGACCGCTCCCCCCCGCCCCCACGACGCGTCGTCCGGGGACCTCCAAGAGGGCCCCCTGGACCAGCAAGGCATGGTCCGAGTCTGCGCGACATGCGCTCGAATGATGGTCGCTTGCACGTCCGATCGCTGCAAGAAAATCGGCATCTGGAACCGCCCTTTCGTGAGGTTCTGTCGTCACTGCGGCGAAAAGTTGTCCGAGGAAGGCCACGCCAGGATCTGGGAGGACGTCCGCCAAGAGCGATGGAAGGAAACGCCCGGTTCTTTCGAGGGGCGTGAGGTCATCGCGGTCCTCGACAATTCGGTGGGAACCGGCAAGGCGACGGAGGTCTGGTCGCCCGAGCCGCGCATCGTCACGCCCGGCGCATCCACCGCAGTCCCGCGAAAACTTTTGATCTCCGGGTATTGCGCCGCGAGTTTGGCTTCCATCACGGACGAGGCTTCAATGCGAAAGTGGAGCAACGAACC
>CALLYK010000513.1 GCA_937858365.1 uncultured Isosphaeraceae bacterium | reverse complement strand
CAGGAAGCGGGGCAGAAATGATCACAACCAACCAGAAGCCGGAGGCGTTCGCGCGCGGTGCGCGCATGCTTCGCACCGCGCTCGGCTCGACCATCACCCATCTTCTCGAAGACCCGGCCGTCGTCGAGATCATGCTGAACCCGGACGGCCGTCTCTGGGTAGATCGCCTCTCCGAAGGGCTGGCCGATACGGGTGAGACGCTGTCGCCCGCCGATGGCGAGCGCATCGTGCGGCTGGTTGCTCACCATGTCGGCGTCGAGGTGCATCCGCGCAGCCCGCGAGTCTCCGCCGAGCTTCCTGAGACGGGAGAGCGGTTCGAGGGCTTGCTGCCGCCCGTTGTCGCCGCACCGGCCTTCGCCATCCGCAAGCCCGCCGTCGCGGTGTTCACGCTCGACGATTATGTCGCGGCCGGGATCATGTCGGCCGGACAGGCCGAGGCCTGGGGACTGGTCAACCGCGTGGTCCCGCCGGCCGACTTGCTCGTTCAGGCCCGCACACTGGCCAAGGGTGAGACGCTCCGGGCCCGTTTGCTTTTCGAAATGGCCCGAGCCGGTCAGAAGGCCAACAACGCCGCTCGCGCGATCCAAGACTATCAAGCCTATGTGAGTGAGTATCCCAAAGGGGCCGACCGCCCCGCCGCGCGCTTCCATCTGGGTGAGATGCAGCTCGCCGCCGGTCAGGCCCTGCCCGCGCGCCTGACCTGGAACGACCTGGCCCGCGAACTCGAAGGCAAGGACGACAAGGCCCTCGCCACACTGCGTGCCGGCGCTCTCTTCGGTATCGCTTCGACCTACGGCATCCCGACCCCCGGTGACGACACGAGCTTGAACCTGGGCCTCGCCGCGCTCAAGCGGTTCTTGTCGGCTTATCCCGCCCATCCGATGGCCGTGAAGGCCGCCTATCAATTGGGGGCCGCTCCGTTACATCGTGGCAAGAGCGAACAAGGACTCGCCGCTCTGACCACCTTCTTGAAAGGCGAAGGCTTCCGCGCCGAGACCGACGAGGCCAAGCGCGAGCTGGCCCAACTCGCCCCGCTGGCCCAGTTCCAGATTGGTCAGGTCTTGCAGGCGCAGCAGAAGCACGACGAGGCGATCGCCGCGTATCGGGCCTATCTGGCCAAGTATCCCGACGGCCCGCAGTCGGCCGATTCTCAGCGCGCGATCCTGACCACGGAGTTGCAAGCGGCCGGTGAGTTCCGCCGCCGCGAGCAGTACGACAAGGCCCGCGCGGCGTGGAAGGTCTTCGTGGCCTCGTACCCTCTCGACGGCAATGTGCCGGCCGTACTCTTCGCGGTGGGCGAGAGTTTCCAGGCCGAAAAGAAGTACGACGAGGCAATCGCCGCGTGGGAGACTCTGGCCGGGAAGTTCCCCGGCACTGAGCCGGCCGCCCACGCCGAGTTCCAGATCGGCTCGGCGCTCGAGGTCGAGAAAGGCGACCCGGCCGCCGCGATCGAGCGGTTCAAGAAGATCACGGTTGAGCCTTGGTTATCGCAGGCACGGCAACGGATCGCCGTGATGGAGTCGAAGGCCCTCACCGTCATCACACCGCGCACCTACCGTTCGGGCGAAATGCCCAAGCTGAAGATCACCACGCGAAACCTGGAATCGCTCTCATTCACGGCCTACAAGATCGACCCCGAGACCTACTTCCGCAAGAAGCACACGAGCGGCGGTGTCGAGTCGCTCGACATCGGCCTGGTGGCCCCCGACTTCGAATGGTCGCTCGACGTTCCCGGCTACGCCAAGTACAAGCCGATCGAACGCGAGTATGAACTCAAGCAGGTCCCCGTGCCGGGCGTTTACGCGGTCAAGGTGAGCGACGAGACGAACCTGCAAGCGACGACCCTCGTGATCGGCAGCGACCTGGACGCGATCTTGAAGGCGTCGCGCGATCAGGTGCTCGTCTTCGCGCAGGACATGAAGGGGGGCGGCGGACGGGCCGGCGCCCGCGTCTTGTTCTCCGACGGCTCCGGTATCTTCCTGGAAGGGGCCACGGGGGCCGACGGCGTCTTGCTCAAGGACTGGGAGAAGCCGCGCGATCCGAACAGCCCGCTCTCGTATCTCGTGATCGACGGCAAGAACGTGGCCGGGACCGGCCTGGCCCTGCCCGGAAACGTCGCCCAAGGACTGACGCCCAGGGCCTACATCGCCACCGATCGGCCCGCGTATCGTCCGGGGCAAGACGTCGAGCTCCGCGGCGTCGTGCGCGAGGTGAAGGACGGCCAGTACGACTTCACGCCCGACTCGGCCTACAAGCTCGAAGTGTACGACAGCCGCGGCCGTCAGATCGCGGCGCGCGACGTGAAGCTCTCGGCCTTCGGGACCTTCCATCAGCGCGTGCCGATCGACGAAGGGGCCCCCGTGGGGGCGTATCGCGTGCGCGTCTTCAAGCCGGGCGGCAGCGACTTCTCAGGTTCCTTCGAGGTCCAGGCGTACCAACTCCAAAAGGTCGCCTTGGACCTGGAATTGCCGCGGTTGATCTACTTCCGCGGCGAGAAGGTGGAAGGAGACGCGATCGCCAAGTACCAGTACGGCACGCCTCTGGCGGGCCGGCCGATCATGGTCCAACTGCCCGACGGCCGGGCGCTCCAGGGCACGACCGACGAGGCCGGCAAGTTCCATTTCTCATTCGAGACCGAGGGCTTCGCCGAAGAACAACTCATGCGCGTGATCGCGCGCTTGCCCCAGGAGAACGTGGCCACGGCGTCGAACCTGATGCTGGCGGTCAGGGCCTTCCGGATCGACGTGGCGACCGATCGCTCCGTTTATCTGGCGGGCGAGTCGTTCCCGGTGCGTCTGACCACGGTTGACGTGCAAGGAGAACCAAGCGGGCAAGACTTGAATGTTCGTCTTTTGAAGATGATCAACCGCAACGGCGTCGTCAGCGAGCGCGAGGTCTTCAAACAAGACGTGAAGACCGACGCCAAGACGGGCAAGGCGACAATCTCGCTGACCGCGAAGGACGAGGACGGCGGATCGTTCATCGTCCGCGTGGCGGGGACGGACCGCTTCGGCAACCCGATCGTGACCGACCGCCCCTTGACGATCTCGGGCAAGGACGACGACGTGAAGCTCCGGCTCTTGGCCGATCGCGTTGTCTTCAAGGTCGGCGAGGGCGCCAAGGTGAACCTGCATAACCGATCGGGAGCGGGCGCGGCCCTGCTGGCCTGGGAGGCCGATCGCGTCCTTTCGTACAAGGTCGTTTCGTTGAAGGACGGGAACAACGAGGTCGCCTGGGAGGCCGACGGCAAGCAGTTCCCGAACTTCACGCTCACGGCCTCACGCATGGCCGGCGACAAGTTCCATCAGGCCCGGCTCGACCTGGCCGTCGTCCGTGACCTAACCGTGACCGTGACACCCAAAAAGCCGAACGTCGGCCCCGGGGAGGAGGTCGAGGTCGAGGTGACGACGCGCGATCAGATGGGCCGGCCGGTCGCCGCCGAGGTGGCGATCGCGCTGGTCGATCGGGCCCTGCTGCGCCTTTATCAAGACAAGCTGCCGCCGATCGGCTCGTTCTTCTACAACCAGTCGCGCGTTGGGGCCTTCTCGACACAGGCGACCAACACGTTCCACTATCAACCCGCGACGACCGCCGTGGCCAAGGCCGTGGTGGAAGACCGCGAGCAAGACGTGGCGCGCAAGGTCGATCAGCTCCAGCGCGGGCTCGTGATGGCGGAAGCGGCCAAACAACTGGCGGCGGCCCGAGTGCCGATGGCGCCCGGGTCGGGAGGCGGACCGATGGGCGGCGGCGGCGGCAGGCCCGTCGTGACTACCCACGACAGGGCGATCGTGTCGAGTGACTCGTTCGATGGTAACCGAATGGACCCGCGCGGCGAACTTGGCGCGATCAACCAGCAGATGGCTTACGCCCTTCAAGATGGCACGGTTCGAGATCAAAGCGAGGGGGTCTATTTCGGGGCCCTGGCGGGCAAGCCCTCGGCCATGCGCTTCAAGGAGGCGCTGGGGCGTGACGATGGTGTCGTTGAGGACTTTGCGCTGGGCGAGGACGAACGGGCCGACAAGAAGGCCGAGGCGAAAGGGAGGTCGGCCACCCGCGCCGGCGTCTTGGCCAGGTCGGAAGTTGCCGGTCGTCGGATGGCTGGCGGCGGCATGGGTGGACAGGGGGCGCCGGCGCCTCGACAACAGTATGTTGAGACGGCCTTCTACGCCCCTTCCGTCGTCACCGACAAGGACGGCAAGGCGACGATCAAGGTGATGGCCCCTTCCGCCTTGTCGGAATACCGATTCACCGCGCGAGGCGTCAGCGGCTCCGACACGCTCGTCGGTCAAACCACCGCCGACCTGGCCGTCCGCAAAGACTTCTTCGTCGAGCTGAAATTGGCCGCCTCCTTCACGCAAGGCGACAAGCCGCGCTTCCTGGCACGGCTCCACCACTCAGGCGTGAAGGGGGGCGCCGAGGTCCGACTCTCCGCTTACGCGGGCGGTGCCGAAAAGGTGATGCCCAAGACGATTGAACTCAAGGCCGACGGCGTGGAGGAGGTCCTGTTCGACCCCTTCGAGATCACGGGGGGCGACTCGGCGCGTCTGACGCTCTCGGCGAAATGCGGCGATTCGGCCGACGAGATCACGATGGAAGTGCCGGTTCGCCCGTGGGGCCGCCAGGCGATCGCGTCGGCTTCGGGAACTACGAGCGACGACGCCACCGTCTTCGTCGCCTTGCCGGGCGGTCGGGTCTACGAAGGGCCCGACATGCTCATCACCGTTTCCCCGACAACACGGCGCATGTTGATCGAGCTGGCGCTCGGGCACGACGCCCACCCGATCCACCGCGCGGAATCGGCCCGCTTCCTGCCGCCCGCGCCGCACACGACCGCGGACCGCGCGAGCGACCTGCTCGCCGCCGCTTCGGCCTTGAGCTATCTCCGGTCGACCCGCGCGAGCGACGCTCCCGAGGCGGCCCGCCTGGCCGATCGGATGCGCGGGACCATGACGGAACTCGCCGCGTCGCAAAACGACGACGGTGGTTGGGCCTGGGTGCCTGGTCAGACCAAGCGCCCGAGCGATCGCCTCACGTCGGCGCATGTCGCCTGGGCGCTGGCGTCGGCGGAACCGCTGGGCCTTCTGCCCGACCCTTCGGCCGCCGAAAAGGCCGCGAACTACCTCGCCGGTGAGTTCGCCAAGATCGACAGCGGCGACCTCGACACGCGAGCGGCGGTCCTTCACGCCTTAAGCACCCGCCGCAAGGCGAGCTTCGAGCAGGCGAACGCGCTGAACCGCTTGCGTCAGGGTTTGTCCAGCGTGGCCCTGGCGTATCTCTCGCTCACCTTCTCGAACCTCGATCGCGGCGCGCTGGCCGACGAGGTGGTGGGCGTCTTGCTTCCCAAGTCGAAGACGGAAGCGGCCGAGCCGGGCTCGCCGCCGCGCCGCTATTGGGATGGTAGTCCGAACAGCCCATGGTGCCGCGACGCCGTCGAGGCAACCGCGCTGGCCACGTTCGCGATCGCGCGGGCCCGCCCGCAGGCCGAGGCCCTCGGACAAGCGGTCGCCTGGCTGAACGCGCACCGGATGGGCACGATATGGGCCCCCCACAAGGCCAAGGGGGCCGCGCTCGCGGCGCTCTCGCTCTACTACGGCAAGGCCCAAACGGCCGAGGACCGCTATTCCCTGGTCGTCCGCGTGAACGAGACCGAGGTCTTCAAGACCAACGTGATCGGCCACGCTGAAGGCAAGGTCCTTCGCGTACCGCGGAAGGTGCTGAAGGCCGCCGACAAGAACAAAGTGACTTTCGACATCGAAGGCCGCGGGACCTTCGGATATGCGGTGATGCTCACCGGCTTCACCCGCGACTTCAAGGCCGACCAGGACCGCGCCAATCGCACGATGCTCCTCGACCGTCGGGTCTATCTCGCGGCCGAGCCCGAACTCGACGGCAAGCCGCTCGCTTCCGGCTTCAGCGTGTCGGTGAACCCGACGATCTTCGAGAACAAGGTGAGTCAGGTGGGACTGGGCGGCCGCGCCCGTGTCGCGATCGACGCCACACGCATTCAGCGCGCGGGTCAACCCGCCTGGGAGCGTGACTTCATCGTGGTGCAAGACCACCTGCCGGCGGGCGCGACCTTGGTTGAAGGCTCGGTGCAATCCCAGGCGAGCTACTTCGAACAGAACGACGGCGTCCTATCGTTCTACTTCGCCCCCGACCAGTGGCCCGGCGGCATCCGATACGACGTTTACGGCTATCTACCGGGCGACTACCGCGCCCTGCCGACCGAAATCCGCTCGGCCTACGACCCCGGACGATCGCACGTCGGCCCCGAAGGGTCGATGAAGGTCCTTGCCCCAGGTGAGGTCTCGACCGACCCCTACAAGCCGACCCCCGACGAACTCTACGCGCGGGGCAAGGCCCTCTTCGACGCCGAGAAACTCGACGTCGCCGCCAAGGCGCTTGAAGAGCTTTTTGGTGGCTACACCTTGCGCGACGACGTGGCCAAGGACACGGCGCGGATGCTCCTCGTCGCCTCGATTCGCCACTACGACGCCAACAAGGTCGTGCGGTTCTTCGAGGTGCTCAAGGAGAAGGCCCCCGAACTGATCATCCCGTTCGAGCAAATCCTCGTGGTGGGTCGGGCCTATCGCGACCTGGGGGAGGCCGAGCGGGCCTTCCTTGTCTGGCGCGCCGTTGCCGAGGCGAGCTATCTCGAAGACGCGCGCGTCGGCGAGGTGCTGCGCCAGCGAGGCAAGCCCCTGCAAGCCGTCGCCTACCTGCTCGACCTCTGGCGGAGCTATCCCGAGACGGCCTCGATCACGAGCGACTTCTTCGGCCTGGCCCAAGTCGTTGCGAACCTGGCCGAGCGGGCCTTCGACGACCCGGCCCTCCGCAAGGAGATGGCCGCCGCCGAGGTCTCGCGCTCGGCCTTGTTGCTCCAGTCGATCCGCCTGACCCAGACGTTCCTCACGCTCTCGCCCAAGGACCCGGTGGCCGATGAGGCTAGCCTCGCGTTGGTCGGTTCGGCCCTGGAACTGGAGGACTTCGAGAGTGTCGTCTCGCTGGCGCGACGGTTCGCGGAGCTCTATCCCAAGAGCACCTTCCAAGACAGCTTCCAGTACAGTGAGGCCTTGGGTCGCTTCAATCTGGGGCAGCACGATCGCGCGGTCGAAGTGGCCGAGAAGATCGCCAACACGATGTACAAAGACGCCAACGGCGTTGACCAGCCAAGTCCCAACAAGTGGCAAGCGCTGTACATCCTCGGCCAGATTTGGGACGCCCGCCGTCAGCCGGGCAAGGCGGTCGCCTATTACAAGCAAGTGGCCGATCGGTTCACCGACGCCGCCAGCGCGGTGAAGGCCCTCACGCGCGAGGAGTTGAAGCTGCCCGAAGTGACGGTCGTTCGACCCAAACTGGCCGTGGCCGCCGCGGAAGGCTTGCGGGCCGTCCCGTTGGACGGGCCCAAGGCCGACGCCGCCGACGGACCCCAAGGCGTGAAGCTGGAGTACCGCAACATCGCCCGAGTTGACATCAAGGCATACAAAGTGGATTTGATGCGACTCTACCTCACGCGGCGCAATCTCGACGGGATCACGGGCATCGACCTGGCGGGCATCACGCCGCTGGTCGAAAAGGACGTGGAGCTGGGAGACGGCGCCGACTTCGAGGACAAGTCTCAGGAGATCGCGCTGCCTCTTGAGGAGGAAGGGGCCTACTTGGTGATGGTCCGGGGCGACAACCATTACACGTCGGGGATCGCCTTGGTCTCGCCGCTGGAGATGCAGGTCTTGGAAGAGGGGGACGCCGGTCGCGTGCGCGTGATCGTGCGTGACGCTCGGACCAAGGCATTCGTGCCCAAGGTGCAAGTGAAGGTGATCGGCAGCGACAACGCGGACTTCCTGGGCGGCATGACCGACCTGCGAGGCTCGTTCGTTGCCGAGGGAGTGCGCGGTCAGGTGACGACGGTGGCTCGGCAGGCGGGCAATCGCTACGCCTTCTACCGAGGCACGAAGTACGTCGGCCAACCGACGCCGACCCCGACGCCCGCGCCGGCGACGGGCGCGCCTGGCGCGGCGGGCGAGCAGCAAGTGGAGCAATCGCTCGAGTCCAACATCAAGGGGCAGAACTTCGACAACCGGATGCGACAGATGAAGCGACTTGAAGACCGCTACAACGCGCCGGCGCCTCAGGGCGTGCAGGTCGAGAAGCTGCAAGGCCCGGTGCCCTGACCCTCGGACCAAGCGGGGCACGTCGTTCGACGCGCCCCGCGTTGCATTGCTGCGCGGTTGAACACAACGAAAAAAGTGTGTTACTTCCACGCGAGAAATCGTCACCATCAGGTAGGCGAAGTCCCCGTGACTTTGGAGGACCTACCGATGGCGAGCCCGACCCTGTGTCCCCGATGCGCTTTTCCGTTGCCCGACGACGCCCCCGGCGGCCACTGCCCGCGCTGCTTATTGGGTCGCGTGATGGGCGGGTCCTCCGTCGATGAGACCGTCGATCAGCCTTCGGCCGGCGTGTTGGAGACGATCGCCCAGACGATCGGCGACGCGCCCCGCGTGCTCTTACGGGACACAACGCCTGGCGAGGGGCCATCGCCCATCGTCAGGCCGTCCGAAGAAGGGCGGCTGACGGTTCGCTATCGGATCGACGGCGAGATCGCCCGCGGCGGCATGGGGGCCATCCTGAAGGGGCGAGACCCCGACTTGGGAAGAGAGGTGGCCATCAAGGTCCTGCGCGAGGACCTGCGCGAAAACACGGGAATGGTCCGCCGGTTCTTGGAGGAGGCGCAGATTGGCGGGCAGCTCCAGCACCCGGGCGTCGTGCCGATCTACGAGCTGGGCACGTTCGCGGACCGCCGGCCCTTCTTCGCCATGAAGCTGGTCAAGGGCCAGACCCTCGCCGCCTTGCTCCGCCAGCGATCGGGCCCGGCCGATGACGTCCCGCGCTTTCTCTCGATCTTCCAGGCGATCGCCCAGACGATGGCCTATGCCCACACGCGGGGAGTGATCCACCGCGACCTGAAGCCGAGCAACGTGATGGTGGGGAGCTTCGGCGAAGTCCAGGTCATGGACTGGGGACTCGCCAAGGTCCTATCTCGTGGCGGGGCCTTTGATGATGCCCGGGCCGGCAAGGCCGAGGAGACCGTGGTCGAGACCGCTCGTCGTGGGCACGACACGGACCTCTCTCGCGCCGGTTCCGTGTTCGGCACGCCCTCGTACATGGCGCCCGAGCAGGCGAGGGGAGAGGTCGACCGGCTCGACGAGCGCTGCGACGTCTTCGCCCTAGGCTCGATCCTCTGTGAGGTGCTAACCGGGTGCCCGGCGTACATCGGGCGGACCTCGGCGGAGATCATCAAGAAGGCTGGACTTGGGCAGACCACGGATACCCTCGCGCGCCTCGATGCGTGCGGCGCCGACGGCGAGTTGATCGTGCTGGCCCGCGACTGCTTGGCCGTCGCCCGCGACGATCGCCCGCGAGACGCGCGAGTCGTGGCCGATCGAGTGCTCGTCTACCTGACCGGTGTCCGGGAGCGGCTGCGGCTGGCCGAGATCGCCCAGGCGAGCGAGTCCGCCCGGGCCGAGGAGGCCGTCAAGACCGCCGCCGAGGCCAACGAACGCGCAAGGGCCGAGCGCCAGGCGAGGCGGTTCCAGGCTGGCTTGGCGGTGTCGCTGCTGGCCCTCACCACCATCGGGGGCTTGACGTTCACCTATGTCCTAAACCAGAGGCAGGCGGCGGCCGCGCGTGTCGACAAGCTCCTGGCCGAGGTCTCGTTCCTCCGAGACCAGGCGCGTGAGCACGCCGACGAGGTCCCTCGGTGGGAGAAGGCGATCGACACGCTCGACCGGCTCGGCGACGAGGTCGAGGGACGGACCGAGGCGGCCGCGCTCCGCCGCGAGCTGCAAGAGGGACTGAGTGTCGCCGGGAAGGACCGGCAGTTACTGGACACACTGGTCGACATCCGAAGTGCCCGGGGCGACGACCTCGACGGCGACCGTAGCGACCTCGCCTATTCCGAGGCCTTCCGAGGCGCCGGGCTGGACGTCGACCTCGAAGACCCGGCGGCCGTCGGAAAGCGGATCGCCTTGAGGCCCCCGGCGGTGGCATCGGCCCTGGTGGCGGCGCTCGACGACTGGGCGATCGTCCGCAGGGGAAGGAGTTCGAAAGACGCTTCCTGGCGCGGGCCCATCGCCGCGGCCCGCGCCGCGGACCCGGAAGCCGATCGCGACGCTCTCCGGGCGGCCCTCCTGATCGAGGACAAGGACCAGAGGCTTGAGCGGCTCAGACCCCTCGTTGCCCAGGCCGACGCGAGGACCTGGGCCCCAGCCAGCTTGGCGCTGCTCGCCAATGCCCTGAAGGGCGCCGACACCGACACTGCGATCGCGGTCCTGGAGCGGGCCTCGGCCGTGCATCCGGGCGATGTGCTGGTCCCCATGTCGATCGCCGGCCTGATCGAGCAGACAGACGACGCGAGGCGGGACGAGCGCCTCCGGGCGCTCTCAATGGCCCGCGCGGTCAGCCCCGAGACGGCCTCGCACGACCTGGCCCACGCCCTGGAACTCTCCCAGCGATACGACGAGGCCCTGTTGGTCTTCCGCGACCTTCTGAGGCGCCGGCCCGACAACGGGCGGCACCTCGGATGTTACGCGCGGCTTCTGGCGGCTCGGGGTTCGAAGACTGAGGCCGAGCAGGTGGCTGAGCGTGCCCTCGCCATTCATCGCGAGGCGATCCGTCGCCGCCCAGACGATCCCTGGGCCCATCACGGGCTCGGGCTGCTCCTCAACGACGTGCTGAAAGAGCACGACGGCGCCGAGGCGTGCTTCCGCCGGGCGGTCGAGCTCAAGCCGGACCTCTGCGCGGCCTACTTCAACCTGGCCCTCGCCCTCGAGGGACAAGGCAAGCTCGATGACGCGGTCGTGGCCATCCGTGCGCGCCAGGCCGTCGGGCACGACCACCCAGAGGATCATGGTCAGATCGGCCGCCTGCTCGTCCGCCGGGGAGAGTTTCGGGACGCCATCGCCTCGCTCCGCGAGGCCCTGCGCCGCCAGCCCGGACTGGCACAAGTCCACGTCAATCTGGGATTTGCCCTGGTCCAGGTCGGCGAGGTTGATGAGGGTCTCGCGGAGCTGCGCGAGGCCATCCGCCTGCGACCCGGCCTGGCCAAGGCCCATGAGGACCTCGGGGCGGCCCTTAGCGAGCGGAAGGGAGACCACGCCGCCGCTGAGGCCGAGCTGCGCGAGGCGATCCGGCTCGATCCCGAGAACGCCACGGCCCTCGTGAACCTCGGCCACGCCCTCGCGCGCAAGGAGGACCACGCGGGGGCCGTACCGTGGTATCGCGAGGCAATTCGGCGGACCCCCGAGATGGGCCAGGCGCACAAAGGGCTGGCTAATGCCCTCGCCCAGCTTGGCGAGCTGAACGAGGCGATCGCCGAGTTCCGTGAGGCGCTCCGTCTCGACCCGGCCGAGACCACGGTCGCCATCAACCTGGCGCGCTCTCTCGCCAGGCAGGGGAAAAACGCGGAGGCCCTGGAGGTAGTCCGCGAGGCGGCCGGAAGGGCGCCGGACGACGCCCGATCGCGCAACACGGTTGCACAAGGGTTGGAGGTGCTCGGACAGGTTGACGAGGCGGTGGCCGAATATCGCCGGGCCCTCGAGCTGGCCCCTGACAGCTTCGAGGTCCTCGGCAGCCTCGGCGCTTTGCTCTGTAACGTGAAGGAGGACTTCTCCGGGGCCGAGGCGCTTTTCCGCCGCGCCCTGGAGGTCGCCCCGGGGGAGGCGTTGCTCCACGTGAATTTGGGCATCGCGTTGGAGCGGCAAGGGCGGATGGACGAAGCGCTGGCCGAGGCCCGAGAGGCGGTGAGACTGTGTCCCGACGTCGCGTCGCACCGCTTCGGCCTCGGCTTGAAGTTCATGCGGCTCAACCGGCTCGATGAGGCCGCCGACGCATTTCGCGAGGCGATCCGCCTCGCCCCGTCGTTTCCCGAGGCCCACTGCAACCTCGGCCACGTCCTGCGGCGCCAGGGAGACCATGTCGGTGCGCTGGCCCAGCTACGCCGCGGGCACGAACTGGGGTCGAAGCGATCTGACTGGCCCTATCCCTCAGCCGATTGGGTCCGGCAGGCCGAGGGATTGGTCAGGCTGGCCGAGCTCGTTCCGGCCGTCCTCCGCGGCGAATACGAGCCGAACGGCCAGGCCGAGCGCCTGGCCCTGGCGCCGTTGCTTCACAAGGCGAATCGATACCGCGTGTCGACGAGACTCTGGTCGGAAGCCCTCCGCGCCGACCCGCGGATCGGCGAGGACCGCCGGGAGCAGCACCGCTACAACGCCGCGTGTTCGGCCGCCCTGGCCGCCACGGGTCAGGGAAACGACGAGCCCCCGCCCGACGGGGAGGCGAAAGCCAAGCTGCGCCGACAAGCCCTCGACTGGCTCAAGGCCGAGCTCGCCGCTTGGTCCCAACTGTTGGAAACACAGCCGCAATCGCGGCCAGCCGTCCGGCAAGTCTTGCAACACTGGAAGGACGACACGGACCTCGCCGGCGTGCGCGACCCCGAGGCCCTCGCGAAGCTCCCCGATTCCGAGCGTCAAGAATGGGAGGCCCTTTGGGCCGCCGTCGCCGAGCTCTTGAAATAGGTTTCCCCGAGCCCGGATCCTCACTCGGTCGCGAAGCGATAGCCGACCCCTTGTTCCGTGGAGATGTAGCGTGATCGGGCGGGGTCGTCTCCCAGTTTGCGCCTCAGGCCCGCGACGAAGACACGGAGATAGTGGCTCTCGCGCGTCGCGTGCGGTCCCCACACTTCCCGGAGAAGAAACCGGTGCGTGAGCACTTTCCCCGAGTGCTTCATCAGGGTGACGAGCAGTTTGTATTCGAGGGGAGTGAGCGTCAGACGCTCCCCGGCGAGAGTGACGGTCCTCGTCGCGAGATCGACGTGAAGGTCCCCCACGGCCATCACGGCGGTCGCCCCCGTGCCTTGATGGGCGTGCCTCATCGCCGCGCGAATGCGCGCGAGCAATTCGCCGACGCCGAACGGCTTCGTCAAATAGTCGTCGGCGCCACCGTCCAGGGCCTCGATCTTCTCTTGTTCCTGGTCGCGGGCCGAGAGGATGAGCACCGGGACCGTCAGCCACTCGCGCAAGCGACGCAAGACCTCCAGACCGTCCATGTCGGGCAAACCCAGGTCGAGGATGACGAGGTCGGGCGGCTGTTGCGCGGCCATCTTCAGCCCGGAGGCGCCGGAGTCGGCCTCGACCACGCGATGCCCCTCGGCCGAAAGCGTGGCGCGAAGGAAGCGGCGGATGGGCATCTCGTCGTCGATGATCAGAAGCAGGTGATTGTCGTGGGCCACGGACATATCTCCCCGGCGAGCTTGGCGTTTTTCATTCCGCCTCGGCCCCCACGCTCGGGGCGTCTTTCGGCAGTGGCAGACGCAACGTGATCGCCAGACCGCCCCCAGGTCGGTTCGCCGCTTGGATCGTCCCACCGTGGACCTTGGCGATGGCTCGGCAAATGGCCAGGCCCAGGCCGCTGCCTCGACTGGAGTCGGCGCTCGGGCCCGCGCGATAGAACTTCTCGAAGACGCGCTCTTCGGACCCGGGCGGCAAGCCCGGTCCCTCGTCGGCCACGGTCACCTCAACCCATCCGGTCGCGGGTCGCGCCGTGATCGACACGGCCGCTTCCGGGGGCGTGTGTCGCGCCGCGTTTTCGAGCAGGTTGACGAACAGTTGTTCGAGGAGCAAACCGTCCACGAAGATGAGAGGCAGGTCGGCCGGCATCGAGACCGAGACCCGTTTGTCTTTCAGGTCCGGTCGCGTGCGGACCACCGCTGAGCCGACGATTTCCTCCAAGATGTTCCACTGCATTCGAGCGGTCGTCCCGCCCAGCTCCAGGCGCGACATCTGGAGGATGTTCTCGAGCAATCGCGTGAGTCGGTTGGCCTCGTCGGCGATCGTCTCCAAAAGTTGTCGTCGCGTTGGCTCGTCGAAGGAGTCGTTTTCCAGAAGGCCGCTGCTCGCCCCGGCGATCGCGGCGAGCGGCGTGCGGAGGTCGTGCGAGACGCCGCTGAGCAGCGAGCTGCGGACCTGCTCGGTTTGGGCTTGGAGGACAGCCTCGGAAGCGGCCAGCGCCATTTGGTCCCGCTCCAGGGCGAGGGCCAGGTGACTCGCGCACGATTCGAGGAGACGGCGCTGGTCGGGACCCAGCAGTTGGTCGATGTGCTCGGCCTTCACGGCCATCGCGCCCAGCGTCTGTTGCGACGAAATCAAGGGCAGAAAGAGGGCGATCGCATTGGGGAGAGTGTCCGTGCGCGCGCCGGCCATCTGATCGTGCTCGATGACCCAACGGGCGGCGGGGTCGCTTACTGGGTGCCGCGCGATCGACGTTTTCCGACCGTAGACAAGTTCTGGCGCGTCGCCCGGCGCTCCGAGATAGATCGCGACCTCGCCCCCCGTCAATTCGCCGACCTTCCGCCCGGCCGCCGCCGACAGGAAGGTCGCGCCGGAGATCGAACTGAGTTGTTTGCCCAATTCATAGAGGGACAGGAGGCGTCGTTCACGGACCTTCCCCGCGTCCACCTGGGACCTCAGCCGCGCCGTGAGGGTGCTGATGAGGAGCGCGATCGACAACATGACGATGAAGGTCAGGACGTAAACGGTGTCGGCCACGGCGAACGAGAAACGGGGCGGGACGAAACCGAAGTCGAAGACGATGACGGCGATCAGGCTGGCCATGATCGACGGCCCGCGTCCGCAGCGCACGGCCACGACGACGACCGACGCGAGGAAGACCATGACGATGTTGGCCTCGTTCAAGCCGGCCCGCTCGAAGAAGGTCGCGACGATGGTCCCGGCCCCGACGATTGCCAAGGCGAGGAAATAGGGGGCCTTCTCGCCTTGCGAAACGCTTCTCTGGGTGCGCGAACCACGGGCGGGTTCGCCTTCGCCCCGCACCACGCAGACTTCGATGTCTCCGCTCTGTTCGAGCATCTCGTCCACAATGGAACCGAAGAGATATCGCCGCCAGCGGGGTCTTTCGGTCTTACCGATCAAGATTTTCGTCACATTGCGCGATCTTGCATAATCGAGAAGGGTCGCGGCGACGTCCTCGCCGGTCAGCGTGACGACTTCCGCGCCCAGGCGTTCGGCGAGCTGGTAGTGACCGGCCATGCGCTCGCGGGTGGCCCGGTCCACGCTCATGCCGGCGCGTTCCACCGACGCGGCGACCAAGGGCGCGTCAAGCGCCGCGGCCATGCGTTTGGCGGTCCGGATCACGCGCGCCGTGGATGGGCTGGGGCCGACACAAACGAGCACACGTTCGGCCGTGGCCCAGGGACCAGAAATTGATCGTCTTCGCCGGGCCGACTCGACGTCGGTTTGCACACGTCGGGCCGCTTGACGGAGCGAGAACTCCCGGAGGGCGTCCAGGTTGGGCCTTTGGAAGAAGCTGGTCAGGGCACGCTCGGCCTGTTCGGGGACATAGACCTTGCCGGCCCGAAGGCGACCGATCAGTTCCTCGGGGGTGATGTCCACGAGTTCCAGGTCATCGGCGCGGTCGAACACTTGGTCGGGCACGGTCTCGCGAACGGTCACTCCGGTCACGTTGCCGATCACGTCGTTGAGGCTGTCGATATGCTGGACATTCAGGGTCGTCCAAACGTTGATGCCCGCTTCGAGCAGCTCTTCCACATCTTGCCATCGTTTGGTGTGACGTCCCCCCTCGGCGTTGGTATGGGCCAACTCATCCACAAGGACGAGTTCGGGCCGCCGCGCGAGGGTCGCGTCCACGTCGAACTCGCGGAGTGACATGCCTCGGTACTCGATCGTTCGAGGCGCGATCGATTCGAGTCCCGCCATCAGGGCCATCGTCTCGAGCCGACCGTGGGGCTCGACGTAACCCACGACGACCTCGCGTCCAGCCGCGACGGCCCTTCGGGCCGCTTCGAGCATGGCGTAGGTCTTCCCCACGCCCGCCGCGTAACCGAAGAAGATCTTGAGCGAACCGCGTCCCTTCTTGGCCTCTTCGGCCCGCACTTGTTCGAGCAAGGCGTCGGGATCGGGTCGCTGGTCGTTCATGGTTGCAACTTCGCCTCGTCCAGCGCGAGGTTGAGAAGGAGCACGTTGACACGCGGTTCGCCGAGCAGACCGAACTGTCTCCCCTCGGCGTGAAGGGCCACGAGCTTGCGTAATTCATCTTCCGACTTCCCGCGTGCCTTGGCCACGCGCGCGACCTGGGCATTGGCCGAAGCCGGACTGATGTGTGGGTCGAGTCCGCTCGCCGAGGCCGTGACGAGGTCCACGGGCACCACCGTTAAGTTCGGGTCCATCTGGCGAAGAAAGTCAACTCGCCCAGCAACGGCCTCTCTTAGCGCGGGGTTGAGTTGACCCAAGTTCGAGCCGCTCGACGAAGAGGCGTTGCAAGGTACGGGTGATGTGGCGGAAGGCCGTCCGTGGAAGTACTCGGCCTTTGTGAATGACTGTCCGATGAGCGACGAACCGATGGTCTTGCCATCGCGGACGACCAGACTTCCCGACGACGCCGAGGGAAACGCGACGCGGGCGATGACCGTGACGGCGATCGGATAGACGAGGCCCGTCAAGAACGTGAAGGTTGCCACGAGAATGGCGGCGGTCTTGAAGGTGTCTTTCATCATGGTCATCCAATCTTAGCGAGGATGCCTGGGATTAGAGAAAAAGCGACAGCATGAGGTCGATGGCTTTGATCCCAACGAACGGGACGATGAGACCGCCAAGGCCGTAAACCAGGAGGTTGTCGCGCAGCAACTGAGCGGCGCCGACGGGTCGATAGCTCACGCCCTTCAGCGCCAGGGGCACGAGGGCGATGATGATGAGCGCGTTGAAGATCACAGCGGAAAGGATGGCGCTCGCGGGGGAAGAGAGGCGCATCAGGTCGAGCGACTTCAAGACGGGATAGGTCGCGGCGAAGGCGGCCGGCAAGATCGCGAAGTACTTGGCGACGTCGTTGGCGATGCTAAACGTGGTGAGGGCCCCTCGGGTCATGAGGAGCTGCTTGCCG
This sequence comes from uncultured Isosphaeraceae bacterium, assembly GCA_937858365.1. Classification (GTDB taxonomy): domain Bacteria; phylum Planctomycetota; class Planctomycetia; order Isosphaerales; family Isosphaeraceae; genus CALLYK01. The sequence goes on along the minus strand of CALLYK010000513.1, from coordinate 5,902 downwards.
ATGTTGACGATCTCGATGAGTTTCGTCGGGTTCGAGTCGAGATCGACCATGTTGCCCGCTTCCTTGGCGGCTTGCGTGCCCGTGTTCATGGCGACGGCGACGTCCGCTTGCGCGAGGGCCGGGGCGTCGTTCGTGCCGTCGCCCGTCATCGCCACCAGGCGTCCGCCCTTCTGATAATCGCGGATCAGGGCGAGCTTGGCCTCGGGGGTCGCTTCCGCGAGGAAGTCGTCCACGCCGGCCTCGGCCGCAATCGCCGCCGCGGTCAGGGGGTTGTCGCCGGTGATCATCACCGTCTTGATGCCCATCCGGCGAAGCTCGGAGAAGCGCTCTTTGATGCCCCCTTTCACGATGTCTTTCAGCTCGATCACGCCGAGCGCCTGGTCGTTGCGACTGACGACCAACGGGGTGCCGCCGCTGCGGGCGATCTCGCGCACGACCCCCTTCAGCGCTTCCGGCATGGTCCCTCCGAGTTGCCGGAGGTGGGCCTCGACCGCGTCGGCCGCGCCTTTGCGGACGACCTGGCCATCACGGTTGACTCCGCTCATGCGCGTGTTCGCCGAGAAGGGGACGAACTCATGAACGGTCCCTTGGAGTTCGTGTCCGCGCAGGCCGAAACGGTTCTTGGCCAGCACGGCGATGCTGCGGCCTTCGGGCGTTTCGTCGGCCATTGAGGCGAACTGGGCGGCCTCCGCCAACTCGTATTCGGAGACACCGTCGACGGGAAGGAAGCGCGTCGCTTGGCGATTGCCGAGGGTGATGGTGCCGGTCTTGTCCAAGAGGAGCACATCGACATCGCCCGCCGCTTCGACGGCGCGACCCGACATGGCGATGACGTTGGACCGACTCAAGCGGTTCATCCCGGCGATGCCGATCGCCGAGAGCAAGGCCCCGATCGTCGTGGGGGCGAGGCACACAAACAAGGCGACCAGCACCGTGATCGTAATGGTCGCCCCCTGCCCCGACGCATCGACGCTGTAACGCGAGTAAGCGGGCAACGTGGCGACCACCAGGAGGAAGACCAGCGTGAGCGCCGCCAGCAAGATCGCCAGGGCGATTTCGTTGGGCGTCTTCTGACGCTTGGCCCCTTCCACCATGGCGATCATCCGGTCGAGGAAGCTCTTCCCGGGAAGGGTCGTGACTCGGATGATGAGCCGGTCGGATATGACGCGCGTGCCGCCGGTGACGGCGCTGCGGTCGCCGCCGCTCTCTCGAACGACCGGAGCGCTCTCACCCGTGATCGCGCTTTCATCGACGGAGGCGGCCCCTTCGACGACCTCGCCGTCGGCGGGGACCACCTCGCCGGCGGACACGACTACAAGGTCGTCGATGACCAGTTCGGGTGCGGGGACGTCGACGGTCGTTCCCGCCTGCCGCTCCACGATCCGATGCGCGGTGACCTGCGTGCGCGACTTCCGCAAGCTGTCGGCCTGGGCCTTGCCTTGTCCTTCGGCGAGCGCCTCGGCGAAGTTCGCGAACAGCACCGTGAACCAAAGCCAAATACTGACGCTCAGGATGAAGGCCGACGATTCGCCCGACGGGGCGGCCAGGGACCGGAACCAGAGGACCGTCGTGAGCATGCTTCCCAGATAGACGGCGAACATCACCGGGTTGCGCAATTGCGTTCGTGGGTCGAGCTTGAGAATCGCGTGGCGAACCGCTTCGAGGACGATCTTGCGATCGAAGGTCCGCGGGCCGCGTAGACTATCGGTCATCGTTCGGTCCCCTCGATCAAGCCGGGAGCATGAGGTGTTCGACGATCGGCCCCAACGCCAACGCGGGGAAGAAACTCAACGCCCCGACCACGACCACCACCGAGACGAGCAAGAAGACAAACAAGGGCGTGTGCGTCGGCAACGTGCCGGCGCCGGAGGGAACGTGCTTCTTGGCCGCGAGCGAGCCCGCGATCGCCAGGATCGGGACCATCACGCCGAAGCGGCCGATGAGCATCGCCAGGCCGAGCGTCCCGTTGTAGAAGGGCGTGTTCGCGCTCAGGCCCGCGAAGGCGCTCCCGTTGTTGTTCGAGGCCGAGGAGAAGGCGTAAAGCACTTCGCTGAAGCCATGTGGGCCTGGGTTCGCCACACCCGCGCGGCCTTGAGGCAACCCGACGGCGAGCGCCGTGCCAACAAGGACCGTCGCGCAAGGCAGCAAGACGACCAGCGAGGCCATCTTCATCTCGAAAGCGCCAATCTTCTTGCCGAGGTATTCCGGCGTCCGTCCCACCATGAGTCCCGAGATGAAGACGGCGATCAGCGCGAACGCGATCATGCCGTAAAGTCCGGAGCCGACTCCGCCGAAGACCACTTCGCCCAGTTGCATGAGCCACATCGCCGCGAGACCGCCGAGCGGCGCGAACGAGTCGTGCATCGCGTTCACGGAACCGTTGGAGGCGGCCGTCGTCACCACCGCCCAGAGGGCCGAATTGGCCGACCCGAACCGGACCTCCTTCCCTTCCATGTTGCCCGCGCTTTGGTCCAGTCCCAGGTCGTTCAGCGCGGGGTTGCCCCGGCACTCGGTGTACAGGGCGAGGGCCAACATGGCCGCGAAGATGATCGCCATCGCCGCCAGCAAGGCCCGGCCCTGACGGCGGTCGCCGATCATCTCGCCGAACGTCGCGCACAGGGCCGCCGGAATGAGAAGGATCGCCAGGACTTGCAAAAAGTTTGAGAGCGGGGTGGGGTTCTCCAGCGGGTGGGCCGAGTTCGCGTTGAAGAAGCCGCCGCCGTTCGTGCCGAGTTGCTTGATGGCCACCTGAGAAGCGGCCGGTCCAACGGCGACCTTCTGCGTTGCGATGATTGTGCCGTCCGGCGCCGTCGTCGCCTCCAGGAGCGTGGCTTCGGGGTAAGCGGAGAACGTTTGGACGACCCCTTGCGAGACGAGCGCCAGAGCGAGGACGAACGAGAGCGGCAGGAGCACATAAAGCGTGCCCCGTGTGAGGTCCACCCAGAAGTTGCCGATGGTGGCCGCGGTGTGTCGCGTGAACCCCCGAATCAAGGCGACGAGGACCGCCATGCCCGACGCGGCCGAGACGAAGTTCTGGACCGTCAGTCCGAGCATCTGCGTGAGATAGCTCATCGTGCTCTCGCCGCCGTATCCCTGCCAGTTCGTGTTGGTGGCGAAGCTGACGGCCGTGTTGAACGACGAATCGGGAGAGACCGCGGAGAGTCCTTCAGGGTCCAAGGGCAAGAAGGCTTGAAGCCGCTGAAGCCCGTACACGACCAAGGTCCCGAGGACGCTGAAGACGAGTAACGAGGCCGAGTATTGCCGCCAGTCCATCTCGGTCGTCTCTTCGACCCGCGCGAGGCGGTAGATGAGGCGCTCGATCGGTCGCGTGAAGCCGATGAAGCGGGGCGGCCGGCCCTCGTAGATGCGCGCCATGAACGCCCCGAGCGGGCGAACGCACGCTCCCAACGCACCGACGTACAAGATGAGTTGAAGCCAATCGAACATGTTCATGAGATGACCTCGGGCTTGAGGAGGGCCACGAGGAGATAAGCCGCGAGCAAGACCGCGATCGACGCCGCGAGGACTTCTGTCCAATCCATGATCAACCCTCCGAACCGAGTTGATGGATCAACCGGACCGCCAGACCACAGCCCAAGAAGAAGACGGTAATCGCCAGGAGCCAAAGGACGTCCACGATGGAAACTCCCGAAACGTTTCGTTTCTCGCTTCCCATTGGACCAGGGTCTCCATCAAAGGGGTATCAAGATCGGCCCTGCCGACATCAAGATTCCATCAGGACGGAGGCGCGGCGCACCAAGGCCCGTTAGGGAACTGTCGAAATTTGAGTGTTCGGAGTATGATATAAGTAATAAGCACATCTGGAAATTGCCGTGAAATGAATGCCCATACCCTGGACAATCGCGAGGGCCGTCGTCATCGTGGGCATCGGCGAGTCGATGGAGGGTCACCGTATGACAACCGGCGATTGTCATTTCCCAACGACCTCCTGGTCCCGCGTTGCCCATGCGGGCGATTCGCTAGACCCAGCGCGGCGTGCGGCCCTTCAAGATCTCGCACACGCCTACTGGTATCCTCTCTATGCGTTCATCCGTCGCCAGGGCCACTCCCCCGACAAGGCGGCCGACCTCACGCAGGGCTTCTTCGCCGACCTTCTCGAACGCGGCGGCCTCGCTGTCGCCGACCCGAATCGGGGGCGTTTTCGGAGCTTCCTGCTCGCGGCTTGCCGCCACTATCTGTCCCACGACCGCGAGCGCGACGCCGCCCTGAAGCGCGGTGGTGGTGTGTCAGTCGTCTCGATCAGCAGTGTTCGGGCGGAATGGCGCTTCAGGGCCGAACCGACTCACGAACAGACCGCCGACCGTCTCTTCATGCGCGGCTGGGCCTTGGAGGTGCTTCGCATCGCGCTGGAACGCCTTCGCGCCGACGAGGCGGGAGCGGGCCGTTCCGCCTTGTTCGACCAATTGGGGCCGACATTGACGGACGGTCGCGGGAGGTCCTCTTACGATGACATCGGGGCCGCCTTGGGCCTGAGCGTGCCCGCCGTGAAGATGGCCGCGTCGCGCTTGCGAAAGCGTTATCGCGCCCTGGTGCGTGAGGAGGTGGCCCGCACGGTCGCGGTCGAGGGAGACGTCGAGGACGAGATTCGAGACCTCTTCGCGGCCTTGGCGGGATGATATCGTTGGGCATTGGCGTTACCTTCGCCTCCGAAATCGTCATCATGATGAGGACGATCTCGCTACGTGGGGGAAGAGCCATGGCGCCGACCCGGACTTGTGCTCACTGCCGGAGCGTATTACCCGCGGACGCCCCCGAGGGGCATTGCCCCCGCTGTTTGTACGGGGTCGTTATGGCCGGGGAGACCAGCTTGAAGTCCTTCGCTGGAGTGCTCGACACGATCAGCGTCGTCTCCGGCCCGATGCCGCGCGTGTTGCTTCAAGACACCAGTCCTGAGGAAACGCCCTCACCGATCGTCAGGCCTGTGAACGCGCCGGATGCGTCGATTCGCTTTCGTATCGACGGCGAGATCGCGCGCGGCGGCATGGGCGCGGTGCTGAAAGGGCGCGACCCGGACCTGGGCCGGGACGTGGCCGTGAAGGTGCTACGGGAAGACCTCGGGGACAGGCCCGAGATGGTGCGACGATTCGTGGAGGAGGCGCAGATCGGCGGGCAGCTCCAGCACCCGGGCATCGTACCGATCTACGAACTCGGCACGTTCGCTGACCGCCGCCCGTTCTTCAGCATGAAGCTGGTCAAGGGGCACACGCTGGCCCATCTCCTGGCCCAGCGGCCGGACCCGGCGTCGGACCTGCCCCGCTTCCTCCCCATCTTCGAGGCCGTCTGTCAGACGATGGCTTACTCCCACACCCGAGGCGTGATTCACCGCGACCTGAAGCCGTCGAACGTGATGGTGGGGGCCTTCGGCGAGGTCCAGGTGATGGACTGGGGCCTGGCGAAGGTCCTACCGCGCGGCGGAGTGTCCGATGACGCGAAGGCGGGCAAGGTCGAGGAGACACTCATCGCCACCGCCCGGAGCGATTCGGACGCCGACCTTTCTCGGGCCGGGTCCATCTTGGGCACGCCCAGTTACATGGCCCCCGAGCAGGCGCGCGGCGAGACGGACGTGCTCGACGAGCGTTGCGACGTCTTCGCGCTGGGGTCGATCCTGTGTGAGGTGCTGACTGGCGCGCCGTCGTTCACCGGCCGCACCTCGGCCGAGGTGGTCCGCAAGGCGGCGCGCGGCGACACGGCCGACGCCCTGGCGCGGCTCGACGCCTGTGGGGCCGACGCCGAGTTGGTGGCGCTGGCGAAGGACTGCCTAGCACCGCTGCCGGAAGGGCGTCCGCGCGACGCCTTGGCGGTGGCCGAGCGGGTCGCGTCGTACCTGGCCGGCGTGCAAGAGCGGCTCCACGCCGCCGAGCGTGAACGGGCCGCCGCCGAG